>CAMAVU010000078.1 GCA_945861935.1 Bifidobacterium breve | reverse complement strand
CGGGCCGCGGCCCGTCCCGGAGGGCGAGGCCACGGGGCCGGTCGCCACGGAGGCCCCGGCTGGCCCCATCGTGCAGGAGCAGGTCGCGCTCGAGCCGACCCGCCAGCAGCCCGTGAAGATCGAGGAAGGCATCAGGCTCGACCCGTAGGGGGCGGCGCTTACAAAGGCCTTACGCGATTCCCTTCCACCGACCACGTCCTTGGGGCACGATGTCACCGGTGAAGCGCCTGCTCGCATTGGCTCTGGTCACGGCCGCGACGGTCCCCGCGCTCGGAGCCGGGGCGTCGGCGCGCGCCTGCGCGATCGTTCCGACCCCACGCGGGCCCATCGTCGTCGGTGAGCAGGTGGAGATCGACGGGGCAGGTGACGTCGTCGCATCGGGGAACGTGTGGGCATTCGGGGATGTCGGTGGCATGGACGTGCGCGTGGTGGACAGCGCAGGTGACGCCCAGGTCTGCCTGCGCGGTCGGCCGGTGCTCCGCCCCCTGCCCCGCGCCAGGGCAGGGACAACGTCCACGGCGCGCGTTCGCTCGATCCGCCTGAAGCCGGGCGCGAAACAGCGCATCAGCATCATGGGCACCAAGGTCCGCATGACCTTCCGTGGCGATGGCAACGTCATGCTCTCGGTGACGGGCATCGGACGCGTGCAGTTGGACGGCGTGGGGACGTTCCGCCTCAACAGCCGGCCGGCCGAGAGCTGGCCTCTCCGACCGATTGTGCTGCCCCTGCGCGCGACGCCACGGGGGGCGCGGGGGTAACCTCCGGCGGACGCCATGGGCTCCACCGGAGAACAGCCATTCATCCTCATCGCTGAGGATGAACCGAACATCGCCTCGTTCGCGAAGATGTATCTGGAGGCGGCGGGGTTTCGCGTGGAGGTGGCCGGGCGCGGTGACGTCGCCCTTGAGCGCATCGCGGCGGAGCGCCCGGACCTGCTGCTCCTCGACCTGAACCTGCCGGGCGTGGATGGGTTCGAGGTCACGCGCCGCATCCGGCAGGGCGGCGCGGGGATGCCCATCCTCATGCTGACCGCCCGGGACGACGCCGTGGACAAGGTGGTCGGGCTCGAGCTCGGAGCCGACGACTACGTCACCAAGCCGTTCGACCCCCGTGAACTGGTCGCCCGCGTGCGGGCGGTGCTGCGTCGCTCCGATGCACAGTCGGCGCCGCCCGATCCCGACATCCCCCCCGTGCTCGAGGTGGCCGACCTGCGTGTTGAGATCGGTCCCCGCGAGGTGTTCGTGCGCGGTGAGGAGATCGCCCTCACGCCGAAGGAGTTCGACCTGCTGACGGCTCTGGTGCAGGCGCGGGGCCTCGTCCTCAGCCGTGAGCAGTTGCTCGAGCGTGTGTGGGGATACACCTTCCTCGGCGATAGCCGCACCATTGACGTCCATGTGCGCCAGCTCCGCCGCAAACTTGGCGACGCGTGCCCCATCGAGACCGTGTGGGGTACTGGCTACAAGGTCCCGGCCCGGCGGTGACCTCGCCGCCGGCCCGCCGGCGGCCGTGGGCGAGCCTCTCCGGACGCGTTGCGCTCGGCGCCGTCGCCGGGCTCGTGGTGGCCGCCCTGCTGTTCGCGGGCATCGCGGTGTCGCTGATCCGCAGCGAGGTCACTGGCACGGCCCGGGCGGAACTCGACCGCCAGGCGCGGGCTGTAGCCGGACTCGTCACGGAACGCGCGGCAACGGCACTGTCCGCCGGCATGGAGTTCTCGACCAGTGAACCGATCGGCAACCTCGAGGAGCTCGCCGGGCCGGGCACGCGGTTGTACTACGTCGGCCTGGCGCTGTCACCGGGCGCTGTGGACCCGACGGGGGGCCTGCCCGAAACCGTTGCCCGGGACCTCGACCCCTGGCTGCTGGTTCAGGACGGCTCGCAGGGCTTCCTGTTCACGCCCACGGGCGCCACCACGGCGACGTTCGCCGCAGCGGCACCTGTGGCCGTGAACGGGAGGTACCTCGGCGCGATCGTGCTCACGCGCCCCCAGGCCCAGGTGGCTGCGTCGTGGGGAGACGTGCTGGGCCCCGTGCTGCTGGCCATCGCCCTGGGACTGCTCGTGGCCGTGGTGCTGGTGCTCTGGATCACGCGCCGGGCCACGCGCCCGCTCCGGGACCTCGAGCAGGCAGCACGCCGTGTGGCCGAGGGCGATCTGCACACCGAGGTGGCCGAGGGCGGCGCCGACGAACTCGACGCCGTTGCCCGGTCCTTCAACGCGATGGTGCGCCAACTGGCCCGGCGTGACCGCGTCGCCCGTGAGTTCCTGATGCGCGTGACGCACGACCTGCGCACGCCGCTCACGGCGATCCGTGGGCACGCGCTCGCCCTGACCGACGGCGTGGTGCCAGATGCCGCGGTGCCGCGCTCGCTGGCGGCCATCACGTCGGAGGCGACCCGACTCGAGGTGCTGGTGACGGACCTGCTCGACCTCGCACGCATGGACGCCAACCGCTTCCGTATCTACATCATCACGCTGGACGCCGCCGAGCCCATCCGGGCGGCCGCAGACGCCCTCTCCTCCACCGCCGCGGGCTGCGGCCTCACCGTCGTGCAGGACATCGGCGACCTGCCCGAGATCGCGACCGATCCGGACCGCGTGCAGCAGATCATCGGCAACCTCATCAACAACGCGATCCGCTGGACGCCAGCGGGGGGGAGCGTCACCATCTCGGCCCACAGACGGCCCGGCGGCGGCGTCGTGGCCGCCGTCAGCGACACGGGGCCGGGGGTCGAGGTCGGGATGCGCACGACGGTGTTCGAGCCCTTCCACTCCAACGAGAGCCCGGACGGCCATCAGGGGTCGGGCCTGGGCCTCGCCATCGCCCTCCAGTTGGCGCAGGCGCTCGGGGGCGACCTAACGGTGGACGATGCACCCGGAGGCGGCGCACGGTTCACCCTGCTGCTGCCCGCCGAGGCACCGGGCCCGAACGACGGGGAGCCCCCGCCCGGATAACGGACGGGGGCTCCCCTGGAGCCTCATCTGTGACCGCGGGCTCACGCCCTACGGCGCATCCTCGGAATGCGCCGCGAGGACGATGTCCCCGCGCTCCCCGGTGCGGACGCGCACGGCGTCGTCCACCGGGATGATGAAGATCTTGCCGTCCCCTGGCTCTCCCGTGTGGGCGAGTTCGAGGATGACATCCACTGCGCGCGCCACATCGGCGTCGTCCAGCACGACCTCCAACTTGAGCTTGGGACGCATGAAGATGGTCGCCTTCGCCCCCCGGTAGCTCTCGGTGTACCCGCCCTGACGGCCGGAGCCCTTCACCTCGCTGATGGACATGGAGGGAAGCCCCATGCCCGCCAGCCTGGCGCGGATCTCGTCGAACGCCT
>CAMAVU010000077.1 GCA_945861935.1 Bifidobacterium breve | reverse complement strand
ACTGTCCCCGCGGTTGGGTCAGTCCGCGGTCGCGTCCGTCCCGGCTCGGGTCATGCGGCGCGTTACCCGGGCCATCATGGCGTCCTGCAGGCGCAGGGGCAGTCCCCCGATCAGCCAGATGGGACGCGCGTTACCGCCCACGATGGGCTTGAGCCGCGGTCGGGGGTTCTCAATCGTGTGCTGGACCAGTTCCGACACCCGCCTGGGCTGTAGCGCGGCCTCCAACGCCTTCTTGCGCATCAGCACGAGGCCACCCTGGATGAACGCGTGCTGCTCGGGGTACGGGCCGTCGGCAGGCACGCTCGACGCATCCTGCTTGGCCTCGAGCGGGGTGGCGATGGCCGCCGCGCGGATGCACACAACGCGCACCCCGTGGGGTCGTACCTCGCGCCGCAACTGGTCGGCCCAGGCCTCGAGTGCCGCCTTGGACGGGGCATACCCCCCGTTGTACGGCAGCACCGTGCGGGTCATCAGGGCGCTGTTGATCACCAGAGTGCCCTTCGCGCTGCGCAGCAGCGGCAGGAGGGCCTGGATCACGCGCACGGACCCCAGATAGTTCACCTCCATCAGACGCGCGAGGGTGGGGAGCGGGCACCCCTCGGCAGTGACGTCGCCAGACATGTTGGCCACGCCGGCGTTGCTGAACATCGCAAACAGTCCGGCATCGCCCACGAGTTCGCCCAGGCGCTGGGCCAGATACGCCACGTCGTCGTCCGACGTGACATCGCACTGGACCGGGATGAGCGCGGCGGGTGCTGCGGCCTCATCGGTGAGGGCGACGGCATCCTCCTCGCGCCGGACGGTGGCCACCACGCGATATCCGGCGGCGTTCAGGTGCAGGGCGGCGTCGCGTCCGATGCCGCTGGAGGCACCGGTGACCACGATGGTGCGGGGGTTCGGCACGGCATGATCCTACGCCGGGGCCCCGCTGATAGCCTCGCGTCGCACGGGACGTGGCGCAGCCTGGTAGCGCACCTGCTTTGGGAGCAGGGGGTCCCCGGTTCGAATCCGGGCGTCCCGATGTGGGGGCAGCCGCTCGGGTTGGCGGTGGACCGCTTCCCGCGGAGGGCCCGACACGGCACCATGTGTGCATGGATCCCCACGCCATCAACCTCTTGGAACTGCCGGCGGTCCGTGAGCGTTTGGCGGGCCTGACCTCGTTCGAGGCCGGGGCCGCGCTGGCGCGCGCGCTGGAGCCCTCGTCCGATCGGAGTGAGGTGGCATCGCTGCGTGAGATCGCGCGTGAGGCCGCGCTGCTCTGGGGGCGTGGGATGTCGGGTCCAGGCGGCGCGCACGACGTGCGCAACGACATCGGCGATGCCCGGCGCGGCGCGGGCCTGGAGATCGTTGCGCTCGAGCGCATCAAGGCCACGGCAGAGGTTGCGACTGAGATGCATGCCGCCGCCGCCGGGCATTCGGACGTGGCACCCCTGACGGCCGATCTGGCTGCGCGTATTTCCCCGGCGGTGATGAGCCGCGTGGCGATGCGGCTGGGCACAGCCCTCGACGGCCGCGGCGGAATCCGGGACGACGCGTCGCCCGGCCTCGCGCGTGCCCGGCGCGATGTTGCCGAACTCCGCCGGCAGGTGCAGGAGGCGCTTCGCGAGGTGGCGCAGGCGGTCAGGGCCCACCTGCAGGAGGGCTTCATCACCGAGCGGGCGGGGCGGCCGGTGCTGGCGGTGAAGGCGTCGTCGCGCTCGGCAGTGCCCGGCATCGTCCACGACACCTCCGACTCGGGCGGCACGCTCTTCGTGGAGCCACTGCCGGTGGTGGAGGCGAGCAACCGGGTACGCGAGGCCCAGGTGCGCGAGCGGGAGGAGCTGGCCACGGTGCTGGCCGCCCTGCGGGCGCTGGTCGAGGAGCACGGGCAGGCCCTCGACATCGCGGTGGGGGTGCTGGCTGAGATCGACCTGCGGCTGGCCCGCGCGTCGCTGTCGCGTGCCTGGCGCGGCTCACCCGTGGAGGAGGGCGAGCCGCTGCTCGAGGGCGCCCGGCATCCGCTGCTCGATCCCGCGGGCGCAGTGCCCATCAACCTCGACCTGACCTCCATACGTGCGCTGGTCGTGAGCGGGCCGAATACCGGGGGCAAGACGGTGTCGCTGAAGACGCTGGGGCTGTTCGCCCTGCTGCACCAGTGCGGTATCGAGCCTCCGGCGGACCGCGTGCGACTCCCGGTGTTCGACGATGTGCTGGCGGACATCGGCGATGAGCAGTCCATCACCGAGAGCCTCTCGACGTTTTCCGCGCATGTGCGCACTCTCATCGGTGTTCTCGACCGGGCGGGCCCTCGGTCGCTGGTCCTGCTGGATGAGGTGGGGGCGGGCACGGACCCAGCGGAGGGCGCGGCCATCGCCCAGGCCGTACTGGGCGACCTTCTGGAGCGTGGGACTCTGGTGCTGGCCACCACACACTCGCCCGAGGTGAAGTCATGGGCGCTTGAGGCGGACGGGGCCGCTAACGCCGCGGTGGGGCTCGACCCCGCCACTCTGACGCCCACCTACCGGCTGGCGGTTGGCGGCTCCGGGGGGTCTCACGCCATCGGCATCGCCGAGCGGCTCGG
Source organism: Bifidobacterium breve (assembly GCA_945861935.1). GTDB lineage: Bacteria > Actinomycetota > Thermoleophilia > Miltoncostaeales > Miltoncostaeaceae > SYFI01. The sequence continues at coordinate 787 of CAMAVU010000077.1, read as the reverse complement.
GATGCCGGCACGCGTGCTGGAGCGTGCGCGCCAGGCGATGGGAGACGAGCGTGCCGCCCTGGCCGGGCTCACCGAGGATGCTGAGCGTGCCCGGGACGGGGCGGAGCGCGACCGCGCCGCCGCCGCCGGAGAGCGGGCCGCCGCTGAGCGCGAGCGGCGCGAGGCCGAGCGGGATCGGGACAGGCTCCGGGCCCGTGCGGACCAGGAGCGTGCGCGCATGCGCGCCGACGCCGAGGTGGAACTGGCGGCGCTCAGGCGCGATCTCGCGACTCTCCGAAGCGAGATCGCTGCCGGGCGCCGGCTCCAGGAGGGGGATCGCCGCTCCCCCAACCTCCAGCGCGATCGTGACCGGCGACTGGGTGCGGCCGATGATGCGGCCCGTCGTGCCGCGGATCACCTCGGCAACATCGTTGGCCCGGTGGCCCATGGGCGTGCGCCGGAGGTGGGGGAGCCGGCCGTGGACATGGCCCTCGGCGTGCGCGGGGTGGTGATCGCCATCGAGGGTGGCGTGGCCGAGTTGCAGGGGCCGTCAGCCCGTGTGCGCGTTCCGCTTGCCCGTCTCGCGCTCGATACCACGCCAGCCGCCGCCGCGGCACCGCCCCCACGGCCGGAGGCGCGTCCCGCGGCCCCGCCGGTGTCGCCCGAACTCGACGTGCGGGGCTGGCGCGCGGATGCCGCCCGCCGCGCCGTGCGCGACCACGTGGACCTCGCGGCTCAGGCGGGGCTGGCCACCGTGCGCGTGATCCACGGGCGCGGCACCGGCGCGCTGCGAAGCGCTGTGGGCGAG
>CAMAVU010000076.1 GCA_945861935.1 Bifidobacterium breve | reverse complement strand
GGCGCTTTCGCACTTCACCGAAATCGGGATGAAGCCGGCCGAGGCGGTGATGACCGATAACGCGAGGAACTACCGGACGGCCAGGATCTTCCAAGACACGCTTCGCGCCCATGGCGCGAAGCACATCCTCACGCCTCCCTACACACCCCCGTGGAACGGGAAGGCAGAACGCTTCATCCAGACGATGAAGCGTGAATGGGCATATGCCCATGAGTGGCCAAGCTCAAGGGCCCGCACGCGGGCCCTTGGCTCGTGGCTGCGTACCTACAATCGAAGGAGACTTCACAGCGGCATCGGGAACCGGCCACCCATCAGCCGTGTTCACAACGTGTGTAAGTAGGACACCTAGCGGCTCAGCGTGAGCCGGTAACGACCGCTGCCCGTGCCGACCCGCACCGCCACATACCAACGACCCGTGCGCGTGGCCAGGTAGTCGAGGTGGGGCGTGCGCGACGCACGCAGGGTTGAGGCAGCGGATCTCCCCTCCTCGATCGTGTCCGTGCCCGGTTCCCACAGGGCCAGCCGGAGCGTCGCATGCGGCGACCGGGCGGAGAGTCTGAGGATCTGCCCACGGCGCAGCGTCACGGGGTACATGTCCACGGGGTCATCGTGAACGTCGATGAACGCATTCGTGACGGTGGCCGGCGGCACGAGGGCCCGGTCGCCCAGCACCTCGACGACATCGGCATTGGACTCATACGGGTCGTCCGCGGGCAGGGGCAGGGTCACGGCTGCCCGCGGGTTGATGAGGCCCGCTCCCGTAGAGGGGTCACGCCCCGGTCGGCCCATGTCGGTCGCCGTGTTCTTGATCTGCCGCAGCACCTGGAACGGCGTGGCCCCGGGGTTCGCGGCGAAGACGAGTGCCGCGACCCCGGCGACGAAGGGGGTCGCCATGGACGTGCCCTCCTTGACCGCATACCCGGACGACACCTCGCCCTGCCGCACGCGCGTGGGCACCGACGACACGATGTCCACGCCCGGCGCCACCACGTCCACCGAGCGGTTGCGGTTGCTGAACCGGGCGAGGCCGTATGGCGTGGGGCAGTCAGGGGCACTGGTGGACCCCGCGCACTGAGCAGCGACACCCAGCACCCCCCAGTAGCCCGCGGGGTAGTTGACGGACGCGGAATCCTGGCCGTCGTTCCCCACCGAGGCGATGATGAGCGCGCCGTTGGAGAACGCCCAGTCCACCACCCGCTGGAAGGACGGGTTCTCGCCCGCGCCGCCCGCCGAGATGTTGATGACCTGGGCACCGTTGCGCACGGCCCACCGGATGCCCTTGATCATCGTCTCGTCGCTGGAGTACCCGTCACGATCCGAGATCTGCACAGCGATGACCTCGCCCGTGCCGGGTGTGCCGGGCGCCACGCCGACCACGCCGATCCCGTTGGCGGGCGCGGCAGCGGTCCCTGCGACGTGGGTGCCGTGGCCGGTTCGTCCCCAGTCCTCGGCCTCCTCGCGATCCGTCCAGGCGCTGTACGGGCGCACGAGGAGTGACCCGGTCCCACGCCACTCCGGGTGCGTCGAGTCAATCCCGCTGTCGAGGATGGCGATTCGCGGGCGCGCGGGTGTACCCGTCAGGTCAATGCCCCACGTGGTGGCCGGCGGGAAGAGCGCCCACTGCCGGCCGTCGGCGTAGTACGTGTCGGAGGGCGTGGTCACCGGCGTGAGGGGATGCGGTGCCGCTGGCGCCGCCGACGCGCGGATGTGCTCGTCGGTACGACGGACGAGCGACCACTCGGCCGACCGCACCCCCTCCCGGCGCAGGGCGGCAGCCCGCACGGCGGCATCCGCCGGGCCCCGGATGGCCCAGACCCCGGCCTCGGGCGCCACGGCAGATACCTCGCCCAGGCCCGCAAGCGCCGCCTGTGCCGTGTCTCCCAACGGCACGCCGGCGAACGACACGATGAGCGTGGCGCTGCCAGCGGTCATCGCGATGCGATGGGGCGACCCCATGCCCACGGCCGGAAGCCCAGCGAGCCCGAACACCAGAGCCAGGGCCGCGCACCCGGCCCCAGCGCGCCTAGCGCGCGCCAAACCGATTGGTGATGGGCATGCGGCGATCGCGCCCGAAAGCCCGGGGCGTGGTCTTGACGCCGGGGGGACCCTGACGGCGCTTGTACTCCGCGCGATCGACAAGCCCGGCCACCCGCTCGACCGCATCGCGCGGGAAACCGCGCTCCACCAGCGCCGCGGGCGGGAGGTCGTGCTCAATGTATGCCTCGAGAATCGGATCGAGCACCTCGTACTCGGGAAGCGAATCGGAGTCACGCTGATCGGGCCGCAACTCGGCCGTGGGCGGACGGTCAATGGTTGCCTGCGGGATCACCTCCCGGCCCGCCTCGCGGTTCCACCACGACGCCAGCCGGTACACCCAGGTCTTCGACACGTCACGCAGCGGGGCGAACCCGCCGACCATGTCGCCGTAGATCGTCGAGTAGCCCACCGACATCTCGCTCTTGTTCCCGGTGGCCAGCACCATGTCGCCATGCTTGTTACTGATGGCCATCAGCACGGTGCCGCGCACGCGGGCCTGCAGGTTCTCCTCGGCAACATCGGGCGGCAGCCCCTCGAACATGTCGGCGAGCCGGGCCTCGAATGCCTCCACGACCGGCGCGATCGGGATGACGTCGAACCGGATGCCCAAGGCGGTCGCGAGCGCAGCGGCATCGTCGGTGCTCTGCCCACTGGTGAACACCGACGGCATCGCGACCCCCCGCACCCGGTCCGCTCCGAGCGCATCAACAGCCAGAGCCGCGGTGAGCGCCGAGTCGATACCGCCCGAGAGGCCGATGATGACGCCGGGAAACCCGTTCTTGTCCACGTAGTCCCGCACCCCGAGCACGAGCGCCCCCCAGAGTTCTCCCTCGCGCGAGGGCATGGAGGCGACGATGCTGCCCTCGCCGCCGGCGGCGGGAACGGGGGCGAGGTCCACGGGATGCGCGGCATACGCCTCCGAGGGCTCCAGCCGCCGGAGAAGCGGCTCCCGGAGCCGCCGCCCGGATGCACGGTCGAGCGGGATGTCCGCGATGAGGAGCGCCTCGTCGAACACCGGAGCACGTGCGATCAGATCCCCGGCGGAGTCGATGATCACGGACCGGCCATCGAACACGAGCTCGTCCTGCCCGCCGACCTGGTTGCAATACGCGAGGGCGGCCGAACTGTCGTATGCCCGCGTGGCGAGCATCCGTTCCCGCCCATCGGCCTTCGCGAGGTGGAACGGCGAGGCCGAGATGCACGCGATCAGGTCGAGGCGGGCCTCGGCCAATTGGGCCGCGACCGGCGCGGGGTACCAGATGTCCTCGCAGATCACGACGCCGACCCGCGCGCCCTCGATGTCGAGCACCAGGGGTCCGGTGCCGGCCCGGAAGTACCGGGCCTCGTCGAACACGCCGTAGTTGGGAAGGAAGCGCTTGTGGTAGACGGCCTGCACGCACCCGTCGGCGAGAACGGCCGCCGCGTTGCGGACGTCCTCATCGTGGTCCACGAACCCCACGATCACCACGCCCTCGGTCACGTCCCGTGCGAGAGCGTCCAGGGCATCCCGCGACGCGGCCGCGAAGGATGGGCGGAGCAGCAGGTCCTCGGGCGGGTACCCCGTGAGGGCCAGTTCCGGCGTCAGGGTGATCGTGGCGCCCGCGGCCTGGGCTCGTCGCACCGCGTCGCGGATGCGCTCGAGGTTCCCCTCGAGATCACCCACCACCGTGTTGATCTGTGCGCAGGCGACGCGCATCTCTCACCCTCCACCCGCGCTCATCACGATCAGAGGGCATGCGATCGCACGGTAGGATGCAGCCCGATTGCGGATTATACGCGAAGGGGGAACAACGATGGGTACCAGAGGACCGACACGCGGCCCAGGATGGACCGCAGCAGCGACGGGCCACAACCTCTCGCCCGCGCAGGGCGCCCAGCGTGCCGAGCAGCGGCTCGGCAAGCCCTGCTACCACGCCGGTCAGCAGGTTCCCGGGATATACGCGTGCGTCGCGTGCCAGTTCCGCATCAACAACCGTGCTGCGCTGCCCGGGTGCCCTGAGTGCGGCGAGATCGTCTGGGCCTACATGGGCGACGGGCCGCGGCCCGTCCCGGA
>CAMAVU010000075.1 GCA_945861935.1 Bifidobacterium breve | reverse complement strand
GATGCCGGACCGGCGCTGCCACACCCCACCGCAGGGGTGGTTCTGGTGGGCGCCCGGGCACCGCTCGTCGCCTGGAACATCTGGCTGCCGGGCGCTGATGAGGAGGATGCACGGGCCGTCGCGGCGGCCGTGCGCGAGGGCGGTGCGGATGGCGGCCTCCCCTCGGTGCGGGCGCTCGGGGTCATGTGCTCCCGCACGGGCCTTGCGCAGGTCTCGATGAACGTGGAGGATTACCAACGCACGCCGCTTCGGGCGGTGGTCGAGAGGGTGCGGCACGAGGCCTCCGCACGTGGCCTCGTCGCCGGGGACTCGGAACTCGTGGGTCTGGTGCCGCGGGATGCCCTCGTCGGCATGCCCCCCGAGACACTGGGGCTGCCCCGGCTGCTGCCCGATCAGATCATCGAGACAACGGAGGACTGACCCATCGCCCCCAAGCGCCGCCGCAGGCCCAAGGCCGGACCGCCCCCGGTCAGCAATCCCCGCCACGAGGCGAATGTCGCCTCGGGGTCCAGCGGCGGGTCGGCCTCCGGTCGCACCGACGGCCTGCCGAAGGGGGCGCCGCGCCGTGCCGGGATGAAGAGCGTGCTCGTCCGCGCTGGCATCGCCGGGGTCCTGTTCTTCGCCTTCATGTACTACCTCAACGGTGACTCGCCCACGACCGCGTTCATCTACGCGCTCATCATGGGCATCGCCATGATCCCGCTCGGGATGATTCTCGACCGCGTGGCGCACCGCATGGCCATGCGGCGCTGGGAGCGGAAGATGGGCAGGCGCTAGCGATGGCCCCGCGGGCTCCCAAGGGGACGCGGGACGTGCTGCCCGCGGAGGCCCGGGTGCGTGCCGCGATCGAGGGCGTCGCCACGGATCTCATGGCGTCGCACGGCTTCGGCCGGATCGTCACGCCCACCTTTGAGGAGACCGCGGTCTTCGAGCGGGGAGTCGGTACGGCCACGGACATCGTCCGCAAGGAGATGTACACGTTCGACGACCGGGCAGGGCGCAGCCTCACCCTGCGGCCGGAGGGCACCGCGCCCGTCGCCAGAGCCTATGCGGAACACGGGATGCACAAGTTGCCCCAGCCGGTCAAGCTCTGGTACCTGGCGCCGATGTTCCGCTACGAGGCGCCGCAGAGCGGGCGCTTTCGCGAGCACTGGCAGGTGGGTGCCGAGGCTTTCGGCAGCGAGGACCCCCTGCTCGACGCCGAGATGATCGCCCTGCTTGCCGAGGTGTACGAGCGTCTCGGCGTGCCCGGCGTGCGGCTGCGCATCTCAAGCATGGGGGACCCGGATACCCGTGGCCCGTATCGCGAGTTGCTGCTCGCGCACCTGGCGCGCCACGGGAATGCGCTGCCTCAGGACGTGCGCGACCGGATGCACGACAACCCGCTCCGACTCTTCGACATGAAGGACGATGCCGTGCGGAGCGTGATGGCCGATGCGCCGCGGCTGCTCGACAACCTCACGGACGAGGCCCGGGAACACCACGAGCGGGTGCTCGAGGCACTGAGGCTGATGGGCATCACCTACGAGGAGGACCCGGCGCTGGTGCGCGGGCTCGACTACTACACGCGAACGGTGTTCGAGTTCACGTGCGACCGGCTGGGCGCACAGGCCGGCATCGGCGGCGGGGGACGCTACGACGGCCTCGTGGCGTCGCTCGGGGGTCCCGACGTGCCCGGGGTCGGGTTCGGCACGGGTATCGAGCGCATTACGCTGGCTCTGGGTGACGAAACGTCCGGTATGCCGCTCGTGGATGCATACCTCGCCATCACCGATGCCGGGATCCGGATGGAGTGGATGCCCGCGTTGCGGGATCTGCGCCGGGCCGGGCTGAGGGTCGAGGCCGGCACGGCGGGGAAGGGGCTGAAGGCCATGATGCGTCATGCGTCGGGGCTCGGGGCGCGGTACGTGGTGATCGTCGGGCCACGCGAGCACGCGGACGGGGTAGCGACGGTGCGCGACATGCAGACCGGTGATCAGTCGGAGGTTCCCATGGGGCGGATACAGGAGCACATCACGGCAGCCGGGGGACAGGCGTGATCGGCGCGGCGCGATATCGCACACACACCGCGGTGGACGCCGCCGGGGCGGTCGGGCAGCCGCTGCGTGTGTCCGGGTGGGTACATCGCCGCCGCGACCACGGCGGGGTCATCTTCATCGACCTGCGCGACCGGAGCGGCATCGTGCAGTTGGTATTCCACCCCGAGCAGGCACCCGTTGCCCATGCGGCCGCCGAGCGCCTGCACCTCGAGGACGTGATCTGCGTGGACGGGACGGTGGTCGCGCGCTCGGCCGGGACCGTCAACCCGCGCATCCCGACCGGTGCGGTGGAGATCGCGGTCACGGGGATGGAGCGGCTCGCCGAGACGGTACCCGTGCCGTTCTCGGTGGAGGACGAGGGCACCGAGCCCTCCGAGGAACTCAGGCTCACGTACCGGTACATCGACATCCGCCGCCCGCGGCGCCTCGCGGCTCTGGAGTTGCGTTCACGTGTCGTGCGCGCGATGCGCCGGGTGCTCGATGACGAGGGGTTCCTCGAGGTCGAGACGCCCGTGCTGACCCGGTCCACCCCCGAGGGGGCCCGTGACTTCCTGGTGCCGTCCCGGCTGAATCAGGGTGAGTGGTATGCCCTGCCCCAGAGTCCGCAACTGTTCAAGCAACTGCTGATGGTCGGCGGTATCGAGCGCTACTACCAGATCGCCCGCTGCTTCCGCGATGAGGATCTGCGCGCCGACCGCCAGCCCGAGTTCACCCAACTCGACATCGAGGCATCATTCGTCGAGCCCGCGGACATCGAGGGACTCACCGAACAGGTGCTCGTCGCGTGCTTCGCTGAGGCGGGTATCGCCCTGCCCACCCCGTTCCCGCGGATCTCATTCGCCGACGCGATCCGGCGCTTCGGCACGGATCGCCCCGACCTGCGCGTCGGCATGGAGATCCACGACTGGACCGGGGCCGCAGGGCGCACCGACTTCGCAGTGTTCCGCGCGGTGTCCGAGGCAGGCGGGGTGGTGCGGGGACTGGTGGTGCCGGGTGCGGGCGACGGCCTCTCGCGCAAGGATGGCGACGAGTTGATGGTGGAGGCGCAGGCGCTCGGGGCGAAGGGCCTCGTGTGGGCGGTGGTGCAGGAGGATGGTTCGCTGCGCTCACCCGTGGCGCGGTTCCTCGACGGCCTCGCCGCAGATCTGGGGGGTTCGCCGGGGGACCTCATCGTGCTCGTGGCGGATGAGGAAGCGGTGGTCTCGGACGTGCTCGGCACGTTGCGGGGCCGCTTCGCCGAACGGCATGGGCTGATCCCCGACGGCGTCTGGGCGCCGGTGTGGGTGGACGGGTTCCCGCTGGTGGGCTGGAACGCCGGAGAGGGCCGCTGGGATCCCCTGCACCACCCGTTCACCGCGCCGCACCCGGACGACGTGGGCGGGATCGGATCGGCCCCCGGCGAGGTGCGCAGTCTCGCGTACGACGTGGTGCTGAACGGGATCGAGATCGGCGGCGGCTCCATCCGTATCCATGATCAGGCCATTCAGGCGGCAGTGTTCGAGGCGATCGGCATCCGTCCGGAGGAGGCCGACGACCGCTTCGGCTTCCTGCTGCGGGCTCTGCGTCTGGGGGCACCACCGCACGGTGGAATCGCCCTCGGGCTCGACCGGTTGGTCATGCTTCTCGCCGGCGAGCGGTCCATCCGCGATGTCATCGCCTTCCCGAAGACCGCGACGGGGGCCGACCCCCTCACGGGTGCCCCGGCGGGCGTGGACGACGCGCAACTGCGTGATCTGGCCGTCCGCTCCACCGTGCCCCCCGCGGCGGCGGGGGCGTAGGCGCGCGTACTACTGTCGTGGATGACCCGACCGTGTGCGCGACCGGACTTGGTTCCGAGCCGTATCCCGTGACCAGGGTGATGGAGTCGGGGCCGCATAACGCGAGGTCCCGCCCTTCGCCCGACCTGTGTAAGGCAGGTTCGGATCACGCCCCGGAGCGGCACGGTGGGGTCACATGCCATCCCCCTCGGCGTGCCCGGGCGTCGCAGACGTCCCGTGGGGGGCGGGACGTCCGACGCGGGGGGCCTCGCTGCGGGAACCCTATGGCCCGGCGAACCGGTCTGCCTCAAGATTTCCTCAAGACAATTGTTCCCAGAGAACAGTCGGCCCGGCTAGCGTCGTGGAATGCCACCGTACCCGCGTGAGGTGATGCGTCATCTGGCCACCCCGGTGGGGGCGGGCAGAATCGCGCACCCCGATGCCCAAGGGGTCGCGGGCGCCGAGGCGTGCGGGGATGTCGTGGTGCTGGACA
>CAMAVU010000074.1 GCA_945861935.1 Bifidobacterium breve | reverse complement strand
AGATGTGGCCCAGGGTGTGCAGGGCGGCAGCATCGCCTACCCCCGCTCCACCAATGGGGCGGTGCTCGAGCGCATCCGGCTGACCACCCAGCAACCGGTCGAGGGGGAGCACACCGTGTGCGACGGCCGTCAGCAGGCGATCGCCCGCTACACATGGCGCACCGCGGCCGTCACCTTCCAGAACGTGACCGCCGCGGGGCGGGACTGCACCGCCGGCGACCCGCTGCGGTTCCGGTGCACCACGCGCACCTTCGCCGATCTCGGGCGCGCGCGCGATTGCGTCAGCACCACGTGGCGCATCATCACCTGGGGCGGCTACGTGCCCAGGATCGGGGGGCAGTTCGAACTGAGCGCACCCCGGGCATACCCGCTGCTCGCAGTGGCGCGCTCCGTGCAGTAGGCCATCCGGGGAACCACTCCCCGCGCCGCCTAGCGGTCGAGCAGGAGCGGCCCGTCCACGATGAGGTCGGACGGCAGACGCCCCGCCAGATCGCCCGCGCTCTGGGCACAGCGCGGATCAATCTCGATGGGGAAGGTGCTCGTGCCGTCGTCCGCCCTGGGAACGGCCACGCCTGCCTGCTCCAGCCACCGCGCTGCGCGCGCCACCATCGCAGCCGTGCAGGTGGCGATCGAGTCCGGGCCCTCCGCGTTCTTGACCGGGGCGAACCGCTCCTCGCGCGCCATCTCCACCGTGGCAGTGCGCACGGCCAGGGGCAGGGCATCGAACATAAATGCCTCAAACGTGACCGCGTTCGTCCCGACCGGAGCGGGATCGTCCACCGCGACCACCCGCTTCCCGGAGCGATGGAAGGGCAGCGCGGCGCGGCCGGTGGCAAGGCGCGTGGCGAACGCGCGGTCCAGACAGTGAACCCCCGTGGAACCCGCCCAGTACACCAGCCCACCGTCGTCGTCGAGGGCGCCCCCGAGGTCCGGCGGCAGATCGGTGTACTCCACGAGCGCCGTGCGCCCGTCCACGGTGGCCATCACCCCCATGCGCTCCTCAGCAGCCGTCTTGGCCACGACCAGAGTGGACATCTCGGCTCGCGCGAGCAGGTGGGCGCCGATGAACTCCGGGTCGGCGGGTCGCATGAGTGGGTTGTCCACCTGAAACGTCATGATGATGTCGATCCCGCGCTCCTCGAGATCACCCAGGATCGCCGCATGGCCCATCGCCCGGAAGATCCCGCCATGCCCGTCGGGCGACAGCGCCAACCGGTCCGGTGCCGAGCGCAGGATGTCGCCGGTCAGATGATCAACGACCGGGAGCATCCCCTGGATGAAGGTGGTCACCGACTCCGGCTGCAGCCCGAAGAGCATGTGCCGGGCCAGGAAGTCCTTGGTCTCGGCATCGTTGACGTGGGACGTCATGAGGTACAGGGGAAGGTCAGAGCCGTAGCGCCTGCGGGTGGCCCCCACCCCGGCGGCATGGACCTCGAACAGCGTCGCGTCGCTCACCGGCCCGATGGGCAGCATCCCCTTGGGGTGCGGGAATCCCAGACGGGTGCCCTGCCCGCCCGCCAGCAGCACCACCGCCACCCGCCCCTCCCGCAGTGCCTGCTCTCCTGCCTCGAACGCCATCCGGCGGCGACTGACCCCGGCAGCGTCGGACGGACGGTGGTCCACCTCGGCGGGCCCGATGACCGGGGGCCGCGTCGGCACCGGGGCACGCACGAGTTCGTCCACGAGCCGCGCGACCAGAGTCAGATCGAGGGATGCGACCTGACGGCAGATCGCATCGCGCGGGACGGCCGGCAAGGCGCGTATCGAGGCCGCGAGGCGCTCCTGCCCCGCAGCCTCCAGAGCGCCGGTGACGGCCTCGCTCATGCGGGAGTGAGACAGACCTTGATGACGCCCTCCTCGCGGGACTGCATCCTGCGGTATCCATCGGCGGCGTCGTCAAGCGGTAACTCGGTCGTGAGAACCGGCGCCGGGTCGAGCCGACCCGACAGGACGGCGGCGAGCAGTTCCGGGAAGTAGGCCGGCCCCGGCACCAGCCCACCCGTGATCGTGATGTTGCGCAGGAACTGGTCGAACCAGTTGATCTCGGGAACGTTCTGCATGAAGTGGTCCATGCCCAGACACGCGATCGACCCGCCCGCCCGCACCGTGGCGTGCGCCGCCGCCATGGACGACTTGCCCGAGATGGAGTCCACGACCACATGGGCACCCTCGCCGCCCGTCATCTCGCGCACCTGCTCTGCGATCTCGTCGGTGTCGCGCGAGGTCACCACCGCCGTTGCGCCCATCTGGCGGGCGACCTCGAGGCGGTCCTCGTGGTGCCCCAGACAGATGATGTTCGCGCCGTCCAGGGCGGAGGCCCCGTGGACCGCGCACAACCCCACCGCCCCGTCGCCGATCACGACCACGTTGTCGCCGGGCTTGATCCCCGCCCGTCGCAGCCCGTGCCACGCCGTGGACATCACGTCCACAAGCGGCAGCATGGTCTTCTGGCGGTCCATCCCCGCCAACGCCTCGGGCATGGGAATGAGGGTGGTGGATGCGAGCGGCACGCGGACGAACTCGGCCTGCCCACCCTGAACCGCACCATCGTGCTGCCAGGTGCGCGGGGCCCATCCGAACAGCGACCACGACGAGCACGACGAGTGCAGGTGCTCATGGCACATCGTGCAGGTGCCGTCGAGGATGCTGCAGGACGACAGCACGCGATCACCCCGGCGGAGGCCGGTGACCTCCGCCCCCACCTCCTCGACCGTGCCGATGAACTCATGCCCCAGACGCGTTCCGGGCTCGAACCCGAAGGCCGTGCCGGCGTTGAGGATGTGCAGGTCCGATCCGCAGATGCCCGCGAGCGTCACGCGCACGACGGCATCGGTGGGCTTCTCGATGGTGGCGTCGGGTACGTCCTCGACGCGCACGTCCTGATTGCCATGGAAGGTCAGGCCACGCATGGATGCTCTCCCGGGATCGTGATGGGCGCTGCGCCTAGTATCGCCCACCGGAGAGCACCGCCGGGGCAACTGCGGCCCCAATGCCGGAGGTATCGCATGCCCGCCATCACCCGCGTCTGCTTCGTCTGCCTCGGCAACATCTGCCGTAGCCCCACGGCGGAGGCCGTCATGTCCCACCGGCTGGGCGTCACGGATGCCGGCGTGCACGTGGAGGTCGAGAGCGCCGGGACGGGCGACTGGCACGTGGGACACCCACCGGACGGACGTGCCCGCGAGGAAGCCGCGCGGCATGGCGTCGCGATGGGCGGCGTGGCGCGCCAGTTCACCGTGGATGACTTCGACCGCTTCGACCTGGTGCTGGCCATGGACGCGTCCAATCTGGAGGCCCTGCGCCGGATCGCGCCCACCGGGGAGGCGGCCGGCAAGGTGCACCTCCTGCGCGAGTACGACCCAGAGGCGCACGGCGATCTGGACGTGCCCGATCCCTACTTCGGGGGGGCGCGGGGGTTCGCGGAGGTGTTCGACATGGTTGACCGGTCCGTCACCGGGCTCATCGCGCACATCGGGTCCTCGCAGCCGGGCGCGTGACTCCACCCGATCCGGACGAGATCGCCCGCGCCGCCGGATCTCCGGTGGCTGCCACCCGCTCCGTGCGCGGCGGCGACATCTGCCGGGCGCTCCGCATCGACCTGTGCGACGGACGCCGGATCTTCGTCAAGTATCTGGAGGGGGCGCCCGCGGGCATGTTCCGTGCCGAGGCGGACGGGCTCCGCTGGCTCGGGGACGCAGGGGGCGTCAGCACGCCCGGCGTCGTCGCGGTCGGGGATGAGTGGCTCGCCCTCGAATGGGTGGAGCACGGCTCACCCGGCCCACCGGGGGACGAGGCCCTGGGGCGTGGGCTGGCCTGCCTGCACATGTCGGGCGCGGACGCGTTCGGTGCCCCCTGGCCGGGGTTCATCGGCCCGCTTGCGGTGCCCAACGACCCGCGCGGGGACTGGCCGGGTTTCCTCGCCGCCTGCCGACTCGTCCCCCTGGCGAGGGCCGCCGGCATCGAATCCGGCACGCAGGCGCTGCTCGACCGGGTCATCGCCCGGTTACCCGATCTGGTCGGCCCGCCGGAGCCGCCGGCACGGCTGCACGGCGACCTGTGGGCAGGCAACCGCATGACCGACGCCCGCGGGCAACCGGTTCTGGTGGACCCGGCGGCATACGGGGGGCACCGGGAGGTGGACCTCGCGATGATGCACCTGTTCGGGGGCTTCTCCCCGCGCGTCTTTGCGGCGTATCAGGAGGTGTACCCCCTCGCCCCGGGGTGGGAGGAGCGGATGGGGCTGAACCAGCTCATCCCCCTCCTGGCGCACGCCGCACTCCTCGGCGGCGCCTACCACGGCTCCGTGCG
>CAMAVU010000073.1 GCA_945861935.1 Bifidobacterium breve | reverse complement strand
AAAAGGGCGATGGCCACGGCGGCCATGGGCAGGGTTCTGCGGGGCGGGGGTGGTGCGGAGGCTGCGGGGGGTGAGGTCACTCCCATAGGGCCTTGTACTCCCCGGAGCGGGGGGATGCAACGTTTCAGGTTCCGGGTGGCATGCCGTTTGGGTGGTGGGGGTGGGTGCGTCCGTGGGGGCCTGCGGGGGGTCTGTGGCCCGTACGGGACGGCGGAGGGCGCTTGGGGGGTCTGTGCCCCGGCGGGGTGTTCACGCCCCGTGGAGGGCGTGGCGGATATCTGGGGCCGGTGCCGGGGGAATCTCTGACGAGCGCAGCGCGTCAGCGTGGACGGGCCGCCTGTTCTCCCTGCGTGCTGTGCGTTGTGGGTCCTCACAGAACGCAGGGAGAACCGGATTCGCATTCTCCGCTGCTCACCTCGTATGTGGGTAGTGGGTCGTGACGTGTGCCGTGGGGAGATGGCTCCCGCAGGGCCCAGCGCCCGATGCGGCCTATTCCCGGATGAAGACAGGCGTCCCAATGCGGACGCGGGGGTACAGGTTCTCGACGTCCACGATGTACATGCGGATGCACCCGTGCGAGGCCATGCTGCCGATGGACGACGCGTTCGGCGTGCCATGCATGCCGATGGCCGGGGCCGAGGTGCCGATCCAACGGGTGCCGAGGGGATTTCCCGCCCCAGGCGGAACGGGACCGAGACCCTTCGCCCACGGTGAGTCGGGCGGGAACCAGGTCGGGTGCATCTGCATCTGGATGACCGAATAGTTGCCGGTGGGCGTGGGATACGCGGGCTGGCCGATGGCGACCGGGTAGGTGCGGACCCGCTTCATGAGCGCGCCGCCGGGGCGGATGGTCCCCTGATACAGGCGCAGTTTGAAGGTGCTTTTGTCGATGACGATGACGGGTCCGACCGAGGTGACAGTGGGACGCACGCGCCGGCCCACGAGGGAATACGGCGTCTCGGGTCGAGGCAACAGGAACGCCGGGGCGAGCAGCTCCAGCGACGCCGGGACGTTGATCTCCTCGCCCAGGACAGCCCTGCGGATGATGGGCACGAGCCCGCGCACCACCACCTGGGCGTCACGGCCATCGATCTCGTACTGGGTTCCACGCCAAATGAGGACATCGCGCAACTTGGACCGCGAGATCGACTCGGCCGTCGGAAGGTCCACATAGGTGCCCGGGGTGGGTGCCTGCGTGAACGCCTGAAGGACTGCCGCATCCACATCAATGCGATACCCGATCGCATCGGGATCGATCGAGAACGGCTTCCCGCGGAACGTGACCGGCATGGGTGCCCGGCGTCCCGCGACGAATTCGTCATACACGCGCTGGCGGGCATCAAGCGCCGCCAGGCCCGAGACATCCACGCCTTCGATCAGCACCCCCGAGGGGATCAGTCCCGCCGGGAATTCCGGCGTGGTCGCCCCGGTTGCGGTGCCCGCACCAGCCACCGCGAGGGCAACGAGGGAGGCGAGAGCCAGGTGGATCGGGGCAAGGCGTCGGGGCACGCACCCTCCGGTGGGCGGGAACAACACGCGCACATTCTATCCGGGGCATCGACGGATCCCGCGCGGCGGGGGCCCACCCGACCGGCGTCGCGCACCGACTGGCGAGCAGGAGGGCGCCCCCGGTTCGGCGTATGGTCTCCCGAGACACCGTGTCCGCCCATCCCACCCACATCGAAGCCACGATCGGGGACGACCCGGGGGAGATCGCCCCGGTCCGTGACGCGGTGCACGATCTTGCCCGACGGGCGGGGTACGGCCAGCGCGCTCATGACCTCGCACTCGCCATCAACGAGTTGCTCGCCAACGCACAAGAGCACGGGGCTGCGCCGATCCGCCTCGTGGCCGATGTGGGTCCGGACGATGGCGTGCATGTGGAGGTCAGCGACTCAGGCGCGGGCTTCGACTGGGGTGAGGCCGTACGCGAGCACCCACCGGCCCCCGACTCGCGCCGGGGACGCGGGCTGTGGATCGTACGCCAACTTGTGGACCACGTCACCGTCGAGCGCAACGGCCACGACTCCACCCGCGTCCGGGTGCACATGGAGCAGGCCGCGTAGCGCCACTCCCGCTGGGTGCGCACGGTCGCCGACGGACGGGACCCCGCCCTGACTGCCCGGACGGCCCAGCGAGATCCCCAGCCGGTCAGGTGCGGAGCGACAACACCTATACAGCGTCGATGGCCAGGCCACCCACGCGGACGACATCCCGCATGGACAGGATGCCGACCAGTTCGGGCCCCTCGAACACCAGAACGTGCCGGATGCCGTGCCTCACCATCTGGTCGGCAGCCGTCTGCAACGGCCAGTCCGGCGCGGCGGTGATGAGCGACCCGGTCATGTGATCGCCCACGACCTCGACGTCGACATCCATGCCCGCCGCGATCGCCTTCAGGAGGTCGCGCTCGGTGATGACGCACGGGCCGGGCAGATCAGGATCCACAACCACGGCGGCACCGGTCCGGTGCTGGATCATCTTCACGGAGGCGTGGCGCAACGTGTGCGTCGGCCCGACCATCGCATTGAGCGCACTCATCGCGTCGCTGACCCGTTTCATGTGCGGATTGTGTCAAGCGATGGTGACGGCGTCAACCCGTACGATGGCCGTGGGGCGCTACACTGTCCGGTTGATCTGCATGAGAACTATGGAGGTTTGATGCTCTACGGACGCCGGCTGGATGACGCTCTCGAGCACGTCGATGGCAGCCGCTATGCGCTGGTCCACGCCGTGTCGAAGCGCGCACGCCAGATCACACTCTGGCTCACAGCCGATCCCGCCGAGTTGCGATCCGAGGATGCGCCGCCGCCCGCTCCGGGCGAGCTGTCCTCGCGCGATCCGGTCGCCTTGTCCGAAGCGGAGATCC
This sequence comes from Bifidobacterium breve, assembly GCA_945861935.1. Classification (GTDB taxonomy): domain Bacteria; phylum Actinomycetota; class Thermoleophilia; order Miltoncostaeales; family Miltoncostaeaceae; genus SYFI01. Next base: position 1,493 of record CAMAVU010000073.1, on the reverse strand, counting down.
TCGCGGGCGAAGTCCTTGTGCACTGGAATCCCGACGGCACCCCCGAGGAGCGCGCGCTGCCGGTGGCCACCATATTCGAAGCCGATCCGCTCCTCCTCGACCTCGAGGACGACGACCTGCTGGAGGCCGATGACAACGGTGCCGAGAGCGTGACCACGTCTCTGGTGGAAGCCCTTGAGGCAGTCGCCTCGGGCGATGCCGACACCATTGAGGCAGCCGCCGACGCCAGCATCGTGGATGCCGACGACGACGTGCTCGACGGCAATGGGGATGCCGACGACGACGAACTCGACGAGGACATGGATCAGGACGACGACGACGTTCTGGACGCCGAGGAGTAGCGGCCCGGACCCGGCGGCGGGTCCGTGAGTCACCTCGGGGTCGGCGACCTGGCGCACGATCCGGATGAGGTCGTGCGGTCGGTGCCGGCGTGGGACCGCGGCGACCGGGGGGAGGCCGTTCGGGAGACCCTCCTCCTGTCGATGAAGCACCTGCACGACCGTGCGTATGTGGCCTGGGTGTGGGCGGGCAGGACCCCCGACGGGTGTCCGGCATGGATCCTGCCCGTGTCGCCACAGCAGGTGCGCGACATGGGACACCGTCGCCCGGCCGACGTGGTCAAGCGGTCTCTGCGCGCCGCAGTGGAGGCCGGCGCGGTCGCCGACGCCATCACCGTGCTCGACTGGCACGACCTGGCGGTGCTCACGCTGCCCGGCCTCGACGATGAGATCGCTCCCCTCGCCGTGGCCGACGCGCATCCCTCCCCGGCGAGGGGCGTCCTCGCCACGCTGCCGGGAGACGTGTGCCCCGACGGACCGCAGGTGGTGCTCATGGGGCCGCCCGCGCACCTCGACCCCGACGATCCGCTCAGCAGGCTGGCATCGGCCACCTGGGCACACCCCGTCCGGGTGGCCGTGACCCTCGCGGCCCACGGACTGCCGATGGACGCCCCGGAGTACTCGGACGAGATCATCACCGCGCTCCGCCAGTGGGGCCTCGACGGCTCCCCGCCGCCGCCCGACGCGCCCAGTCTGGATGTGGAGGACGATCCGTGTCCGAGGCGCCGACGTGCCCGCACCATGCTCCGGCGCCTGCTGCGCAAGGGAAAGGTCGGCGCCCAGTACCACACCGAGTTCGACCACCTGTACCACGGCGCAGCCCCTGACGACCGGCATGACGCGCTGGCGATCGGGGAGGCCCTTGTCCGCGCCGGGCTGCTCGGCGAGAAGCGCAGCGTCGGCCAGCGCCATGTGTATCTGCGTCGGGAAGCCCTGCCCGCGATCCACGCCCTGATTGAGCGTGGGGAGACGGCCGACCCGGTCCTGGCAGCCGAGTGGACCGCCCCATTACCGCGGGGACAGTCCCCGCGGTAATGGGTGAGCGTGAGGGGGTGGGAACTGAGGGGGTGGGGACAGGGGATGGGGACTGTCACCGGGCGGGGACTGTCCCCGCGGTAATGGGGACTGTCACCGGGCGGGGACTGTCCCCGCGGT
>CAMAVU010000072.1 GCA_945861935.1 Bifidobacterium breve | reverse complement strand
CAGAACTCCGTTCTGTTAAGTGCCTGGCACCGGGGTGGGGTGGCTTCAGCAGAACGGAGTTCTGTTAAGTGCCTGGCACCGGGGTGGGGTGGCTTCAGAATGTCCCTCGGCTGATGCAGGCGTTGTACAGCGAACAGGCGTTGCACCGGGGGTTGCGGGCGGGGCAGGTGTCGCGGCCGTGCAGGATCAGGCGCAGGCCTGTGTCGGCCCACATCGGCCGCGGCCAGAGTTCCTTGAGGTCGGCCTCCACGGCGACGGGGTCGTTCGCATCCGTCAGCCCGAGGCGCTTGGAGAGCCGGAGCACGTGGGTGTCAACGGCGATCGCGGGTTCGCCGAACCACTGCCCGAGGACGACGCTGGCGGTCTTGCGGCCGACCCCGGGGAGGGTGATGAGTTCGTCCATCGTCCCGGGCACCTCGCCGCCGTAACGCTGCTCCAACGCGCTGGCCATGCCGACAAGCGCCCGCGCTTTGGACCGGAAGAAGCCGGTCGGATGGATGATTGTCTCGAGTTCATCCACCCGGGCGGCAGCCAGCGCGGCCGGGGTGGGGTAGGCGATGAAGAGTGCTGGGGTGACCCTGTTCACCACCGCATCGGTGCACTGGGCCGAGAGCATCGTGGCAGCCAGGAGCTCGTAGGCGCTGCGATGGGCGAGCGGCACTGGCACGAGTGGTCGCTCCTCGGCCAGGACCTCCGCGACGGCCCGGCCACGCCCCCGGCGCGAGCGGGGGCGCCGCTCGCGGGCAGGCTTGTCATGTCTCATTGCCACCGCGTCAGTCCGGCGATGGCAACCCCCATGGGGGCGCTGGTGAGGGCGTCCCGCATGGTGAGGGGATCGAAGCGGCGCGGAGGCGGCGTGAAGCCCGCGAGGGACGCGCGTGGCGTGGTCGTGCGAAGCGCGTCCTCTCCCGAACGGCGTTCATCCGGGGAGGGGGCACGGGCGGGCATGTATGGAAACTAGCCCCCCCGCCCCGGATTCATCGGGACGGGGGGGCTGGGAACGACCGGGCGGATCCGGGCTACTTGCTGCCGCCGCCTTCGATGAGGGCCTGACGAGCGGGCGAGTCGGGCACGACCCACTCCTCGACCGTGGCACCGCTGATGTCGGCGACGATGATGTCGCCCACCTCGTCGTAGGCGGTGGTGAACAGCCCGCGGCGCACGAGGGCGTCGGCGGCGTTCTTGTTGTCCTCGGTCGGCCTGAGGTAGTGGATCGACTCGGCCTTGTACCGGTGGATCAGGAACAGGTGCAAGAGCGTCATCAGACGCTTGCGCCGCATGTTCACGTCGAACGTGTTCTGGTCACGCACCGACAGGAACACGTGGCCCGCACGGTCCTCCATGACGGTGAAGACGATGTTCGCGACCTTCTCATCGGTGGTGTTCTTGATGGACAACTCAAGAATCTGCGAGCCCGGGGTGTGCGGGCGCAGCGATACCGCGAGGTCCTCAGTGATGCCGTTGTGGTCCTTCCACGGGCCGAGCCACTCGGCGAGGACCTTCGGCGGTACCTCGGTCTGCACCATGTGCTGGTGCTGCGTGGAGCCTTGCCCCATGGCCTTGGTGGTGGCCGTCTGACCGGTGAGCGCCGCGAGGGCGGCATCGCCGCGCGGGCCTCCCACCAGGGTCTGCGGGGTGCGGTACGGCGACTCCAGCAGGCGGAACCGGCGCTGCAGACGCGCGAGCGCGAGCATGCCGTCCTCCTTCAGCGACTGCGAGAACTCCTCCGCCGCGAGGCCGTCGATCTGGTGGCCGCCATAGGTGATGAAGTTGAAGACGAAGCCCATCTTCCCGAGGGTGATGGGGAAGGCGCGCATCTCGTCGTCGTCCATGCCGGTCGTGTCCCAGTTGAAGGACGGCGACAGGTTGTAGGCGAGCATCTGATCGGGGAACACGGCGTGGATTGCGTCTGCGAACTCCTTCGCATCGGCAAGGTCGGCCGTCTTCGTCTCCATCCAGAGGATGTCGGAGAACGGCGCCACCGCCAGCGACTTGGCGATCGCGTACGGGATGCCGCCACGGATCTGGAAGTAGCCCTCGGGAGTCTTCGCCCGGTCGGCGCTCCAGTCGACGTCGATGCCCATGCCGCGGGCCTTCCGGAGAATCTGGAACCAGCCCGCGCGGTGCGAGAACGTGTTCCACTCATCCACGGTCATGCCGACGTCAATGCCTTCGTCGACGCGGAACTCGATCGCGTCGGCCACGGCCTCGGCCAGCGTGGACAACTTGGCGCCGGCCTCCCACTCGGCCAGGAATGCATCGGCCGCAATGTCCAGCGTGTCCTCCGGAAGTGCATCCGGGTTGGCCAGGTGCGCTGCGGCAATCCCGGCCACCTTCGCTGCCACGCCCGAGGCCTGCAACCACGCGACGGCGTCCGTCGCTTCCTCGTCGGACACCTCGTACAGGAGGTGTCCGTTCAACTCGGCGATGCCGGCGTCATGCAGTTGCCGGATGACGCCGAGGAATGCGGCGCGGTAGGCGGGGACGGTACTGCCGTTGACACCCATGATGAACGGCTGGTCGCGCTCGTCGCCGCAGCCATCCAGCAGGTTCGCGGCCTCGGCATCGGTACGGCACACCACGATGCCGGGAACGCCCATGACGTCGAGCTGGAAGCGGGCCGCGGAGGCGCGCTTGATCTGCTCGTCGGAGGGCACCAGCACCTTGCCGCCCTGATGGCCGCACTTCTTGGCACCGGGCTTCTGGTCCTCGATGTGGTAGCCGGGCACGCCCACCTCGACGAACCGGCGGATCAGGTTGCGCACGTGGGCGTCGCCGCCGTGGCCGGTGTCGGCATCGGCGATGATGAACGGCCGGTAGTCCACCACCGGGGTGGCGGCCCGCTCGGCGTCGCTCATGTGGGCGCGCATGAAGGTCTGGTTACGGTCAGCGGTCAGGAGCGCACGCACGATGGCGGCGGCCTCGTCGGGAACCTGGCTGAGCGGGTACGACGCCAGATCGGGCCCGGGGTCCTCGTTGATGGATCCCTTGGCCGACGTGGCCCAGCCGCCCAGATAGATGCCCTCGATGCCTGCGCGCTTCTGCGCGACGGCCTGACCAGGCGAATACGGGCCGTAGGTGGTGATGGACGTGCCCTCACCGAACATCTCCCGCAGACGGGCATGGAAACCCTCGGCCGCCTCACGGGCCACCGTATAGTCCTGACTGATGGTGCCCTTCTGCTCGGTCACCATGCGCGCTGAGTAGATGCGGGTGATCCCGGCGAAGCGCGGGGACTCCATGTACTCGCTGGTCTGCTGGACCTCGGCGTCAAATGCCGACATAGACCTTCCCTTGTCGTGGACTGCAGGGGACCGGGGATTCTAAGCAGGGCAAGGGCCTCGCGTCACGCGAGGTACGGTCACCGGTTCATGTGGTGCCGGGAAATGGTGTCGTCTGTCCCAACCAGTCGGAGGCGGGGAAATGGCGCCGAGGCGTCACATCGGGATGTCCATTCAGGTGATGGTGCAGGCCCGATCGGGCCGGACGGCGTCCTGAGCGCGGATCGGTGATCGCACTTGGGCTTGATGCGCTTCGGTCCGCCGCGGGCATTGGAGTGGCCGGCAACTTCGCCGGCCATCTCGAGCAGGCCGGTGAGGCCGCTGACTTCGTGGCCGTCATGCCGACGACGGCCGGGGCCCCCAAGGGCATCTTCCCGTGGTACCTGCCCGGTGATGATGGGTTCCTCGGTGTCTTCCCGATAAGCCACGATCGCCTGGAGTTGCCGGACGAGGACGGCGTGGACCTGCAGATCGAGCCGGAGGTCGGCATGCTGGCGCGGGTCGACTACAACGCTGGCGGCCGTGTGATCGCCGTGACCCCCGAGGCTGTTGTGGCGTGGAACGACTGCTCCATTCGCCGCCAGGGCGCGCGGAGGATCAGCGAGAAGAAGAACTGGGGCCCGGCCTCGAAGGGCATGGCGGCGCACGGGTTCGCAGTTGATGACATCGCGCCTGACGGCGGCCTTGGCACGTTGCGGATCGCATCGTTCATGAGACGCCGGGGGCAGGTACACGCCTACGGCGTGGACAGTCCCGCCCGCGGCTACTCCTACGGCGGCGCGACGCTCCTCCACTGGGTCATCGATCGCCTGCGCCACCAGCGTGGGTCCGATGCCACCCCGCTGGAGGATGTGGGCGCATACCTCGACCGCGTCGGCCAGCCAGACCGGGCGCTCATCGGCATCGGCGCCACCCGCTACACGCCGTTCGGCGAGTCCACGTATCTCGTGGCGGGTGACGAGAGCATCGTCATCGTGTACGACGAACGGGCCTCATCGCCCGACCGGGTGGCCGCAGCCGTAGACGCCGGTGCTGAGGACACCCTTCCCGAGGCATCGGTGCTGCGGCAAGTGGTGATCTGAGCAACCGCGGGGACAGTCCCCAACCCCAACCGCGGGGACAGTACCCCAACCCCACCCC
>CAMAVU010000071.1 GCA_945861935.1 Bifidobacterium breve | reverse complement strand
AAGTGCCTGGCACCGGGGTTCGGGCGTTCTGTTAAGTGCCTGGCACCGGGGTGAGGTCCGTACGGGGTGCTTCCCCGGCACAATGGGGGGATGGGGTTTCCTCGTGCGCCTTCGTACCCGATCAGTGCTGACTATGTGACGGTGGAGATCCGCGAGGATCGTGAGGCCGACCATCCCGGCGGCCGGCTGCTGCTCATGGACGGCGTCGAGGCCAGCCATGTGGATCTGGCCGATCCCACGCGAATCCGGTTTGAGTACCTGCGCCACCTGCTCGGCGTGGTTGATGCCATGTTCCCGGTCCGGGATGGCCTTGATGCGTTTCAGGTGGGCGGGGGTCCGTGCACGCTCGCCCGGTATCTGGTGGCCACGCGTCGGCGGGCCCGCGTGCGGGTGGTGGAGCGTGACGCCGGGGTCCTCGAAGTGTCACGCAAATATCTCATGCTCGACGAGGTCCCCCGCCTTGATGTCACGGTCGGAGACGGGCGTGAGGTCATCCGGACCCTGCCCTCCGGGTGCCTTGACCTCGTGGTGGTGGACGCCTTCGTCGGCCTGATGGCCCCGCATGCGCTCTCCACGGTGGAGTTCATGCACGAGGTGCGGCGCGTGCTGCGCCCCGGGGGGCTGCACGCCATGAACCTCATTGACGTCGAGCCGCTGGAACTGGCACGTGCGGTCGCCGCAGGGATGCGGGAGGCACGTCCCGAAGTGGCGCTCATGGCCGAGCCCGCAGTGCTCGAGCACCGCACCTCGGGCAATGTCCTGCTTCTGGCTTCGGACCGCCCGCTGCCAGCCGAGACCCTGGGCCGTGGTCTCTCACATGATGCGGCGCCGTGGCAGGCGCGCTCGGGCAAGGCGCTTGCGCGCATGATCGAGGGGCACGCGCCGCTCCGCGACGATGTGCCACCCACCCATCCCCTCGCGCGGCTCGCCCCGCTGTGGGGCCGCGTGAAGCAGGCGCCCGCCGCACCCTCGCCGCGCTCCTGAGCAGATGTCGCCGGTATCCCCGGGGCGGCCCCGGCCCGGGGTGATGGCGGCGGCCCCGGTGAGTCGTCCTCCGGGGCCATACGTACACTCGGCGGCATGAACCCGTGGCTCGCCGTCGGCGTGATCGTGGTGTCGGCGGCCGTGATGGTCGCGGCGATGCTCTTCGTGCGCCGGTCGGCCCCTCCCGGCGGACGCTTCAGCGATTCCGATCGGGCGTCGGGCGTGTTCGGGTTCCTCGGGGCCGGATTCGTCATCCTTCTGGGTTTCGTCATCTTCCTGAGCTTCGGCACGTATGAGTCGGCGGCGACACGGGCCGACGCCGAGGCCGCCGCCGTGGTGAGCCAGTTCCGTACCGCCGCCGACTTCGATGGCGACCTCGCGCAGCAGGGGCAGGGTGAGCTCGTGTGCTACGCCCGTTCGGTCATTGCCCAGGAGTGGCCTTCGATGCGCGATGGGCAGCGCAGCCCCGCGACGGAGTGGTGGATCGTCGCGCTTGACGACACCGGGGTGGAGGAGCAGTCCGCGACGAGCACCAGCGCGCAGCCCGTGCAGGACTGGTGGGAGAGCACCAATGCCCGGCAACTGGGTCGGTCCGGGCGCGTGCTCGTGGCCCAGGGCCAGATCCCGACGCTGCTATGGGCGCTCCTCGTGATCGGGGCGGTGCTCGTGGTGGGCTGGGTGCTGCTCTACGCAGACCCCGAGGAGGAGTGGTTGGCGCAGGTGGCGATGATGGGCGGCGTCACCGTGCTTGTCGTGGCGAGCCTTCTCGCCGTACAGGTTCTCGCGGCGCCGTTCTCGGGAGAGAGCGGCAGCATCGATCCCAGCAGCATGGAGTACTCACTCGTGCAGATGGACCAGTTTTCCAAGGCAGAGGGGACCACACCGGCTGTGCTCTGTACCGAGGCTGGCATCGCGCTCAAGCAGTAGTGCCGGGCACGTAACCGAACGCCAGAAGGGCACCCCGGCGCCAGGCACGGAACAGAACGCCCGAACGGCGCCCCCAGGCGCCGTGCCGTCTGGTGATTCAGAGCGCAGGGCGGGGGAACGCCATGCTCGTTGTCAGGTCCTCACGCCGTCTGAGCGCAGAACGTCTATTCGGGCCGCCCCGCCGTGAGGAGTTCGCCCAGGCCCACTGGCTGGAGGCCTTTCCGTTTGAGTCCACGGATGATGCCGGGCAGCGCGGCCGCGGAGTTCGGCTTGGTGTGCATGAGGATGATCGATCCCCTCCGCGCGCCGCCCACCGCCCGCTGGGTGATCACCGATGCGCTCGGCCCCTGCCAGTCATTGGTATCGACATCCCACAGCACCACGTAGCGGTACCCCGTGGCCCGTGCTGCCGCGAGCAGCCCCGGGCCGTACGCGCCGTACGGGGGGCGGTAGAAGGGCCCCGTCGCGACTCCCAGTACCTGATCCCAGGCACTGTTCCGGGAGAGGTCGGTGATGCCCTCGGCCCGGCGTGTGTCCGACCCCGTGTTGTGCGCATAGCCGTGGTTGCACCCGTCGAGGTGCCCGGACCGGACGGCGTCGCGCATGGCCCGGCGGAGCGACGCGCCCCACACGGTCTGGTTGATGGCGTTGAAGCAGAAGGTGATGGTCACGTCGGCAACGCGTGCCGCCTCGATCATCCGGGCGGCCTCGGGCGAGCCGTAGCCGTCGTCCACCGTGATGGCCACCAGAGGCTTGCGCGTTCGCACGCGCTGCATCACGACGACCGGCCCCGCCGGCGGTTGCACCGACCAGATGATCGCGTTACTGGTGGCGATGTTGCCTGCGGCGTCACGTGCTTCAGCCGTGACCTCGACCGTTCCCACCACCCGGCGGGTACGCAGGGCCGCTGGCAGCACGAGAGGCCCGACCGCCGGCCTCCATGCACCGGAGACCAGCGGCTCCTCGTGCCCGGGGCGTCGCACGATGGCCCTCACCTCGGTGCTGCCGCCCGGGCGGAGTGGCAGCGAGTTCTGTGTGCTCGCGGGAATCACGGGAGCGGGCGCTGAGAGAACGGGGCGGGGAGGGGTTACGTCGATGTCCAGCGTTACGGGTGTGGTGGGCAGGGGTGTGAGACCGTCCGCGCCCACCCCCTGCAGCATGTAGGTGCCATCAGGAAGCGGTTGGCCCGATCCGCCCGGCCCACGCCCGCCCGACCACGGGAGGATCAGATCTCCGGCCATGGCATTGGTCGGCCCCAGAATGGCGACGACGGTGCCGTCCACGCTGCGGGCCACGCGGACGGTGACCGACTGGGGAAAGGGCACCTGCACGGATACCTGAATGGGCTGGGTGATCGGGTTCACCGGCGTGCCCGTGGCGGGGACCGCCAGCACACCCACGGCGATGAGCACCACCGGGGCGAATGTACCGGGCGGGGAGATGCGAGGGATCACGGTCGTAGGTTCTCCCGCGCGGGTTCCCGGGCCTGCCCGCTTGCTCGTGGGCGCAACGGGTCTTTCGGTGTCCGGCGCGGCCACACGAGCGCGAGCAACACGATCAGCGCGACGTCCCGCGCGACCACCAGACCCATTTGGGGGTCCTGCAGCGCCACCACCTGCCAGTAGTCCGTCGGGAAGTACGCCTGCGTGAGCAGCAGCGCCACTGCGGTGATGATCACCGTCGCCCAGCCCCGACGCCCCACGATCAGGACCGCCGCGGGCACGATCCAGACGAGGAACTGCGGCGAGAGCACCTTGCCGGCCACCAGCAGGGCGGTGGCGGTGGCCGCGATCCCGGAGATGGCGATTGCCGGGATCGCCGATGATGGCTGCACGGCCAGAAGGCGCAGAACGGTGAGTGCGATTGCCAGGACCAGCACCACCAGCGCAATGGTCGAGATGAGCGCGATCAGATCGGGCGCACCGCCCTGGAGCCCCTGCGATCCGAACGACGTGTGCACCGACAGGGGGATGCCTGCCAGCAGGCGCATGCCCATCAGGTACGCCGCACCCGTGGACTCGATCTGCAGTGGCCGGTCGAGATGGTACGAGACGCTGTCCCACACGCCGGACGGGGCCAGGAGGGCCAGTGGGGCAGCCACCAGAACCACGACGGCGAGCCCGGTCAGGCTTCCGCGCCAGACAGCGGGGGTGCCATGGCGCCGCGCGTGGATGATCGCCAGCACCGGGATGAAGGCGAGGGGGACCAGTTTCACCAGTACCGCGATGCCCAGCAGCACCCACGCCACGGTCATCCGGTCCGTGACCACCGCCCAAAAAATCCACGCGATGAGGGCGGCCGCCAACAGGTCGAACCGGGTCTCCACCAGACCACCGAGCAGCAGCGGGATGCATGCGGTGATCAGGCCGGCCACGGCCTGCCGTGCCGGGCTCAGCCCCAGAGCCCGCGCGGTGAGCGTGACCGGCACCACGGTGAGTACAAGGCAGAGCATCATCAGGAACGAGAAGGCCGTGCTGTAGGACGCTGGCAGCACTCCCGCGAACCAGAACAGCGCCGCGGCCAGCGGCGGGTATTCCAAGGAGAAGTCGCGATAGGGAAGGGAGCCGGCGGCCATGTGCCGGTAGGTCTCCTCGTAGACGGCGAGATCGGAGATCTGGTCCACTGACCCGCTGACCCACTGCAGCGGGCCCACCCACACCAGCACGACGACGACGCCCATGATCCACGGCAGCAGGCGCTCGAGGTCCACGCGAGGGCTCATATCGGAGGCCCAACCGCGGGGACAGCCCCCCAACCGCGGGGG
>CAMAVU010000070.1 GCA_945861935.1 Bifidobacterium breve | reverse complement strand
AGAATCCCTTGGCACAGCCCCCCATGCGCATCACGATACTCGTCGCGGGCATCGCAGGTGCCGCCGCGCTCCTCCCCGCTTCCACCATGGGTGCCACGACCTCCGTGACCATCAAGGCGGCGACCGTGTCGTCCACCGGGGTGCTCGATACCACGCGCTCGTCCGGCGCAACCTCTGCGATGCGCGCGGCTCAGGGCACGTACAAGATCACCTTCTCGGCATCGCTCACGAGGTGCGCAGTCAGCGCCGTCTCGCTCGCCGGGACCACGAGCTCCAACGCGTACACGTGGAGCACCCGTATCGCCACCGCGATCTCGGGATCATCCCTGTACGTGACGACCATGGGCCGGAATGATGGCCCGGCCGATTACCCGTTCTCCGTTGTGCTGGCGTGTCGACCCATCACGGTCGTCACCTGGCTGGGTCCGACGACGCCGGTCGCGGCGGACACGGGCGAGCAACCGATCCGGTTCGCAACCGTGTCGTCCACCGGGGTGCTCAAAGCCACGCTCTCGTACGGCGCGGCCACGGCGATGCGTGCGGCTCAGGGCAAGTACAAGATCGCCTTCTCGTCATCCCTTACACGGTGCGCGGTCAGCGCCGCGTCGCTCGCCGGGACCACGAGCTCCAACACGTACACCTGGAGCACCCGTATCGCCACCGCGATCTCGGGATCATCCCTATATGTGACGACCATGGGCCGGAATGATGGCCCGGCCGATTACCCGTTCTCCGTGGTGCTGGCCTGTCGGCCCGCCACCGCCATCACCGGGCCGACGCCGATCACGCAGAACCCGGTCCCGGGGAGCACGAGCGAGCAGCCGATCCGGTTCGCAACCGTGTCGTCCACCGGGGTGCTCAAAGCCACGCTCTCGTACGGCGCGACCTCTGCGATGCATGCGGCTCAGGGCAAGTACAAGATCACCTTCTCGTCATCACTCACACGGTGCGCGGTCAGCGCCGCCTCGCTCGCCGGGACCACGAGCTCCAACACGTACACGTGGAGCACCCGTATCGCCACCGCGATTTCGGGGTCATCCCTCTACGTGACGACGATGGGCAGGAATGATGTCCCGGCCGACTTCCCCTTCTCCGTGGTGCTGGCCTGCAACTGACTGCGACCGGGGACCGACCGGATCACCTCGTGCCGCGCCTGTGTCCGACGACGCTCCACGCAGCAGACCATGGGGTTCAGATGCCCGGGGAGTAGAGCCCTCCCCGGGGAGCACCCGCACGATCGCCCCGGGGGCAGGTGCGTGGCCGCAGCATCTACCCCAGCCCGCGCCGCAACCCCAGCACCCGCTCCAGCGAGGCACCGGCCTCTGCCCTCTCCACACGGCCCGACGCGAGGGCCCCCGCGACGCCGGCCATCGCGCGGCGGGCCTCGGCCTCGCTGGTGGCGACGATCACGAGATCCATCCCCGATGCCGCGGCCGTGGCCGAGGCACCACGCGTGCCGCCCCACGGACGGAGCGCCGGGGTGTCGATGGCGTCGGTGACGGTGACCCCCCGGAAGCCCATGGTGCCGCGCAGCAGCCCCTCCACCACTCCGCGGGAGAGCAGCGCGGGCCGTGGTGACAGCGCCGTGAAGATGATCGAGGACACCATCACCATCGGCACGTCGGCGGCGATGGCCGTGCGGAACGGCAGCAGATCGCGCTCCAGCGCTGCGCGGGAGGCCGTTACCCGCACCACGGCGTCATCGGTGTTCACGCGTGCCCGGCCGAACCCGGGGAAGTGCTTGGCGGCGGCGGCGACTCCGGCATCACCCAACCCACGCGCGAACGCCGTGCAGTCGGCGGCCACCGACGCGGCGGTGGTCCCGAAGGCGCGTCCATCGCGGGCGAGATCACGACCGGGCACCGCCACGTCGCACACGGGGGCGAGGTTGCCGTTGACGCCGCTGGCCCGGAGGCCGCGCCCAGTCGCGCGCCCCTCGACGCGGATGCCGGCCGGGGACAGCCGGGCCCCCATACGTACCGCGGCCATGCTGGGGGGCGCCCACGGCAGCCGCTTCACCAGACCGCCCTCCTGGTCCACGGTGATGAGGAGGGGGGCGTCGAGGTCGCGCGGCCGGGGGATGGCCTGCAACTGCCGGGTGAGGCGTCGCAGGACCGCCGGGGTCGGGGCGTTGTGCGAGAACAGGATCAGGCTGCCCACCTCGCCCCTGCCGATGGCGGCCCGCATCGAGGGGCTCACCGTGGTGCCATCCACCGGCCACATGATGCGCTGGCCAGCCATCTGGGTGACGGTCGGCTCCCCGGCCGCGACCGGTGCACCGATGACCGTGGCGGCGAGGATGGCGATGGCGGCCACTCGCCTCACGTGGTCACCGCCCACCGCGCTGCGATGCCGAAGGCATTCTTCTGCGCGAACGCGGGGTTACCGATGGCCACGGCCCGGGTCGGATCTACTGGGATGCGACGCACCAGCAGCAGTTCCACATCCGACTGCGCCGGCATCGATGACGTCTTCCTCAGGTACGACACCAGCACCAGGCGTGCGTCCCTCCGATCGAGGCCCGTCGGATCGCTTCCCGCGTATTTGATCTCCGTGGCCGTCGGCCACGTGACAACGGGCGCGCTGAAGTCCTTGCCCGCGAGGGTGCGGTACCCGAGCGTGGAGCCCGCCAGCTGGGGGAGCCGGTTCCCGGTGCGTTTGTCCCGGAAGATCAAGGTCAGGTTGGTGCGGCAGGCCGTTTCCGGATCGTCGTAGATCCGCACGCGCGACACCACCCTCACGGCGGCGGTACCGCCCGGCGCGTCCTGCGTGCGCCAGGTCCGAGCATCCTGCTGGTAGAAGGTGATGGTGCAGGGGACCGGGGCGACGATGGTGACCGTCGTCGTCGCCACGGGAGGTGCGGCACCCGCTGAGGACACCACGTGTGCCGTCAGCGTGTAGGTGGTCCCCGCCGTCAGGCCGGTCACCGTGGCGCCCCCGGCGGACAGCGCTGCGGTAGCGCGTGCCCCACCCGGTTCCGTGACCACCTCCACCTGCGGGTCCCGCCACGGGCATGTGGTTGTGTCGGGGGTCCAGACCACCGACGCGCTGGCCGCGCCGGCGGTCGCCGTGATGGATGTCGGTGAGGTCACGGTGTCGCAGATCCAGTCGCGCGCGGCGGGCACCCGGGCGTACACCCCGGGGAACGACGGGTTGCCGCACGGAGTGAGGCCCCAGGAGGTCACACCCGCGAGCACGCGGCGACCTGCCAGCACGGCAGCCAGAGGTCCGCCCGAGTCGCCCTTGCATGAGTCGTCGGCGGCCCCCACCGGGGTCACCGGGTACCCGCCTGCACACACCATGCTCGCAGGCTCGAACGTCGCCCCGTACGCGCTGCAACCAGCGTCCTGCAGGATCGGGATCCCGGAGGAGGCGGTCTGGAGGATCACCGCGATCCCGGCCACCGACCCTGAGGTGTCCGTACTCCCCCAGCCGGCGATGAGTCCGTGTCGCGCACCGCCCGGCGTCACCACCCGGATCGCGGCGAGCGCCGCGTCATCGGAGGGGGCCGGCAGGGACACCGGCGGGACTCCCGTGGGTGAGGGCAGCCGCAGGAGGACGAGATCCCACGGATACGCAGCGGGGACGTAGCCGGGGTGGCGGACGGTCGCGTCCACCTCGTACGCCTGCGGCAGGGCCGACCGCGAATAGGTGCCGGGGTACACCGTGGTGGACGCAATGGGGTGTCCCCCCACGTCGTACGTGCAGTGTGCGGCGGAGAGGATCCATCGCGGCGATACGACCGAACCGCCGCAGAGATAGCCCTGCGGCAGCACCAGCGTGACGAATGGCCAGTCCAGAGCGACAGCCGGTGCGCGGTTGTCCCCGACGATCCTGGTGCCCACATCGCCGGACGGCGCTGCCATGGCGAGCGCCGAGCCGAGGAGCGCGAGCACAAGCGTGGCGAGGGCACGACGCACGTGGCCGACGGTACCACCGGGGCGTCCGACGGGCGGACCGGTGGTACGACCGGACCCCGGCCCGGGCTGCGAGCGCCCGCCCGGGGGAGTGGGGTACCGCAGACAGGGGGACGTACCCCGCCGTCCACGCCCGAATCGGGGCCGCGCTCCGCTAGAAGGAGGGGGTTGCCGCGGGGCACCCCGGCGGCAACGATCCATTCAGCCAGTTCCATGCACTCAGGAGGAGACCCGGATGAGCGAAGCGCGAGACCTCGTCGCCGACGGATTCACCGAGTCCGCCACGGACTACGAAGATGCCGTGCGGTTCAATATCGAGGGCAGCCAGCGCCTCGTGATGTCCATCCCGTCGGGCCGGTACGACGACGTCCTGGATGTGGGATGCGGCACCGGGTGGACGAGTCAGGCGGTGATCGACCGCTTCCGCCCAGCCCGCCTGACCGGCGTGGACCCGTCCGAGGGCATGCTGAAGCAGTTCGAGGCAAAGCTCGGTGAGATCGAGGGCGTGGATGTCACCCTCGCCCAGGGCGGCGTGGAGAACATGCCGGTGGCCGACGAGTCCTTCGACCTCGTGGTCTGCTCGATGGCCTACCACTGGTTCCCGCGCAAGTGGGCGGCCGCCCAGGCGATGGCACAGGCTCTCCGGCCCGGCGGGGTCATCGCGATCCTGTGCTCGGGGCGCGGCGGCGAGCAGGCCTTCCGCGATGTGCTTGCCAACCTTGAGCCGCCGAACTACGTCTGGCTGGGCGCCTTCGACGCCCTTCAGCGGGACATCCCGGAGATGGAGGACTACCTCCTGCAGGCAGGGCTCGAGCCCCTCGATCTCTGGACCGAGCGGCGTACGCGCCACACGACCGTCGAGGCGTACCTCGACCGGATGCGCGCGGTTGCGGGGCACCTCATCGGGGACAAGACCGAGGAGGAGGTCGCTGCCTACATGGGGATGGTGCAGGCGGCCATGGATGAGGCGTCCGGGCCGCGCGGCTGGACCTATGACTTCGTCAAGTTGTACGCCGTCGCCCGAAAGCCCCTCGTGGGGTGACGGGCCGCGTCCGCGTCCCGCGCGGCTGGTCCTGATCCCCCGGGGACCACGACGGGGGGCATCTGCCCAGCGTGGTGTGCGGCAGCGTGACCCGCTGGGAGAAGGCCCTCACCCCC
>CAMAVU010000069.1 GCA_945861935.1 Bifidobacterium breve | reverse complement strand
GTGGTGCGTTCGCTCGAACGCTCGCCGAGATGGGCGCCGATCTCGGCGCCCATCTCGGCCTCCATCAGCTCGCGGGCGACGAGCGCGACCGCTTCCTTGAGGAAGTCCGCATGCTCGCTGATCATCGCCTTGGCGACGACCTCGGCAGTTGTCATGCTCTGGCTCTCGGCCATCGTGGTGTCCTTTCGTCAGTCGACGTGGTGGTCAACCGACGAGTCTGGGGCCCGCGGTGGCCGGGCGTCGTTGCGGTGCGTTCCGCAGAACGCACATGCGCGGAGTTTCCGGCCGCTACGTGCTCGTTACACCACTTCTAGCGACGTGACCGCGGCAGACCCCTTTGTCACATCGGGTCGTCAGGCCTGGCTTCCCCGCGTGCTGCCGACGCCGCTGCCCCCACCGCTGAATCCGGTGCCACCGATCGCGATCATCGAGACATGGATCGACACCAAGCACCCGGAGATGCAGGGGGGCTGGGTGAACATGCGCAGGTACGGGCCTGCTCCCGATTGGGATGATCCTGCTGCAGTGTTCGAATTCGGTGATGCCGTCGACCACGGCACGCTGGTGGCCAGCGTCATCGGGGCACCGGAGAACGGCGTCGGGATGCAGGGTGTCCTTCCCGGCACCGCGGTCTGGCTGTACGGCACGACCGGTCGCTGCTCCGACATTGCGGCGGCAACCCGGCAGGCGGTCAGCGACGGTGCGAGGGTCATCAACTTCTCCGGCGGCTTCGAGGCCGCGGGTGTGTGCAGGACCCTCCACGACTCCATCGGCTTCGCGGTCGGCATGGGGGCGGTCGTCGTCGCGGCGGCCGGCAACGGCCGGCCCGGCCAGAAATGGATCCAACCGGGCAACGACTACCACGTCCTCACCGTCGGGGCTCTCAACGCGTTCGACATGCCAACGGCGTGGTCAGCGCAGAACAATCACCTCGACATCATGGCCCCGGGCGAGGGCATCACGGCCGCCCGCCTCAGCTTCCTCGACACAGATGACGGCACACCCGACGGGTTCTCCGAAGTGGATGGCACCAGCTTCTCGGCCCCGATCGTTGCGGCTGCTGCGGCGCGGGTCCTCGCCGACCGCCCGTATCTGACAGCCGATCAGGTCTACCGCATCCTGGTGACGTCGGCGCGCGATCTTGGCCGGCGCGGCTGGGACCGGGCCTATGGGTACGGCGCCCTGGACATTGCCGCCGCCCTTGCTACTCCTACGCCCCGTACCGACGTCCTTGAGCCGAACGAGGAATTCAAATGGGTCAACGGCCTTGGTGGGTTCCCAGCCGACCCCGCCCTCCTCGGACGCCGTTCCAGCGTCGCGTTTCAGGCCACACTCGATCTGGTCAAGGATCCGGTCGACATCTACCGCGTGTCAATCCCCCAGGGGCGCGCGGCGCGCATCACGGTGACACCCATCAGCGTCGGGCTCGACATCGGTGCCTACGAGTCTTGGACGACCGGAAGGGTGAGACCCGGAGATCTCATCGCCGGATCATCGCGCCCGGGCATGGGCGCAGAAACCCTGAGAATCCTCGGTGCACCGAACGGACGCCCCTTCTACCTTTTCATCGCCAGCCGGGGCGTCCACGGACAGATATCGGGCAGGTACTCCCTGCAGATCACGCGGACCCGATGAGCCGTCCCGTCCATCCCTGTGCTGGGCACGTGCTCCCGGCAACGGGCTCGCCGCGCCCGTTGCGGACAGCGCCCTGACGGAACCTGAGGAGCACTGATGGCCACGTATCACGACACCCCCTTCGCCGACTTCACGTCGTTCATGGAGCAGGCAGTGGTGCCGCGCCAACGCGAACTCGGCACCGCCAAGCGGCTTGACGGCTGGGAGTCGGGTAGCGACTGGGACGTTTTCGGGTTCTTCGGCCATCAGGGCACCGTCTGGGCGGTGCATGCCGATTCCCACTTCGCGCCGCTGCAGATCGCCTACGACGAGGTGCGGCGGGCCGGCGGACGTGATCCGTTCGTCAGCGGGTCCACCCGGACCATGACATCGCTCGACCTGCGACCCGACCTGCGGGCCACCTACCCGCAGCGGTTCAAGCACCTCTACATCTACGAGGTGCCGTCCGCCGGGCGCACGCCGAGCGCGTAGGCGGAGCGCCCGTGACCTCTCCCAGTGACCCCCGCTTCGCCGACAAGGCGGCGCTTTTCGACGACCTCGTCGAGATCTACGACGGGATGCGTGATGCGCGCATCCCGAACCCCAACTCGGCGACCGGCGACTACTACCGGCCCACGCGCTTCCTCAACAGCATCCGTGACGGGCATCTGCCGGAGGAGGACATCGTCCAGAAGGTCGCCCTGCTCCTCCGCCGCGACACCTCCGGGTTCGACCTCATCGCCGACGCCGGGAGGCCCGATCTCCTGGTCGAGTCACTCGTCCTCGACCCGTCCAAGCCATACCACGACCTCTTCGGCGAGCGAACCCGGGATCTCGCACGCGAGCGGATGACGCGCTACGGGTTCGCGCAATAGACCGATGTGCGGCCGCAGGGACTCCCGCCTGCACCGGGTCGAACCGATGCACCGGGGTGATCGGGTGGGACGGGGTCCGGTGCGGGGAGGAAGCACGGCGGCGGGTGGCGGGGCCCGTGCGCGGACATGGTGTCCCCCACCATGCCCCGGGCCATCACCGCCGGGGCACACCCACCAGAAGCATCTCCACCAGCCGCCGGGGCGCATTGGTGAGCATGGGGAACAGGAAAGCGCGGGCCGGCATGCGCACGGTGCGCTTTCCCCTCTCCACGGCATCCACCGCCTTCCGGGCGACCGTGTGGACATCGGCGTCGGCGAGCAGCCCCAGCGCGTAGAAGCGGCGGAACGATGCCCGGGTGGGTGGGTACGAGAGCACCGAGTCGGCCATGTCGGTGGGGGTGATGAGGCCGGTCTCGACCACGGTGAGACCGATGGGCAGGCCCTTGAGCTCCAGCCGCACGCCCGCGGTCATGTGGGTGACGAACGACTTCGTGCCGCCGTACACCGAGATGCCCGGGAAGGTGCCGGTGCCCGCCAGGGACGACACCTGCACGATGTGACCGCGTCCGCGCTCGATCATCCCGGGCAGCACCTGGCGGGTGAGCACGGCCACGGTGATGGCGTTCAGTTGCACCATGCGCTGGATGTCGGCCATGGACATGTCGATGAACGCGCCCGTGAGGTCTATCCCGGCGTTGTTCACCAGCACGTCCACCGGGCCGAGTGAGGCCTCGATGCGACCGATGAGGCCGTCCACCTGCGCGGGGTCGGCCAGATCGGCGGGCATGGCGGTGCCGCCCGTGCGGGCCGCCACGTCCTCGAGTGCCGGGACCGTGCGCGCCACCAGCGTGAGGCGCGCACCACGTGCCGCGAACGCCTCGGCCAGCGCGGCGCCCACACCACGCGAGGCGCCCGTGATCACCACATGCATCCCGTTCAGGTCCATCGGGTCTCCCCCTCGCCGGCACGGCGTGCGGCGCACGCAGTGGCATGGGTGGACGCTACGCCGCAGCGGACACGGGGGAGCGTCGTGGCGAGCACAGCGGCGGGCCTCGACCCGTGAGAGCGCGCGCAGGCCGTCGCCCGGTCGCGGGACGGACCGTGATCACCTGACAGCCGCCGATGCAGCCACCGGCACCCCGGCAGGGGCCTCTCGTGGCACGCGGGGGGCACCGGGGCCACATGGGAGGTACGGTTTTCCCCAATCCCCGGACATCCCGCGATCAGGGAGGCACGATGCAGACGATGGAGGAGATCACGGCGGCCGTGCAGGCCAAGGTCGGGGTGCCCATCGAGCACCTCGGCTTCTACATGACGAAGGGCTCATTCACAAAGGCCGCGACCGGGGCGACCACTGATCTGGGCAAGGCGGTGGGGGGGCTGCTGCGGAAGAAGCGGGGCGGCGACCTGACCGGCGCGACCAGCGGGAAGTCCATGATGGGGCTGGACAACCACCAGACCGTTCTGGTGCTGGCGGGCGGCACGCTGTATGCCGTTGACATGACCACGAGCATGACCGGTAACCGGTCGTTCGGCGAGGTCATCGGCTCGTGGCCGGCGGACGAACTGGTGGTCGAGGGGACCCGCAAGCGGATCGGGAAGGTGCAGGGATACGAGACCGTGCAGATCAACCTGGACATCAGCCACCCACCCAGCGGGCAGGGCGGCCGGTTGGAGACCGTGGCATACGAGGGCATGGACGATCCCTCACTCCTGTTCTTCGAGGTCATCACCGCAGCGGGCTGAGTCAGTCGGCGGCCTCGGCGGCCTTCACCGCCATGCGGATGGCCACGACGAACTCCTTCGCGGCGCGTCGCTCACGCGCGTCCACCGGAACCTCGAAGGCGAAGTCCTCGCCCACCACCACCACGACCACCTGACCAGTGGGCACCCGCTCGGTGAGCGTCCAGTCAATCTGGTCGGTGAAGAGCATGGCGAGGGCGGCCCGGCCCAGACCCGCGGCGGTCACCTCCTGCCGGGTGGAGCCCTCATCGCGGACCAACGCGCGCACGCCCGCAAGCGGGGCGTCTGTGGCCCCAAATCGAATCCGCCCGTCACCGAGGCGGATGCCGTGGAACTCGGATGGCATCACCAGAGATCGTGCCTCATGGCCCGCCCCCCGGGTGCCGGCGCCCCGAGGACCGGCACCCGCCTACCACCGGGCCGGGTCGCGATAGGTGCCGGGGTGAATGCCGCGGGTGCAGGGGTACTCGCCCACCGTCTCGGACGGGGGCCGCGCATCGGCGGGGCCGCCCACCGGCTCCACCGCGCGTCCCGGCATCGTCCCGTGCAACGACCAGACGCCCAAAGGTCCTCGGCGCCGGACCACGTGCATCGCGGGCTCGTAACCGGACATGGGCGATTGATACCCGATTCCGCCGGAGGCGGCGAGGTCCGGGTCCCTGACCACGGGGTCTCTGCCGCGCGGGGACGCCACCCCGCTTCCGGCGGGGCGGCTGCTTCTCCTTGCGCGGGGGCCTGCCGCGACGGCGCCGGCGGTGGACGGCACCGACTCCCCCTCTGGCGGCGTGCCCCGGTGAGGACGAGCGTGGCCACCACCACGACGCCGAGGGACACGACCCACCCGAGCAGGAACGCGGCACCCTTCGCGGTGCCCCGCCGGGAGGTGAGGAGGAGGATGAGCGGGATGAGCGGAAGCGGATCGAACGCAATCACGAGGCCGATGATGATGAGTTCGGGGCTCAGCAAATGCCTTCTGGGCGGATAAGGGGAGCGTAGGCGACCCCCCCAACCCCGGTGCCAGGCACGTAACCGAACGGA
>CAMAVU010000068.1 GCA_945861935.1 Bifidobacterium breve | reverse complement strand
GGCAGGAGGGAGAAAAGGGCAATGGCCACGGCGGCCATGGGCAGGGTTCTGCGGGGCGGGGGTGGTGCGGAGGCTGCGGGGGGTGAGGTCACTCCCATAGGGCCTTGTACTCCCCGGAGCGGGGGGGTGCAAGGCCACGTCGGTAGCCGTGGCCTCATCGGAGAGGCCCGGGATGGAAACAGCGTGTTGACGGGGTGCACCTAGAGGCCGGTGAAGCCGACGGTGGACAGGCGTTGCGTGATGCGCTCGAGGTTGCCGGTCAGCACCATGATGCCGATCAACACCATCAGCGTGCCGCCGATGGTGTTGATGGCGTTCCAGCGGTCGCGTACCCATCTCGACGCCGAGAGCGTCTGGGTGAGGAAGATGCCGGCGAGCAGGAACGGGATGCCGAGCCCGATTGAGTAGGTGAACAGCAGCACGGCACCCGCGGCCGGCGATCCCGTGGGCGCGGCGTAGGTGAGGATGCTGCCGAGGATCGGCCCGATGCACGGCGTCCACCCGGCGGCGAAGGCCGCCCCCACAAGGCCCGCGCCCACCAGCGTCTCGGGACGGCGCGAGAGCCGCACGTGCCGGTCCGACTGGAACCAGCCCATGCGGGGCAGCAGGACCATCGCGATCCCGAAGGCGATGAGGATGATGCCCGCGACCAGATTGAGAACAGCGCGGTCACGCGCGAGCGAGCGTCCGATCAGGCCGGCGCTGGCACCGAACAGCGCGAACATGACGGCGAACCCCAGCACGAACGCGGCGGTGGGCCGGATGACGCCCTTCCACCGGCGCTCGATCTGATCGGCAGGCACGCCGGAGATGAACGACAGGTAGCCGGGAACGAGCGCCAGCACGCAGGGCGAGGCGAATGACATGAAGCCGGCGGCGAAGGCCACGGCCAAGGAGACGACGGAGATTCGGTCCACCGGCGGCCCATCGTATCCCCGGGTGGGCCCCGATCACGCGGTCCACTCCCCGCGGGGGACCTGTGTCAGGTCAGGCGCGGTGGCTTCGTCTTGACCCAGCTCACGATGATGCTGGCTCCAAGCACCACGACGATGACCGCGAGCGACACCCAGATGGGCGGGTGCCAGACGTCCTTCAGCAGCATCTTGGTGCCGACGAAGGCAAGGACGACGGCGAGCCCGTATGACAGGTACGGGAAGCGGTCCACCAGACCCTCGAGCACGAAGTAGAGCGAT
Organism: Bifidobacterium breve; assembly: GCA_945861935.1. Taxonomy (GTDB): domain Bacteria; phylum Actinomycetota; class Thermoleophilia; order Miltoncostaeales; family Miltoncostaeaceae; genus SYFI01. The sequence goes on along the minus strand of CAMAVU010000068.1, from coordinate 4,340 downwards.
CGCAGGCCCATGAGGGCGAACGCATTCACGGCGAAGACGAGGAAGGGCTCCCGCGTCACGCCGAAGGCCGCCGGGATGGAGTCGAGCGCAAACACGAGGTCCGTGCCGGCCAGCATCACCAGCACCACCACGAGGGTCGTGTACATCCACCGGCCCTCACCCCTCACCCGGAAGCGCTGGCCGTCGTACGTGCCCGTGAGCGGCAAGCGCGCCCTGAGGAACTTCAGCATCCCCGAGTTGGACGGGTCAGCCGGTTCCTCTGCATGCTTGATCAGCGTCCACGCGGTGTACACGAGGAAGGCACCGAAGAGGTACAGCACCCACTCGGCCTGTGCGATGAGCACCCCGCCCACGAGGATCGCCACGAGCCGCAGGCCCAGGGCGATGAGGATGCCGATGGTGAGCACGCGCAACTTCGCCTCGGGGGGCACCGCGAAGAACGCGAACAGGATGATGAACACGAACACGTTGTCCATCGAGAGCGAGTACTCGAGGAGGAAGCCCGAGAGGTACTCGGTGGCGTACTGGCTGCCGAAGCCCCAGGCCACGACGCCCGCGAAGGCGAGTCCCACCGCCAGCCACACGCCGGTCCATGCCAGAGCGGTCCGCAGGCCCATCTCCTTGTTGCTCTTGGAGACGAAGAGCAGGTCCACGGCGATGACCACGACCGTACCGAGCACAAGGGCGAGCCATGCCCACAGTTGGACGTCCACGGGGCGGCAGTCTGGACGACGCCGACGCCTCGTGCCCGTCTATCGGGTCACGCGAGTGCGCCAGCCCCGTCGCGATTACCTCAGCGTCCGCACCGGGGTGAGGGCGCTCTGGGCGCCGAAGGGCTCATCCGGGCCGCCCACCTGCTCTGCGGCCACCGATGTGCACTCCACCGGCCGCGGGGTCACGCGACGGCCGTGGCCCCCCCGGCCCACTCCTCGAGTGCCCGCGGCGACGTGATGGCGATGTGGGCGGCGAAGGGCTCACGCGAGTCGCCTACCCGCTCCACGGTGACGGATGCGTCTTCCGACAGCGGCTGGAACACCTCGAGGAGGGCGGGCTCGGCACGCGCCAGAGTCGTGTCGTCATTCGGGGCCTCGAACCGGTCGAGGACGGTCACGAGCACCTCGCCCGGGCTCACGCGGGCCGCGGACCCGACATCGTCCTGGCTCTGCAGGAGCAGCGACAGGCGTGCGGCCTCGCGGGTGAGGGCGAGCACGCGCTCGGCGAATGGGCCCTCGGCGTCGCGCTTGCTGGTGACGCTCAGGCCCGGCCGGCCGCCTGCCAGATCCACCGCGTAGTCCAACTGGTGTCCCACGATGAGCACACCCGGGCCATTCACCACGTGCGCGTAGCGGGCCACGTCAATGGGAATGCCACCGACGGCGTCCTCGCGGATGAACCGGTGGAACACCGGCACGATGGCTTCGGGATCCAGCGCAGCCGGGTCCTCGAGGTACAGCTTCACGGAGATGCGATGCGGTTCCATGGTCCTCCTCTCGCGTTGCGGTGTGGCTACTGGGTGGCCGAGGTGGCGCCGGCCATGCGGATCTGGCAGGCGTGGGCGGCGTCAATGAACAGCTGGGCCTCCTCCACGAAGGAGCGGGCGCTCTCCTCGGTGTCGGCCACCCCGCCGCCGGCGTGGCGGTCGAGCAACGGCCGTGCGAACTTCCCGTGGGCGAAGCGGTCGTTGAAGCGGCCGGTGCCGACGAAGCGTGTGTCGAACTCGCGCACGATGACGTCGCTGTCCTCCGGCACATCCGGCCACTCGCTGCGTACCAGCGCACGGGCTGCGGTGATCATCGAGCGGTAGGCCCGCTCGTCGGCCCGGGCGATGTCGCCATCCTCCAGCGCCACCTGGGCGTCGAAGGCGATGCTCTCGGCGAACGACAACTCGAGGTCCGTGGACGAGATGACCTCGCCCGCGCACTCACCGATGCCGATGTCCCCGATGCTGAACTCGCGCGGGTTGCCCCAGTCGCTGAAGACACTCGGGTCCTGTTCGTAGTCGGGGAGCTGCTTGAGGTCCTCGATGATTGCGGCCAGACCCTTGCGGCCCGTGCGCCCGGTCCAGTCGAGGAACGACTCCCCGGGCAGGCGGTCGGCCACGAACTGGCCGGTGATGCGCTCCACCACCTCGGGGATGCGCTTACTGGGGATGGCGCCCACGGCAAGGCCGTACGAGCCGGCGTTGTTCTGCCACTGCCCGCCCAGCACCACCTGGAAGTGCGGCACCACCCGGCCGCTGCCCTTGCGGCTGTTACCGAAGAACCCGATGTCGGCGACGTGGTGCTGGCCGCACGAGTTGAAGCACCCGCTCACCTTGATGCGCAGGCCCTTCACGGCTTCGTCGAGATCGGCGGACTGCGCCGCCAGACGCTCGCGCAGTTCGCCGGCCAGCCCGCGGGATGCCGAGATGCCCAACTTGCAGGTGTCGGTACCGGGGCACGAGGTGACATCCACGATCGTCTCGGCGTAGGGGTCGGCCATCCCGAGTTCGGAGAGCGCGGCGTGGAGGTCGCGCAGGTCCTCCAGGCGCACCCAGCGGAACACGATGTTCTGCTCCACGGTGGTGCGCACGGTGTCGCCCACGAAGCGGCGGGCCACGTCGGCCAGAAGGCGAGCCTGGGCCGATGCGATGTCGCCCAGCGGCAGCGGGATCGTCACCACGGCGTACCCATCCTGGCGCTGCAGGTGGATGTTGGTGTCGCGCCACGCCCGGAAGGCCGGGTCGGCGGCAGCGTCCTCGTCACCGGTGTCGAGCGCCCGGGCCGGCTCCTCCGGCGGAAGGCCGTTGTCGAGGTGGGCGGTCCACCGCGGGTCGTAGGGCAGGATCTCGCGCTCCTCGCGCACGAGGCGCGAGAACTCCTCAATGCCCAGTTGCGCCACGAGGAACTTGATGCGCGCCCGGTTGCGGTTCTGCTTCTCGCCCAGACGGGCGAATACGCGGGACACGGCCTGCACGGTGGGCAGCAGTTCGCCCAGGGGCACGCGCTCTGCCAGCACCTTGGCCTGATGCGGGGTGGTACCGAGGCCGCCGCCCACATAGACGTCGAACGTATCCACGGGCTGCCCGTCCACGAGGTCCGTGCGGGCGATGGCGCCCAGGTCGTGCAGCATCACGAGGCCGCAGGCCTCGTCGGCGCAACCCGAGAAGGCGATCTTGAACTTGCGGCCGAAGTCCTGGCAGTCGGGATGCCCGAGCAGGAACCGGAAGAGCGCCTCGGAGTGGGGAGTCACGTCGAATGCCTCGGTGCGGCACACGCCCGACAGCGGGCACGCGGTGAGGTTGCGCACGCCGTTGCCGCAGGCCTCGCGCGTGGTCATGCCCACCGCCGCGAGACGCCGCATGACCGTGGGCATGTCCTCGATGTGCACGTAGTGCAGTTGGATGTCCTGCCGGGTGGTCACGTGCAGGATGTGGTCCGAGTACTCCTCGGCCAACTCGGCGAGGACGTCGATCTGCAGCGGGGTGAGCCCGCCCCACGGCACCTTGATGCGCAGCATGCCCGGGGCGTCCCACAGGGTCTCGGGACCCTTGGTCAGGTCGCCGGCGGGGAAGGTCAGACGCCGGTGCTCGATGCCGTCGTGCTGCTGGCCGTTGTCGTAGCGCTGGCCGTACACCCCGCGCCGCAGGCGCGTTTCGGCGAACACGCGCTCATCGATGCGCAGTTCCTTGCGCAGTTCGAGCTGGTTCTCGAAGACGTCAATCTCCTCGGCCAGGTCGGGGGGCATCTGCCCGTCCAGACGGTCGCGCCAGCCGATCGTGCTCACCCGTACCCTCCTCGTGGGATGTCCATGCCGATGCCCTGGGACAGGCGCGGCGGCGGTACCCTAGAGGAAAGCCCGCAAACCTGTCAAGGATTCTGGTGTTTTAAACCCGGCCTATCGCCCGATTTCATCGGGGCGTGGACGCCCCGGCCCGGGCGGGGTTGGTTGCGAGACCCCATCGGACCTCGCGGACCCCCCAGTGATACAGCGATGTGTAGCCGAGGGCGCGCACCACCCCCAGGTTCATGTCGATGTGCCGGCCGCCCGTAAACGGACCCCAGTCACGGCGCTGCGCAACCACGCACCGCTTACCCGAGGTGAGGCAGATCCTGATGTACGTCCCGCATGGCACGAGGTCACTGCCCACCGTCAGGTCCATCATGCGCGTCTGCGGGAAGCCGGGGCAGGCGTTGCCCTCGTCCCACGCGCTGTAGGCGGTGGCGAGCGTGATCCGCGTGGGCAGCACCGCCGGGATCACGGCCGCGGCGGCGGGCCATCCATGGCGGTTGGACGCACCGGGGCCCGAGGTTCCCCTCACGGGCTCCCATTGCACCGTGCGCACGTCCCAGTCCTGCACC
>CAMAVU010000067.1 GCA_945861935.1 Bifidobacterium breve | reverse complement strand
ATGCAGACGGCACGGGGGCACGGGTGGGTGCGCCGCGGCCTTGGTGACCTCACGCGTGGGGGTCTCGCCGGGGCACACGGCGACGGCATGGTGCTCACCGCATCGGGTCGGGCGGCCGCGCGCGATGCCACCGATGACCGTGCGGCCTGGGCGGCGTGGCTCGAACACGGGTGGCAGATCGCGCTGCCGGACGCGCGCGAGCCGGACCCCACGGACGTGCGTGGCAGCATCGGCGAGGAGGCCACGGCGCGGCTCCTCACCCTGGCGGGACAGCGGGGAGCCGATGCCGCTCTTCGGTGACGCCGGCACGATCGTGCTGACGGCGGGATTCGTCGCCACCGCCTGCGCCGTGCTGGGCGTGCTGCTGGTGCTGCGCGGCATCAGCCTCCTGGGCGACGCGGTGAGCCATTCGATCCTGCCCGGCATCATCGCCGTCTTCCTCATCACCGGCAGCCGCGCGCCCATCGTCGTCATCCTCGGAGCCGCGATGATCGCCGTTGCGTGCGTGCTGGCCATCGAGTGGCTCCAGTCCACCGGACTCGTGCGGTCCGACGCCGCGATCGGGCTGGTATTCCCCGCGCTGTTCGCCCTCGGGGTGCTCGGCGTACACCGCTACACCGCCGACGTGCACATTGACCTCGACTCCACGATCTACGGGGAGATCGCCTTCGTGCCCTTCCGCGTCCTCGACATCGCGGGCGTGGACGTGGCGGGCGGACTCATCGTGGCCGTGGTGGTGGCGCTGGTGGACGTGGTTGTCGTCGCGCTGCTGTGGAAGGAGTTCAAGGCCACCGGCTTCGACCCGGGATTCGCACAGGTCGCCGGCTTCGCCCCGCGCTGGATCGCCCGGCTGCTCCTGGTGCTGGTGAGCATCACGGCGGTCATGGCCTTCGAATCGGTGGGGGCCATTCTGGTGATCGCCCTGCTCATCGTCCCCGCGGCGACGGCCCGCCTCGTCACCGAGCGCCTGCTGGCCATGGTGATGCTCGCCATCGCGATCGGATGGCTGGCGGCCATCGGCGGCTACCTGGGCGCGGTCAGCACCGACTCGTCCATCGCCGGGGCCATGGGGGTGGTGGCCACGGTGGCGTTCGTCGTGGCCCTTGCCGTCTCGCCCCGGCACGGGCTCATCGCGCGAGCGAGGCGGCGACGCCCTCGGCGAGGGGCCTCACGCGACATGGGCACCACGGGAGCGGGCCCGGTCGGCGGGTAGACGTCCTCGGGCACCGGGTACCCGACGACGCACCACTCGCAGGGGGTGATCGCATCGTTGGAGTCCTCCTTGGGCGTTGGCGGATCCCTGTGACGGATGCGCATGCCCGCGCGTCGCATCCCTAGCATCCCCGTCATGGCCCATGTGCTCTTCGTCTGTCTGCATAACGCCGGTCGCTCGCAGATGAGTCACGCGCTCTTCGAGCGGGCCGCCGGGGAGCAACACACCTCCGCCTCGGCCGGCAGCATCGCCGACCCGGACGGCTCGGTGCACCCCGAGGTGGTGGAGGTGATGCGCGAGGTGGGCGTGGATCTCTCGGGCATCCGGCCCCAGCGGTTGGACGACGCCATGGCAGCGCGCGCCGATGTGGTGGTCACCATGGGGTGCGGTGATGCCTGCCCGTTCGTGCCCGGCGTCCGGTACATCGACTGGGACCTGCCGGACCCCACGGGGCAGGACATCGAGGCGGTGCGCGCCACGCGCGAGGAAATCGCGCGCCGGGTCGACGACCTGTTGCGCACTCTGTGACCCCGGGCGTAACCTTCTCGACCATATCGCCATTCCCGGGGAGGCAGGCATGACCACCATCCACGCCACCACCGCACAGGAGACGGTCTATGTGGACCGCTTCTGCAACGGGATCATCGGGCCGAGCGCCGAGGTCGTGGGCACCGTGCGGAGCGGCGGGCACATCGTCGCCAACACCACCCCGGGCTGCTGGGGACCCATGATCACGCCCGAGATCCAGGGGGGACACGAAGTGACGCTGCCCGTGGCCGTGGAGGGTGCGGAACCCGGCGACGGCATCGCCATCCGCATCCGGGCCATTGACGTGACCTCGGCGGCCACTGCGTCGGGCAACGATCGGATGATCGAGGGCCGGTTCAACGGCGATCCCTACTGCGCGAAGGTGTGTCCGGGATGCGGCCGGGCCGACGAGCCCACCGTGATCGAGGGCATCGGCGAGGACTGCGTGCGCTGCGCCGACTGCGGCGCAATCGCGGCGCCATTCGCTTTCACCAACGGCTACACCATCGCCTTCGACGACGCTCGCTCGCTGGGGATCACCGTGCACGCGGCGCAGGCGGAGGAGTATGCACGCGATGCCGCCCGCTACGCCGCGCTGCCCGGCAACTCGATCCAGAACCCCATCCTGCTCTTCGCGCCAGGCGACCTGGTGGGCGTCATCTCGCGCATGCGGCCGTTCATGGGCCAGCTGGGGACCATGCCCGCCATTGACCTGCCCGACTCCCACAACGCCGGCGACTTCGGCAACTTCCTCGTTGGCGCGCCGCACTCGCACGCCGTCACGGCCGAGGGCCTCGCGGCGCGCACCGACGGACACATGGACATCGACGCGGTGCGGGCGGGAGCGATCCTGGTGTGTCCCGTGAAGATCCCCGGGGGGGGCGTGTACATGGGCGACATGCACGCGATGCAGGGCGACGGCGAGATCGCCGGGCACACGGCGGACGTGTCGGGAACGGTCACCCTGCAGGTGGAGGTGCGGAAGGGTCTGGGCATCGACGGACCGATCCTCTTCCCGCTCGAGGAGGACCTGCCGTTCCTGGCCCGCCCCATCACGCCCGCCGAGCGCGAGCGTGCCGAGGCCCTGGCCGCGGCGAGCGGGGGGACGGCCCTTGAGAGCAGCCTGCCCATCTCAGTGGTGGGGTCGGGGCCCGACCTGAACTCGGCGATCGAGAACGGGCTCGCTCGCGCGGCATCGCTGCTCGGGATGGAGATTCCGGAGGTGAAGAACCGGGCGACCGTGTCGGGCGCCATCGAGATCGGCCGCGCGCCGGGCGTGATCCACGTGACGTTCCGCGCCCCGGTCGCGACGCTGGAGCGCGCCGGGCTCGCCGATCTGGCCATCGAGCAGTACGGGGTCCCTGCCTGACCGATGACCCCGGGCGGCCCTAGCCGCCTGCGACCGGCACCACCACGGCGATCTCCTCGCCACCCGCGAGCGGGTGATCATGCCCGTACACCGTCCCCGCGATGCTGACGGCCGCCGACCGGAGCGACCCGGGGGGCGTGCCGAGGTCGGCCTCAAGCGCCGCCAGGGCACCTGCCACCGTGGCCGGGTCGGCGACATCGAGCGACCGGCGGGCGGAACCCCCCGCTGCGAGGGTCGCCGAGATACGTGCGGTCACGCGGGCCATGAGGTGACGCTAGACCCGGGGGCGTCCCGCGTCCACCGGATCAGCCCTCCAGCACCTCGCGCACCATCACCGCTGCGACGGTGCGGTTGCTCCCCGGGTCCACCAGCACCAGCGATCCCATCTCCCGGTTCGTCTCGTAGGGCTCCACCGCAAGCGACTGGGCCGACAGCAGCGTGGCGACCCCGAGGTCGTTCGCCTCCAGCACCTCGGCGGGGACCTGGGTCATGGTGGCGAGATCGAGCCGCTCGTGCAGGCCCTCCACGATCACGGGCACGAGGCGGTTGCCCTGACGGGCCTCCAGACGCGCGGGGACGGTGAGCGGCACCTCATCCAGCCACGCGATGGTCGCGCGCATGCGCGAGGCCACCCGGGTGGGGTGGGCCGCCGCCGCGATCACATCGCCGCGCGAGACGTCAAGGTCGTCCTCGAGGTGCAGGCTCACGCTGAGCGGCGCCGAGGCGTGATCGCGCTCGTCGCCCAGCACGTCAATGCGGCTGATGCGCGACGTGCGGCCGGCTGGCAGCGCCACCACCTCATCCCCCACGTGCACGGTGCCGCTGGAGATGCGCCCCGCGAGGCCGCGCACGTCAACGCCGCCCTCGTCGTGGCGGATGACCCACTGCACCGGCATGCGGAACTCGTGCTCGCCCACCTTCGGGTCGAGGTCGTGCAGCACCTCGAGCACCGTGGGGCCGTCGTACCAGGCCGTGGCCGCCGAGCGCTGCGTGATGTTCACACCCTCCAGCGCCGAGAGCGGGATGGCGGTGATGCGGGGGCCATCCACGGCAGCCGCGGCCGCGAGGATCTCGGCCACGATCTCGTCGAACCGCCCGCGGTCGTAGCCGACGAGGTCGATCTTGTTGACGCAGGCGATGACGTCGTGCACGCCCAGCATGGCGCAGATGGCCAGATGGCGGCGCGTCTGGTCGGTGAGGCCGTTCTTGGCGTCCACCAACAGGATGGCCACATCGGCGCCGGCGGCGGCGGTGACCATGTTGCGGGTGTACTGCTCGTGACCCGGGGCGTCACCGAGCAGAACGCGCCTGCCCTGGGCGTCGAACGACCGGTAGGCCACGTCGATGGTGATGCCCTGCTCGCGCTCGGCGCGCAGGCCGTCGGTGAGCAGCGCAAGGTCCATGCCCTTGCGACCGCGCTTGCGGCTGGCCTCCTCCACGTGCGCGATCTCGTCGGCGGTCAGGTGGCCGGTCTCGAACAGCAGGCGACCGATCAGCGTGCTCTTGCCGTCGTCCACGGAGCCCACGGCCACGGCGTGCAGGATGGGCGTCTCGACGGGCACTAGAAGTAGCCCCCCCGCTTGCGGTCCTCCATGGCGGCTTCGCTGGTGCGGTCGTCGGCCCGGCTGGCACCGCGCTCCGAGATGTCGCTGGTTCGCGTCTCGGCCAGCACCGCCTCCACCGTGGCGGCATCCGAGCGCATGCCGGCGGTGCAGGTGGCGTCGCCGACCGTGCGGAACCGCACGGTCTCGGTGAAGACCTCCTCGCCGGGCAGGCGCTCCACGCAGTCGGCGGCAGCCATGAGCATGCCGTCGCGCACGAACACCTCGCGCTCGTGCGCGAAGTAGATCGACGGGATGCGCAGGCCCTCGCGCTGGATGTAGGCCCAGATGTCCATCTCGGTCCAGTTGCTCAGGGGGAACACCCGGAAGTGTTCGCCCTTCCGCAGCTTGGTGTTGTAGATGGACCATGGCTCGGGGCGCTGATTGCGCGGGTCCCACTGGCCGAACATGTCACGGTGGCTGAACACGCGCTCCTTGGCGCGGGCGCGCTCCTCGTCGCGGCGGGCCCCGCCGAAGCACGCATCGAACTCGTGCGCGGCGATGGCGTCGAGCAGCGTGGTGGTCTGAAGGCGGTTGCGGCTGGCACGCGGCCCCGTCTCGTCCTGAACGCGTCCCGTCGCGATGGACTCCTCCACGCTGGCGACGATCAGGCGCTCGCCGATCTCCTCGACGAACCAGTCGCGGTACTCGATGACCTCCGGGAAGTTGTGCCCGGTGTCCACATGCATGAGCGGGAACGGCAGGCCGGCGGGCGCGAAGGCCTTGATGGCCAGATGCGCCAGCACGATGCTGTCCTTGCCCCCGCTGAACAGCAGCACAGGGCGCTGGCACTCGGCGGCGCACTCGCGGATGATGTGCACGGCCTCGGCCTCGAGCACGTCGAGGGTGCCGAGTTCGGTGAGGGTGCTCACGCGGCCGGACCCCCCGCCGGGTGCAGGCCGCACTCGGTCTTCTCCAGTTGCGCCCACCGGCCCTCACGGCCAGCACCCGGCCGGGTGCAGTAGGTGCACCCGATGGATGCATACCCCTGCCCGTGAAGCGGGTTCACGATGAGGTCGCGCTCCCGGATGCGCGCCCAGACGGCGTCCTCAGTCCAGTCCGCCAGCGGGCTGATCTTCCAGTTGCCGCGCGCCTGGTCGAACTCCACCTTGGGCGTGCCGGCGCGGGTGGGCGCCTGGTCGCGGCGCAGACCGGTGATCCATGCATCCAGCCCGGACAGCGCACGACTCAGGGGCTCCACCTTCCTGATGCCGCAGCACCGATCGGGCTCACGCTCCCACAAGCGGTCGCCGTGCAGAGCGGCCTGCTCCTCGGGCGTCGGTCCCCGGAAGGCCTCGATCCTGATGCCGTACCGGTCCTCGTAGGCCTTCCACGTGTCGTAGGTCTCGGGGAACAGGAAACCGGTATCGAGCGCGAACACGCGCACGTCGGGCCGCACCGAGAACGCCATGTCGAGGAGCACGGCCTCCTCCTGCTGGAACGAGCAGGCGACGGCGATGCCTGGATGGAACGCCTCGATGGCGGCGGCCACGACGTCATCAGCGGTCAGGTGCTCCGCCTCTTCGGGCGTGAACGGTAGTTGCGGGGTCTCCGGCATCGGGGAACAGGATAGCGGACGATGAGCGCTCGCTTATGCAACTAAGCAATTCTGCTTATGCCCGCCACCGCGGGGA
>CAMAVU010000066.1 GCA_945861935.1 Bifidobacterium breve | reverse complement strand
GTGGTGCGCGCCACCAACGCCCAGGGTGCGGGGGAGGCCTCTGCCGCCTCTGCCGCGCTCAGCCCGGTCGGCGTCGTCATCGTGATAATCGCTGTGCGCGCCGGGACCATCACCACCACCGGCACCCTCCCCGCCCCGGCCACGCTCGTCACCCAGCGCGGCAGCGTCGGCAAGCGCACGGTCACGGCCACCTGCACCGTGACCGTCGTCCGCCACCGGCGCACGCGGAAGGTCATCAGGCGCACCTTCCGCTGCACTGCCAGCGTGCCGACGGGACGCTGGACCCTCACCACCACCGCGCGCACCAAAGCAGCGGTGATCGCCGCCTCCACACGCACGGTCCGGGTGCGCTGAGCGGGCTCCGGGCCCTCCCCGCGCCGCCACGGTCGCCCCGGCGGCCGACCCCGGGAAGGGGACGCACGGTGCAGCCAGATGCCCGGTGGGGATCTGGGCCCGGGCGGGTCGGGGAGCGCACCGCGTGAGGGTCGGGCACCGGTGCCCTACATGGTCGCGGCGTCCGGCCCGGATACCGGCGAGAAGATGGCCTCTGCGAAGGCCCGGGCATCGAACGGCTGGAGATCGTCGAGCGTCTCCCCCACCCCGATCATGGTGACGGGGATGCCGAGGTCCCGCTCGATGGCCAGAACGATACCGCCGCGTGCGACCCCGTCGAACTTGGTGAGCACCAGTCCGGTCACGGGGACGGCCTCGGAGAAGAGGCGTGCCTGAGACAGACCGTTCTGGCCAGTGGTGGAGTCGAGAACCAGCAGAACGTGGTGCGGGGCGCCATCCATCGCCTTGCCGATGACACCGTGGACCTTGCGCAACTCCTCCATGAGGTTGTGCTGCGTCTGAAGTCGGCCTGCGGTGTCGATGATGACCACGTCCGCCCCGCGGGCGCGACCCGCGGCGACCGCGTCGAACGCCACGGCGCCGGGGTCCGCGCCGGGCGACTGCCTCACGATGTCTGCGCCGGCGCGGTCGGCCCATACCGCCAGTTGCTCGACCGCAGCGGCCCGGAAGGTGTCGCCCGCCCCGATGATCACCTGCTGCCCCAGCGCGGCGAGCCGGTGGGCCACCTTCCCGATCGTGGTCGTCTTGCCACTGCCGTTGACGCCGACCACGAGGATGACCGTGGGGCTGTGACCCAGAGGGATCCGCGGGGGCTCGGGTGCCAGGCGCCGCGCGATCTCGTCCGCGAGGGCCCGCCCGAGTGCCTCACCGGATCTGATGCGGCCGGCGGCGGCCTCCGTGCGCAGCACCCCGACGACGTCGGTGGTCGCTGGCATGCCGCAGTCGGCCAGAATCAGGGCCTCCTCCAGGTCATCCCAGATCCCGTCGGAGAGCAGCGCCTGCTGGAAGATGCCGGCAAGTTGGGGAGAAAGGGCCTGCGACTGGCTGGATACCAGCCCCTCCCTCAGGCGGCGGAACAACCCCCGGCGCCGGGGCGCCGGATCGGTCCCGGCCTCGATCGGCGCTGCCAGCGCGAAGAGTTCGGCGAACGCGCCGAGGCCACCATCCGATTCCGCGGAGGTCATCCGGCTTGGACGGCGGGCGCCTCGGGCGGGCGCGCCTCGGCCAGATGGCGCCGCACCCAGGGCCGGGCCGGGCCCTCGGCATCCCGATCGAGACGGCGCGCGACCACCTGCGACGTGCCCGACCGGCCCATGGTGACACCGAAGAGAAGATCGGCGACCTCCACCGTGGGCTGCTGGTGCGTGATGAGGATGAACTGCCGCTCGCCCGCAAGCCGCCGTAACACGCCCAGGAACCGCCGCAGGTTCGCATCATCGAGCGCCGCCTCGACTTCGTCGAGCAGGTAGAAGGGGGTGGGCCGGGCCATGGCGATGGCCAGGCAGAAGGCAAGCGCAATCAGCGACTTCTCACCACCCGAGAAGAGCGCGAGCGAGCGAGCGCGCTTCCCGGCCGGTACCACCTCGACCTCGACCCCCTCATCTCCCTCGTCATCCACCACCCTCAGGCGGCCCGCGCCACCGGGGAACAGCAGGCCGACAACCTCCTGAAAGCGCTCATCCACGGCGGTCATGACGTCGGCGAAGCCGCCTGCGACCTGGGCATCGAGGTCGGCCATCTGCGCGCGCAGGGCCGCGGCCGAGCGCTCGAGGTCGGCGATCTGACCGGATGTCTCGGCCTCGCGCTCCGCAAGTTCGCCGCGCTCGCTCGCAGCCAGCGGGTTGACCGCGCCCATGGCCTCGCGCCGTATCGCGAGTGCTTCCACGCGCTCGGCGATGGCGTCGGCCGATTCCTCGTCGCCGGACTCAGGCGGAGGAGGCGGATCGCCGTCCTGCACCCCGGCCTCGCGGGCGCGTTCGGCGGCGACGGCCAGCGCCACCTCAGACTCCCGGTCCGCCCCGGTGGCCGCGCCCATTGCGCGCTCGGCCACCTCGACCGCCTGCAGGGCACCCTGCACGCCACCAGCCATCTCAGTGATGGAAGCGGCAAGGGCGTGCGAGCGGGCGTCCATCTCGTCGCCGCGGGGGACGATCGCCTGTGCCACAGCCTCCATGGCACGAGCGGCCGCGATCACGGCGGAGTGATCGGCCAGCGGGGTCTCGGGTGCCCCGGCCTCGGCGCGGGCCCGGGCGCGGCGCACGATGATGTCGTTCAGACGCGCGCGCTCGTCGGTGGCCGTGGCGTGCGTCAGGCGCGCCGACTCCCGGGCGCCGTCGCGGGCAGCACGGGCAGCACGGGCAGCGTCGGCGGCGGCATCTGCGTCCGCGGGCCCATCCGCGGGCACCGACCCGAGGCGGGTCATGTCCGCGCGAGCGGCATCCAGAGCAGCCACGGCCTCGGCGCGCACCGCGCTGCGGTGGCGATCCTCGGCGCGGGCCGACTCCAGGCGGGCCTCTGCACGTTCGGCAGACCGCGCGCTGGCACGGGCCCGGGCCCCGGCACGCCTCTCTGCGGTGACGGCGGCCTCCTCGAGCGCCTCGACCCCGGCCAGTCGCACGGCGGCCGCCTCCGCGGCCTCGATCGCGCGCCTGTGCAGTGCACGACCCGCCCATGGCCCCCGAAGGCCCGTGAGCATGCCGGTCGTGGGACGCAGCGCCAGCCCCTCCACGGTGACCAGCACTCTGGACGGGAGTCCCGGGGGGAGTCCGTCCAGCGATGGCACGAGCCACGCATCGGCAAGCAGACCATCCAGCCACGGGCGAGCAGGCGCGGGGCAGGCCGTGACGACCTCGGACAGCGGACGCGCACCCGGCACGGGCGGACCACCGGCCGTGGCCGTGCCGACCGGGCGCGCGACGGCAGCGGCGGCAGCCCCTCCCTCCAGAGCGCGTGCGCCCTCGGGCACTGACCCGACCAGCGGCGCATCGGCGAACTCACCCAGAGCAGCCGCGACCGCACGCTCCATGCCGTCGTGCACCTCAATGCCATCCCCCAGCAGAACGGCGCCCGGGTGGCGATCATCCGCAGGCGCCAGAGCGGTGGCATCCGCCGCCAGGCGCGCCGCACGGGTAGCGGCACCCTCGCGAGCCGACCGCGCCGCCTCGGCCGCCCGCTCCCCGGCGGCATGTGCCTCTCCGTCCCTCTCCCGGCGCGCACGGGAGATCTCGGCCCGGCGCTCGGCACGGATCAGGTCGGGGGGCCCGGCGCCATCGAGGCCGGTGAGCACCTCGGTGGCCCGTGCGACCCGGCTCTCCGCGGCAGCACGCTGCTGTGCGTCCAGCGCAACCGCCCTCTGGTGCTCACGGGCCGCCTCCAGCGCGACGACGGCCGCCTGGTCAGCGGCCTCCGCCTGCTCAAGCCGTTCGGAGGCCACCGCCATGGCGCGCTCCGTGGCATCCAGGGCCACCTCGGCGTCCCCGGCGGCTGCCTCGGCGGCCACCAGCGCCCGCTGGGACTCGCGCCGGCGCTCACGTGCCCGGTCGGCCTCCTCGGCGGACGCTGATACGCGGCCCATGGCCACCTCGGCCCGACCCGCCAGACGCTCCGCAACCCCGCGGAGCCGAGCGACCGACTGCATGGCTGCCTCGCGCTCGGCGACCACGCCGGCGCGTTGCTCCGCCACCTCGCGTGATGCCCGGACCGCGACCTCGAGCGCCTGGCGGGCCGCATCGGCGTCGGCGGCCCTCGCCCGACGGGTCTCACGCGCCGCGGCCAGATCACGGGCGGCCCCCACGGCACGGACGCGCGTGAGGGCATCGCGTGCCGTGCCGAGCTCGCGCTCGACCTCGGCGGCCCGCTCCGCCGCCCGGGCCTGCCGCTCGAGCGCCCGTGTGCGCGACGCCATCTCCAGGGCCAGATCGCGAGCGCGCACCAGATGGTCGTCCACATGCCCCAGGCGCAACTCGGCACGATGCCGACGGCGTTTGGGCAGTCCCGTGCCCGCGGCCTCGTCGAGGATCGCCCGGAGCGCCGAGGGCTTGCTCTGGCAGATGGCATCCACCTGCCCCTGGCGGATGATGGACAGCGACTGGGGGCCGAGTCCGCGGGTGGAGAGGACATCGAGCACATCGGCCAAGCGGGCGCCGGATCCGTTCAGCCGGTACCCGGAATCGCCCGCACGGGTGAGGCGTCGCGACACGCCCAACTCGGCCGGGCCGTCGCCACTGCCGCCATCCAGCACGAGGGCGACCTCTGCCATGCCCACCGCCTGACGGCCGTCCCCGCCCGAGAACAGCATGTCCTGCATGGCGGGGGCACGCAGCCACCCCGCCCGTTGCTCACCGAGCGCCCACGCGATGGCCTCGGCGATGTTGCTCTTGCCCGATCCGTTGGGCCCGACGATGACGTTGATCCCGCCGCCGAACTCCAGATCCACGGGATCGGCGAAGGACTTGAAGCCCTTGATCCTGAGGCGCCGGAGCATCGCTCAGGCCCCCCGGCGCATCGACACCAGCGCGGCGGCGGCGGCGGCCTGTTCGGCGGCCTGCTTCGAACTGCCGGAGCCCCGGCCCACCTCGTGGTCGCCACGGAGCACGCGTGCATGGAACGTGCGGCCCTCCGGCGGTCCGTCGTGCCCGGTGATCTCGTACCGCACCGCAGGCTCCGCGAGAGCCTGCACCCGCTCCTGCAACTCGCTCTTCGGGTCGAGCATGTGCGCCGGTGCCGCGTCGAGGGCCGCGGAGAACGACCCGAGCACGGCGGAGGTCGTTGCCTCGGCCCCGGCGCCGATCCAGCCCGCCCCGATGACCGCCTCGGCAAGTGCCGCCGTCACATTGTGACTCTGCGCGAGCGCCCGGGCATCATCCGCCCGCGATGCCGGGGCGGCCTCCACCATCAATGCGGGTAGGGCGCAGTCGGCTGAGACCACCGCGCAGGCCTCCCGCGACACCACGCGCTGCCGCATGCGGGTGAGATCGCCCTCTTGCCGCGCCGGATGCCGCCTGAAGAGTTCGTCCGTGACGATGAGACCCAGCACGGCGTCGCCGAGGAACTCGAGTCGCTCGTACGATCGCGAGTGACGGGAAGCCCACTCACGGTGCGTGAGCGCCTCGCTCCGGAGCCCTGGGTCGAGGATCGCGAGCAACGCTGCGAGATCCCCGGGGAGCCGGTCGCGCCGGTCAGGATCCGGAGCGCGCGACGATGAAGTCGACCGCGTCACCGACCGTGAGGATCTTCTCGGCGTCCTCGTCCGGGATCTTGACCCCGAACTTGTCC
This sequence comes from Bifidobacterium breve, assembly GCA_945861935.1. Taxonomy (GTDB): domain Bacteria; phylum Actinomycetota; class Thermoleophilia; order Miltoncostaeales; family Miltoncostaeaceae; genus SYFI01. The sequence continues at coordinate 782 of CAMAVU010000066.1, read as the reverse complement.
TCCATCTCCATGATCATCTCGACGAGGTCGAGGGAGTCCGCGTTGAGGTCGTCCTGAAACGAGGCGGTCTCGACCACCTCGGAGCGGTCAACGCCCAACTGCTCGACGAGGATTGCCTGGAGTTCGGACAAGGCCTGGGCTCGATCCACCATTGCTCCTTCTGCGCGTGGGAGTGGGTCACAGGGGACGCGCGCCAACGTATCAGCCCCACCGGACGCCCCACACGGCCTACCGCGGGCCGCTCTACGCGTCGGCGGCCAATCCTGCGGCGATGTGCCCGGTGACGTCCTCGCGCACGGCCTGTGCCGCCCGGAGGATGCCGGTGAGCATGCCCCGGGTGCCGGTGTTGCCATGGCCGATCATCGAGATCCCACGCACGCCCAGCAGGTATGCGCTGCCGTACTCCTCGGGGTCCATCTGCTTGCGCAGGCTCGTGAACACGGGCATCGCCAACGCACCGGCCGCCCGCCCGCGCAGGTTGGAGGTCAGGCCCCGCTTGATCTCGTGGAGGAGCATCGCGGCGGTGCCCTCGTACAGTTTGAGCGCGACGTTCCCCGTGAACCCATCGGTGACGATGATGCGGGCCGTGCCCCTGGGGATGTCGCGTCCCTCGATGTTCCCGATGAAGCCCGGCGTGCCGTCGAGGAGTGCATACGCCTGCTGCACGAGCTCAGTGCCCTTCCCGGCCTCCTCGCCGATCGTGAGCAGACCCACCGTCGGGTCGGCGATTCCCATGATGTCCCGCCCCAGCACCCGCCCCATCACCGCGAACTGCGCGAGGT
>CAMAVU010000065.1 GCA_945861935.1 Bifidobacterium breve | reverse complement strand
GGTGGTCAACCGACGAGTCTGGGGCCCGCGGTGGCCGGGCGTCGTTGCGGTGCGTTCCGCAGAACGCACATGCGCGGAGTTTCCGGCCGCTACGTGCTCGTTACACCACTTCTAGCGACGTGACCCGGGCAACCGCGGGGACAGTCCCCTCAGGGGGACAGTCCCCTAGGCCCTTCGGGCCTATTGGTTCTCCAGCAGCTCCTCGTCGGGGACGTCGCGCCATACCCTCGCCGGCAGGCCGGCGACCAGTTTGCGGGCCGGGATGTCCTTGGTCACCAGCGCGCCTGCGGCCACGAAGGCCTCCTCGCCGATCTCGATTCCCGGCAGGATGACCACGCCGCCGCCGATGCGGGCCGCCCGCCGGATGATCGCGCCCTTCAGCAGGCCGTGGCGGGCGTCGGTGCGCCCCATGAAGTTGTCGTTGGTGGTGGTGACGCATGGCGCGATGAATACGTCGTCTTCGAGGACTGAGCGGCGCGTGATGTACGAGTTGCTCTGGATCGAGCAGCGCGACCCGATCTCGACCTCGTTCTCGATGCACACCCCGCGGCCCACGCCGCAGTCCTCGCCGATGGTGACGTCCTCGCGCACGAACGCCTGGTCGCCGATGACCGTGCGGGCGCCGATGGTCGTGCCGGCGAATACGACGGCGCCCGAGCACACCGTGACGCCCCCGCCCAGCACGAGGCCGGGCAGGTCTCTGGCCTTCGCGGTGGACCGACGGGCGAGTTTGGGGGTCTTGCCCAGGACCACGTTGTCCTGGATCACGCAGCCGGGACCGACGACGGTGCCCGCGTGGATCACCACGTTGGCGCCGATGTCCGCATCGTCGGCGATCTGTACGCCCTCACCCAGCACGAGGTTCTCGCGGCTCATCGGGATGCAACCTCCAGCGTGACGGGCCGACCGTTCTCGGCCAGCGATCTGTCCATGGCCTCCAGGATCTCGACCGTGGCGAGTCCCGCCCAGCCGTCCGCCACGGGCGTGGCACCGGTGCGGACGCAGTCGAGGAAGTGCTGGCACACGAGGCGCAGGGGTTCGGCGGTGTCGATCTTCGGGCTGAAGATGTCCCCCGAGCGCACCTGGATGTACTCGCCGTACTCGCCCGTGCGGGGCACCGGCCCCTTGTCGTAGACGGTGACCTTCCGCTCGGACTCCATGTCGTCGAACACCACCATCCGCTCCGAGCCGATGACGGTCATGCGGCGCATCTTGTGGGGGTCGAGCCACGACAGGTGCAGGTGTCCGATGACGCCGTTCTCGAACAGGATCCGCCCGAACACCACATCCTCCACCCCGGGCTGCAGGTAGCAGGCGCCCGTGGCCGAGACCTCCACGGCCCGTTGGCCCACCAGGTGCAGCATCACGCTGATGTCGTGCGGACCCAGGCTCCACAGGGCGTTCTCGTCCTGACGGACGATGCCGAGGTTCAGCCGGTTGCCGTACACGTAGAGCACCTCACCCAGATGGCCGGTGTCCACGAGTTCCTTCACCTTGGTGACGCCCGGGTGCAGCACCAGCAGGTGGTCCACCATGCAGGTGACCCCGGCGGCCTCTGCGGCCCCGGCCACGGCCCGGGCATCGGCTGTGGTGAGTGCCAGCGGCTTCTCCACGAACACGTGCTTGCCCGCCTGAATCGCCTTCAGCGCGAGCGCAGCGTGGGTGGGGACCGGCGTGGCGATCACCACCGCGTCGGTCGCGGGGTCGGCCAGCACCTCGTCGAGGCTGGTGGTGAACCGGGTGCGCGGGAACCCGGCGTGGTGCCCGGCGAGCAGTGACTCATCCAGATCGCAGGCCCAGCGCAGTTCCGATCCCTCGATGCGATCGAAGTTCCGGGCCAGGTTCGGCCCCCAGTACGACATCCCCACAACGGCCACCTGCGTCGGTGTCACAGCGTCCATACGTTGTCCCCCCGGGGCACCGCATTGCGGAAGTCCACCACCAGCGGGCTCCGTACGGCCACGTTGGCCCAGTCAATCCCCGAGTGCGCGGTTACCACCACCACGGCATCCGCTGCCGCCATCACGTCATCCTCGAGCGGCACGCTGCTCATGGCCACGGGCAGGCCGTGCCCGGGTTCGAGTACTGGCACATGCGGGTCGTGGTACGTGACCAGGGCACCCCGCTCCAGTAGCAGTGAGATGACCTTGAGGGCAGGGCTCTCGCGCATGTCGTTCACGTCGGCCTTGTAGGCCACCCCGATCACAAGCACCGTGGAGCCCTTGAGCGCCTTCTCGTGCGCGTTGAGCGCCCGGGCCACCTTGGCCACGCAGAAGTAGGGCATCTGCGAGTTGATCTTGCCGGCGAGTTCGATGAACTCGGTGTGGAAGTCGTACTCGCGGGCCTTCCACGTGAGGTAGAAGGGGTCAATCGGGATGCAGTGGCCGCCGAGGCCCGGCCCCGGCCGGAAGGGCATGAAGCCGAAGGGCTTGGTGGCCGCGGCGTCAATGACCTCCCACACGTCCACGCCCATCCGGTCGCACAGGATGGCCGTCTCGTTTACCAGGGCGATGTTGACGCTGCGGAAGACGTTCTCGAGGATCTTGGTCATCTCCGCCACCTCGGGCGTGGACACCGGCACCAGCGTGTCGAACGCCTGGCCGTACACCTCAAGCGCCCGCTGGGTGCAGGCGGGCGTGAGGCCACCCACGACCTTGGGCGTGGAGCGGGTGGTCCAGTCCTCGCGGCCGGGGTCCACGCGCTCCGGGCTGAACGCCAGGTGGAAGTCCGTGCCGGCCCGCAGGCCGTGCTCCTCCAAAATGGGGGCGAGCTCGTCGCGCGTGGTGCCCGGGTACGTGGTGCTCTCGAGCACGACCAGTTGTCCCGGCCGGATGAGGGGCGCGATGTCGCGGGCAGCCCCCAGCACTGCACTGAGGTCGGGCTCGCGATGCCCGTCGAGCGGCGTGGGCAGGCAGATGACGATGGCATCGAGGCCCGGCAATCCGTCCAGATCCGTGGTTGCACGGATGAGGCCCTGCTCCACGAGCGGAGCCAGGCGCGCCGAGGGGATGTCCTCGATGTGGGACGTGCCGGCGTTGATCGCCGTGACCTTGTCCGTGGCCACGTCGATGCCCAGCACGGGCACCGCCGCCTCGGCGAAGACGACCGCCAACGGCAGGCCGACGTAGCCGAGGCCGATGACGCCGACGCGCGGCGAGGGGGCGGTCAAGGAGCGGCCCCGGGGATGTTGGTTCTCGACGTGGACAGCGGCGGTATCGTAGCCCGTATGGCCGATGTGGCGCTGGCGGGGCTCCCCCGCATCGTGCGTGTTGATGACGAGGTCCGCTGGCGCGGGCAGGTACTCACGTCGCTCGGGCTCATGGCCCTGTCGCTGTGGATCATCCTGTGGCTGGCGGAGGGTCCCGTGCAGCCGCTGTCCGCAGGCGCCGTGTTCGGCACCGCGCTGCTTCTGGCCCTCGTGCTGGGGGGCATCACCAGCCGGCGACGGTACGCCCACGGCATGCTCACCCTGCGCCGTCCCCGGTCGGTGGTCCACGAGACCGTGGCCGATGCCCGGGAGCGCCGTGTGCGGGCCGCCACCGCGATGTTCCTGGGGATCTCGATCCTCCTCCTCCTCGATACCGTCATCAGCGAGGTGGGTGCCACGGCCGCCCTGGTCGCGGGCGCCGGGACCGGCCTCGGTTTCGTCGACCGCCTCGAGGCGCGTCGCTGGGCGCGGGCCGAGAAGGAGCGGGAATCGCGCATCTTCCTCATGCTCCGTCCCCGCGCGCTCATCGCACGCATGGGTGTTCAGGACGTGTACGAGTTGCCAACCACCGCGTCGCGCGATGACGACGGTACCGGGGACTCCCCCGGTACATTCATCTAGCCGAGTTCCGCCACGAGGGCACGGGCGATGGCGTCAGCCGCGTGGCCGTCGCCGTAAAACGGCGGGCGCCCGGCCGGCATCGAGATCGCGGTGAGCGCGGCCTGCACCCTCGCCGGGTCCATTCCCGTGAGCGTGTTGAAGCCCCCCTCGACGGTCTCCATCCACTCGGTGGTGTCGCGCAGGGTGATGCAGGGAACGCCGTGGAAGTAGGCCTCCTTCTGGACGCCACCGGAATCGGTGACCACGGCCCGCGCGCCCATGAGCAGGCTGGTGAAGTCGAGGTACCCCGTGGGCGGCGCGAGGACCAGGCCCGGCACCTGCCCCAGGGCGTGCCAGCGGCCATCCGGGGCGAGCCTGTCGCGCGTGCGCGGGTGCACCGGGAAGATGGCGGGCCCGCCCAGTGATGACAGCACCTCCACCATGGCATCGAGTGCCTCAGGGGTGTCGGTGGCCGCGGCCCGGTGGATGGTGACCAGCAGGTACCCGCCCGGCTCCAGCCCGTGGGCGGCCGGGCCGGGTCGGCGGGCGGCAAGGGGCGCGAACATCCGGCTGGCGTCGAACATGACGTCACCCACCAGATGCACGCCCGCCGTGATGCCCTCGGCGGCCAAGTTGTCCACGCCCAGGCGGGTGGGGCACAGGAGCACCCGGGAGAGGTGGTCGGTGACCACCCGGTTCTGTTCCTCGGGCATGGACCGGTCGAACGACCTCAGACCGGCCTCCACGTGCGCCAGCGGCACTCCGCACTTCGTGGCGGTCAGCGCTCCGGCCAGCGTGGTGGTGGTGTCGCCGTACACCACCACAACGTCCGGCTCCTCGTCGCGGAGGACCTGCTCAAAGCGCTCCATGATGACGGCTAGTTGCCGCACCGGGGTGCCCGCGCCGACTTCCAGGGCATGGTCGGGCGCCGGGATGCCGAGTTCGTCGAAGAAGAGATCCGCCAGCGCCGGGTCGTAGTGCTGGCCCGAGTGCACGAGGATCTCCTCGCCCTGCGCCCGGAGGGCGATGCAGAGCGGGGCAGCCTTCACGAACTGGGGTCGGTTCCCGACGAGGGACACGATGCGCACAGGCGCTCCTAGTTGTTGCGCCTCACGAGATTCCGAACGCACCCGGCTGATCGGGTCCGTCGCCGCACGTGCTGAGTGTGGTCTGCGCTCGTTCTGGTGACGTAGCCATTATGGCAGTGCCGAGGACCGGCCCGAGCACTGGCGTAGGTGATCCCGTACCTCCATCCCTGCGAGACCTCGATGTCATCGCCCTCAATCTCAACACCCGACCGGGGAACACCCTCGGCTACCGAACGCCGGTGGGTATCCTTCAGGAGGTGGTCCGCTGCGGGGTTGAACCCACCATCGCTCGTTTCAGGATCTCCCGCTCCTCCCTGAGGATCCTGTTCTCGCGGTGAAGCCGGGCGAACTCATCTCGCTCGTCGCTCGAAAGGCCCTGCTTCTGGCCGTGATCAATTCTGGCCTGCTCGACCCAGCGACGGACCGCCGAGTCGGTGGGGTCGAATCCACCGGCGGATTTCAGGGAGCGATCTGCTGCGGGAGTCGATCAGCTCAACGGTTCTGGCTGTGAACGTCCGGGGCGACGCTGTTGCGCTCCCTTTGTGGCATTCGTTTCACCCGTGGGCGCCATCAGCGCCCACGGGAGGTGTCCACCGAAGCGGGGAACGCCCGGGGTCGGATCCAAGGTCAGGACGGACTGGGGAGGGGCCAGACGGCACATCCCAGATGTCCACAGGCTCCGACCCGGCCAAATGTGCCGAACGACCTCGATCAGGCCCATCAGCGCGGGTCCCCCTGGCTGCGGCCCGAGGACGTACCTGCACAGCGACGGCGAGTGGCCCGGGTACCGGTTGCAGGCGGTCAGGAGGCCCCGAGGGTGAAGGCCAGCCAGCCTTCGACCCCGGGGCTCTCGGTCACTCGCACGCGGAGCGCTACGGGGAAGCCCGGCTGGGGCTGGAAGCCCGTGACATCCGCCGGGGAGATTTGGTCGCCTGTGACGTCCCCGTTGCCGATCTGGCCGTTGACGTCCCTCCCCCAGCACTTCACCGCACCCCCGGTGGTGAGGGCGCAGGTGTGGTAGCCACCCGCGCTCACCTGCGACACCCCGCTGGTGAGGCCCGTGACATCCACCGGGGAGGTCCGGTTGCCCGTGGTCAGCCCGTTCCCGATCTGGCCGTAGGTGTCACTCCCCCAGCACATCACCGCGCCCCCAGTCGTGAGGGCGCAGGTCTGATAGAGGCCCGCGCTTATCTGCGCCACCCCGCTGCCAAGGTCCGTGACATTCACCGGGGAGGTCGTAGCCTCTCCGTTCACTCCGTTGCCGATCTGGCCGTCTGAGTCAGTCCCCCAGCACTTCACCGCGCCCCCGGTGGTGAGGGCGCAGGTGTGGGCGCCGCCCGCGCTCACCTGCGCCACCCCGCTGGTGAGGCCCGAGACCTCCATCGGGGAGGCCTGGTTGCCGGTGGCCGCCCCCTTGCCGATCTGGCCGTTAGCGTCATCCCCCCAGCACGTCACCGCGCCCCCGGTGGTGAGGGCGCAGGTGTGCAGGCCGCTCGCGCTCACCTGCGCCACCCCGCTGGTGAGGCCCGAGACCTCCATCGGGGAGGTCTGGTCGCCGGTGGCCAGCCCGTTGCCGAGATGGCCGAAGGTGTCATTCCCCCAGCACTTCACCGCGCCCCCGGTGGTGAGGGCGCAGGTGTGGTATTGGCCCGCGCTCACCTGCGCCCC
>CAMAVU010000064.1 GCA_945861935.1 Bifidobacterium breve | reverse complement strand
GGGGACAGCCCCCCACCCGCGGGGACCGGCCCCTCCCGGGGACTGTCCCCGCGGTTGGGGGGCTGTCGCGGTGGTCTGGCCCGCCCTGCCCGCGTCCGTCGGAGGCCTGCGCGTCAGCAGCCGGTGCACGCGCCTGAGCAGGGGGCCTGGCGCCGGGTTGGCCTCGGGGTTGGGGTCGGGCCACTCGGGCACCACCACCAGGATGAGCAGCGGCAGGAACCACACGATGTACAGATAGAACCAGTGGGTCAGCACCAGTTCGAAACCGATGACGAGCGCCGCGGAGATGGCGGCCCACTGGACCAGATCAAGTCGGCGCGGCCAGCGCAGCACCAGAAGCGCGCCGAGCACCAGAAGGGCACCCACGGCGATGTGCACCGGGCGCAGCCAGTCGTACTGCCCCCACAGGGAGAAAGGCGAATCGCGCTCGGTCTGGTAGGCGACGGTGCGCGACCAGAAGGCCCGGATGCCGTCCGCCCCGTCGAGGAACAGCACCCAGCCGGTCAGCAGGGTGGCGAGGCCGAGGCCGCCCACATACGCGGCCAGACGCCGTGGCCCACCCCCCGGGTCGCGGCGCGGGAACGGATGCCGCACCCACAGGGGGACCACGATGGCCGGCACGATCTTGGCCGCGACCCCGAGGCCGATCATCATGCCACGGCCCAGCGGGCGCCCTGCCAGCACCAGACCCCACGCGATGCACGCCGCGACCAGGGTGTCGTTGGAGTTGCTCGACAGCGTGAACGCCGTGAACGGGAATGCTGCCCATGCGATGGCGAAGGTGAGCCCCATCTTCCGCCCGGCCAGGCGCCAGCCGAGTACCAGCAGCGCCAGCAGCGTGAGTCCGTCGAACAGCACCGCGGCGCCGTGGGCGGCGGGAAGGTCGTCCCACTTCCCCGTGTTCGGCATCACGGCCTCGAACGGCACATACGCCAGATAGTTCAGCGGCCCATAGGTGTCGCACTGCGCGCAGTCCTTCGGGAAGTTCCCGTAGGGCGTCTCTCCATCAACGATCAGGTCGGCGCCGATCACCCCCGCATACCCGACGTCGATCACGTTGCTGTTCAGCCCGTTCAGCCCCCACCGGAACGCGAGAAGCACGATCAGGACGGTGACGAGCAGCCATGTGGGCATCCACCCCGGTAACCCCGGGGACTGGCCCCGCGCCGGAGGCCGTTCCACGGGTTCGGGTCCGGTCGCTGGCGTCTGCCTCAGCCGTGCGCGCCTCACCGTGATCCACGCCATCCGTGCGAGCAGGTACAGCAGGGGCGGGTACTGCAGCGGAACGGAGGTGAAGATCTCGCCCTGGTTGAACCAGGCCCATGACACGGTGAACGAGAGCAGTGCGAGCAGGTCGGCCGTGCGCCACGACACGATGCGGCGGGGGCGGGTGAGAGGGAGGAGGGTGAGCAGGAACACCACGCACAGCGGGATCCACACACGCCACCGGTTGACTGCGCGACCGAAGGCACCCTCGTAACCGCGCGCCATCATCCATGCGACCTGCGGCCCGGTGCGGACCTCGGCGATGTTCCCCTCCCCATCGCCCACGTACACCTCGGCCTCCACCACCTCGGAGTCCTTCGTCCCACCGACGAACGAGACCTTCCATCGTCTGTCCTTCTGTTCCAGTTCGGCGGTCGTGCGCCGGATGGGATGGCTGGCGATCCATGCCTGCAGGGACGGGTCGGCCTCGGCGAGGCCGATGGCCTCGGCGCGCGCGAGGGCCGGCGTGTAGTCGGAGTCCGGGTCGTGCCCGGCCACCGCGGCGCTGGCCTTGGCCTGCAGGTCGGCCGCACCCTGTGCCACCCCTCCCAACATGCCGTCCACCGCCGCCAGCGCCTGGGACGGGGTGGTCACAGCCAGGCCGACGTCGGGGGGCTGCTGGGCCATGCCCAGAGCGGGAACGGCGAGGGCGGCCGCGCACGCGAGCGCGATCACGCCGAGGGCGCGCCGCGGGGACACGTGGGTTCCCCGACCGCCTAGCGGAAGGACCAGCGTCGGCTGAGCAGGTAGTTCAGCGGCATGACGAGGATGATGGCGAGCGCCTGCCCGTACAGCTCAGCCACACCGGAATCCACCAGTAGGTGCAGGATGACGAGGTTGGCGCCGAGCGCCACGAGGCACACCAGCAGGTAGCGGAGCCCCTGGGCCATCATGCGGTCTCCCCCGGCACGGAATGTCCAGTGGCGGTTCAGCAGGAAGTTGTTGGTCCACGCCACGGCGAAGGCCACGATGGCGGCCGGGATGTAGTGCATCCCCCCGCCCGTGCTCAGCCAGAACACCAGCAGGTTGAGCACATAGCCGGACGTCCCGACGGCCAGAAACCGCACCACCTGGAGCCAGTCGGAACGCACGACCCGGCGGGGGTCAGGGATGCGGAGGAGGGCGAGCAGCGAGCGCGGATCCGCCGGTGTCTGGTTCGCAGGCAAGGGGCCGGAGGGTATCAAAGGGGTGGACCCCCACCCGGCAGGGTGTCACCGTCGCGGCAGGTGCCCGACGACCCGCGGCGTATCATCAGGCACGGCCCGCAATGGGCCGCCTTCGCACATGAGCACCAGTGACGTGACCGACAACACGGGCACAGGGACCCCGGTCCCTCCGCAGACGCCGCTGGTCGGTCCCGCCGACGCGGCCCGGTACGACTCGCGCTTCTCGGCGCAAGCCTCGTGCACGACCTCCTCCGCGATGCGCGATCTGATGGCCATCACCGAGAAGGCCGACATCATCTCGCTCGCGGGTGGCCTGCCCGACACCGAGACCTTCCCGCGTGAGGTCTTCGACGCGATCACCGCGGAGATCGGCACCGACTTCCTGGCCTCGTCGTTGCAGTACGGCCCCACCGATGGCATGGGCGAGTTGCGCGAACTGATCGCGGGGATCATGGCCGACGAGGGGGCCGTGGCACGGGTGGACGACATCATGATCACCACCGGCGGGCAGCAGGCCATCGACCTCAGCATCCGTACCTTCGTGAACCGGGGCGACACCGTCCTGGCCGAGGGGCCGACCTACCCGGGCGCCGTTCCGTGCCTCACGGCCTACGGGGCGGATGTGACGCACATCCCCATGGATGACGACGGCATGCACGTGGATCTTCTCGAGGAGGCCTACGCCCGGCTCGCCAACGACGGACGTCCGCCGAAGATCCTCTACACCATCCCCAACTTCCAGAATCCCACCGGAGTGACCATGTCGCTCGAGCGCCGTCAGCGGCTGGTGGAGTTCGCGCACACGGTTGGTCTGCTCATCATTGAGGACAACCCCTACGGGATGATCCGCTTCGAGGGCGAGGCCCTGCCGACGTTGTTCGAGCTGGACGACGGCGCCGGGTGGGTGGTGTACCTGTCCACCTTCTCCAAGATCCTCGCGCCGGGGATCCGCGTGGGGTGGGTGGTCGCCCCCCCACAGGTGCTGCGCAAGATGAACTTGGGAAAACAGGCCGCCGACCTGTGCTCCAGCACGCTTACCCAGCGGTTTGTCACCGAATACCTGAAGCGCAACGACTACCGCGAGCACGTGGCCCGGGTGAACAGCCTCTACCGGGGCCGCCGCGACGCCATGCTGGCAGCGCTGGCGACACACTTCCCGGAGCCGGCGACATGGACGCGCCCGCGCGGCGGGCTGTTCCTCTGGGCCACGCTTCCCGACTTCATCGATACCACGGCCCTGCAGGCCAGGGCACTCGAGCGTCAGGTGGCCTTCGTGCCCGGTGCGGCTGCGTTCCTGGACGGTCGCGGGCAGAACGCGATGCGCCTCAACTTCTCGGGCGTGCCCGAGTCCGTCATCACCGAGGGCATCAGCCGGATCGGCGAGGCCGTCAACGAGTTCTGTGCGTTGCACGAGGCGCTGAACCCCGGTCGCGGATGAGCCGCGTCGCCGTCCTCAAGGGCGGGCCCTCTCTCGAGCGCGAGGTCTCGTTGCGCTCGGGCACCAACGTCGAGCTCGCGCTCGGCCGTCTGGGACACGAGGTCATCCCCATCGACGCCGACCAGCACCTCGTGCGCACACTTCGGGATGCGCGCCCGGATGTCGCCTTCATCGCCCTGCACGGCCGGGGTGGCGAGGACGGCACGGTGCAGGAGATCCTCGAGATCCTGAAGATCCCCTACACCGGGTCAGGCGTTCTGGCCAGCGAGCGCGCCATGGACAAGGTGGTGTCGAAGGCCCTGTTCCGCGCCGCCGATGTGCCGACCCCGCCTGGCTACGCCTTCTCGAAGGAGGCGTTCAGCAAGATGGGCGCCGCGGAAACGCTTCCCGAGATCCAGCAGTCGCTCGGCCTGCCCATGTGTGTCAAGCCGGCATGCCAGGGATCGGCGCTCGGCATCTCGATCGTGCGCGAGCCAGGGGAACTGGGCGGCGCCATCCTCAACGCGCTCGGGTACGACGACCGGGTGCTGGTGGAGCGGTTCGTGCCGGGCCGGGAACTCGCGGTGAGCGTGGTGATGGCTCCGGACCCGTGGGCGCTTCCGGTGATCGAGGCGGTCCCGCTGGGCCACGACTTCTACGACTTCGAGGCCCGGTACACCCCTGGTGAGTGCGAGCTCAGGTCCCCGCGCGACCTTGAGGACGCCACCATTCAGGAGGCTGCCGCGGTCAGCATCGCCGCCGTGCACGCGCTGGAGTGCCGTGGCATCGCCCGGGTGGATCTGATCCTCGACGGCGAGGGCCGCCTGTGGGTGCTGGAGGTCAACACCATTCCGGGCATGACCGACACCAGCCTGCTGCCGAAGGCCGCCGAGGTGGCGGGGATCGGCTTCGACCGCGTGGTTGCCGACATGCTCGACCTCGCCGCCCTCGACACCTGACCCCCGGCGACGCGATGAGCACGATCGGTGACATCCCCGGTGCACGCCGCCGCCGGGTGGACGTGGGTCAGGTGGAGCTCTCGGTGCAGGAGATGGGTCCGGGGGACGGCGTGCCGGTCATCCTGTGGCACGGCTTCCCCGAGCTCGGGTACTCGTGGCGGCATCAGGCGGCGGCTCTCGGCGAGGCGGGATTCCTGGCAGTCGTGCCCGATCTCCGCGGCTACGGGGAGAGCGATCGCCCCGAGGGCACGGCGGCCTACGGGTTTCCGCACCTGATGGGCGATGTCGTGGGACTCATCAACGCCCTGGGCCACGACTCCGCACACCTCGCCGGGCACGACTGGGGTGGCAGTCTGGCCTGGGCCACCTCTGCGCTCGCTCCCGAGAGGGTCCGGTCGCTGATGATCGTCAACTCCCCGCATCCGGTGGCCAGCGCCGAGTGCCGGCAGGTGCCCGAGCAGCAGCAGAAGTCGTGGTACATGCTGCTGTTCCAGTTCCCCGGGGTGGCCGAGGAGTGGCTGCTGAAGGATGACGCGGCGAATCTGGCGATCTTCGTGTTCGATACCGCCGCCCCGGGCACGTTCGGCCCCGACGAGCGGCGCATGTTCACCGACGCCCTGATGCGCCCTGGTGCGATGACCGCTGCGCTGGAGTACTACCGCGCCAACATCCCGCCGGGGAACTGGTTGAAGCCGCCACCCGCCATGCCGCCGGTCACCGTTCCCACCACGATTATGTGGGCCGACGCCGATGCGTACATGACCCCCCTGCTCCTTGAGCGGTCGATTACCAAGGTGGAGGGTCCCCTCGAGGTCGTGATGCTCGAAGGCGTCAGCCACTGGGCTCAGCAGGAGGCGCCCGACCGGGTGACCGCCGCCATGCTCGACCATCTGGCGCGCATCGCCTGACTCTCCGTACATGGGGTCACCCGCATGCCCGTAGAGTGCCCCCATGGATGACGCGGCACCCAGCGGGCGCATCGATGTGGTTCGCGACGGGCTGATCGCCGTCGTCACCATCGCCAACGAGGCCCGCGCCAACAGCTTCGACGACGACATGCTGTCGGCGCTGGCCGGGGAACTGTCCGCCGACGCCCTTGGCGACGCCCGCGCTGTGGTGCTCACGGGTGCCGGCGATCGCAACTTCTCGGGCGGAGTGGACCTGCACGCGCGCGACGGGGACGCGCTCACTGACGCCGTGCGGGCGGGTGAGCGCCTGCTGGGCCGGGCCGCCGCTGCGGTGGAGGGGTGCCCGGTGCCCGTGATCGCCGCCCTCAATGGGAACGCCTTCGGCGGTGCGCTCGAGATCGCGATGGCTGCGGACTGGCGGCTCGCCTCGCGTGGTGCCCGGATGGGCATGCCGCCAGCCCGCCTCGGGTGGGTCTATGCCGCCGAGGGCATCCAGCGGTTCGTGCGTGTGGTGGGAGCGCCGGCCACACGCGAACTGTTCCTCACCGGGCGGCCAATAGATGCCGAGCGCGCGCGGCAGATCGGCTTGGTCAACCGGGTGGTGGACCGCCGTGAGCTGCTCGACCTGGCGATGGGCGACGCCCGGGCGGTCGCTGCCAACGGGCCGATCGCGGTCGCGGGCATGCGGGCGGTCATCCGTGCCACCGAGGACGGCGTCGCGCCCAGTGAGGCAGCCGAGATCGCCGAGCGCTGGCGCCAGAGGGCCTTCCGCAGTGACGACATCGAGGAGGGCCTCAGGGCCTTCCGCGAGAAGCGGGAACCCGACTTCACCGGGCGGTGATGCCGCCCGTCACCGCGGGCTCGGACCCCTAGCCGATAGGCCCGGCGGCGATCACCTCGGGGCTCACCATCGCCTCGTACTTCTGGAAGTTGTCGCGGAAGGCCTGGGCCAGCGTCCTGGCGGTCTTCTCGAAGGCCGCAGGGTCGGACCAGGTCTGCACCGGGTCGAGCAGCACCGCATCCACCCCCGGCACGCTCAGGGGCACATGCAGGCCGAAGATCGGATCCTGGCGCGTGTCTGCGGTGTCGAGTTCGCCGTTGATGGCGGCCCGCACGAGGGTACGGGTGGCCTTGATCGGCATACGGGAGCCCACGCCGTACTGGCCGCCGGTCCAGCCGGTGTTCACCAGGTAGGCCGTGGCGCCGGTCCGGGCCAGACGCTCGCCCAGCATCTCGGCGTAGACGTTGGGCCTTTGGGGCAGGAACGGCGACCCGAAGCAGGTGCTGAACGTGGTTTGCGGCTCGGTGACGCCCACCTCGGTGCCAGCCAGCTTGGCTGTGTAGCCCGAGAGGAAGTGGAACATCGCCTGCTCGGGGGTGAGGCGGGCGATGGGCGGCAGCACGCCGAAGGCGTCGGCTGTGAGCATCACCACGGTGCTGGGGATGCCGGCGCGCTTCTGGGGCACCGATCCCGGGATGGTGGCCAGCGGGTAGGCCGCGCGGGTGTTCTCGGTCACTGAGTCATCGTCGAGGTCGAGCACGCGCGACAGCGGGTCGGCCACGGCGTTCTCCACCACGGTGCCGAAGCGCTGGGTGGCGGCGAAGATCTCGGGCTCGGCGGTGGCGGAGAGGTTGATGATCTTCGCGTAGCAGCCGTTCTCGATGTTGAACACGCCATCGTCGGCCCAGCCGTGCTCGTCGTCACCGATGAGCTGGCGCTCGGGGTCGGTGCTGAGCGTGGTCTTGCCGGTGCCCGACAGGCCGAAGAACACCGC
>CAMAVU010000063.1 GCA_945861935.1 Bifidobacterium breve | reverse complement strand
GCGCCTCGGCGGCGAGCGCCTCGGCGAGGCGGATAGGGCCACCCACGACGCGTAGGCGGTACCCCGCGACGTCCAGCCCGGTCTCGATGCGCGAGCGCATCATCAGGTCGGGGCAGAGCGCGATGACGAGCGGCTGGTCGGGCACGGGGCGACGGTAGCAACCCCGGAGCAGCAACCCCAGTGACAGTCACCCCCCGGTGACAGTCACCGGGGGGTGACTGTCCCCCTCCACAATGGCCTGGAGCCGTGCGGCAACCGTGGCGATCGGGGTCCGGGGTCCGGCGAGGATCTGACGGAGCCCGTCCAGATCGATGGTTCCGGGGTGAATGACGCCCGATATCAGGGCGCTGTAACTGCTCCATCTCCATGCCTCGGCCCGGTTGACGAGGCCGGCCTTGACCGGGTTCCTCGCCACGTACTGCAGTGCGGTCAACATCTGCTCCGTGGAAGCGATGTGAACGTGGTGGTAGCGGCCGCCAAACAGCGGTCCGGTTCGTTCGTGACGGGTGTTGAACCATCGTGAATGCCCTCCCAACAGGTCGCGCATTCCTCGGCCGATCGTTGGGCCATCGCCGCGGATGATCAGGTGGACGTGGTTACTCATCAGGCAGTAGCCCAAGCATGACCATGGGGCCCTGAGTGCGATGTCGCCGAGTCGTGCGATGAAGCGCCGACGGTCGATGTCGTCCTTGAAGATGTCTCGCTTGTTCGCACCTCGCGTGGTGAGGTGGTAGGCCTCGTACCCGGTAAGCCCTCGTGCGATCCGTCCCATATCAGGCCTTTCACGTGTGTTCCCTTGTTCAACGCAGGAGACAGGGGTGTACGTCGCACGGGAGTGAGGGGGACAGTCACCTACCGGTGACAGTCACCGATGGGTGACTGTCACCGGTAGGCCCCCGGTAGGCCCCCGGTAGGCCCCCGGTAGGCCCCCGGTAGGCCCCCGGTAGGCCCCCGGTAGGCCCCCGGTAGGCCGGCCGCTAGCCTCGTCCCATGACACGTCCCATGACACGTCCCATGACACAGCCCCGCCTCATTCCGCTCCCGGAGTTCTTCGACAATCCTGAGCGCGCGTTCGCCAAGCCGTCGCCCGACGGCACCATGCTCTCGTGGATCGCCCCGCTCGACGGGCGCCTCAACGTATGGGTGCGGCCCATGGAGGGCGGGGAGGCCGCGCCCGTCACACAAGACATGGACCGCGGGGTCATGGGGTACTCGTGGACCCGCGACTCGAAGCACATCCTGTACTCGAAGGACCAGGGCGGTGATGAGAACCACCACGTGATGATGGTTGACGTTCCCGGTGACGGCACCGCGCGCGACCTCACGCCATTCGACGGCGTGCGGGCCAGCATCGTGTCGGTGCCGCGGGAGACGCCCGGGCAGATCATCGTGAGCACCAACCGGCGCGACCAGAGCATGTTCGATGCCGGCAGGCTCGACCTCGAGACGGGCGAGATCACCACCATCGCCGAGAACCCCGGCAACTGCATCGGGTGGATTGCCGACAGCCACGGGCAGGTGCGCGGTGCGTACGCCCAGACGCCTGAGGGTGACTACGAGATCTTGGTGCGCGACACCGAAGCGGACGCCTTCCGCGTGCTGGCATCGTTCGACAATGAGGACAGCGGCACTCCGTTCGGGTTCGACGCAGACGGCACCACGCTGTGGGTGGGAAGTGCGGAGGGCAACGACACCTCGCGCCTTGTGGCCGTTGATGTCGCTACTGGCGGGCAGACGGTGCTGGACGAGGATGAGGTGGCCGACCTCGGCGCGCCGATCATCAGCGACAAGGATCGAAGGCTGCTGGGCGCGGCCTATCTGCGCGACCGCCTGATCGTGCACGCGTTCGACGACGAGTTCGCCGCCGACATGGACCGGGTGCGGGCGATCGCCGATGGCGACCCGCGCATCCAGGGCACCACCGCGGACGAGCGCATCTGGACGGTGGCCTTCGACAGTGATGTCTCCCCGGGCGCCACCTACCTGTTCAACCGTGACACCGGCGCGAGCGAGTTCCTGTTCCGCCCCCGCCCCTGGCTGCGGCCCGACGACCTCTCACCAATGACCCCGGTACAGATCCATTCGCGTGATGCCCACACGCTGTACTCGTACCTCACCATCCCCAAGGGGGTTGACCCCGTGGACCTGCCCCTGGTGCTGGTCGTGCACGGCGGGCCGTGGAGTCGGGACTCGTGGGGCTACGACGCCGAGGCGCAGTTCCTCGCCAACCGGGGTTACGCCGTGCTGCAGGTGAACTACCGCGGCTCCACCGGGTTCGGCAAGCACTTCATGCATGCCGCCGAGCGGGAGTTCGCCGGTCGGATGCACGACGATCTCATCGATGCGATCAACTGGGCCGTTTCCGAGGGCATCGCCGACCCCGACCGCCTTGCCATCTACGGGGGTTCATATGGCGGCTACGCGACGCTGGTGGGTGTCACCTTCACGCCCGATGTGTTCAGGGCCGCGATCTCGTACGTGGGGCCGTCGAGCCTTGTCAGCCTCATCCGGTCATTCCCCGCCTACTGGCGCCCGTTCCTCAAGAGCACCTGGTTCCGTTTCGTGGGCGACCCCGAGGTGGAGGAGGAGCGCGAGGACATGTGGCAGCGCTCTCCGCTTCGCCTGGTTGACGAGATCACCACGCCGCTCATGGTCATCCAGGGTGCCAATGACCCGCGTGTGACCAAGCAGGAGAGTGACCAGATCGTGGCCGCCCTCGCGGAGCGGGGTGTGGACGTGGAGTACATCGTGGCGGATGACGAGGGGCATGGGTTCGTGAAGCCGGAGAACCGGATGCGCGCCTACCGCGCCATCGAGATGTTCCTCGCCGAGCATCTGGGCGGCCGTCGGGAGGAGTGACCCCCCGGCACCCGGGTCAGGTCAGGTGGTGCGGATCGTCGGGCCCGTCGTCCTGATCGAAGGGCACTGTGCGGTCACGCGGTCTCAACCCGTCAGGACGGCGGTTGACAGCCTTCCACAGCAGTACGCCCAGGAAGGTGGCGATCACCAACGCGGTGATCGCGGCAGCCACGAGCCCCTCCCGATACCACGGGCGACCGGCAAGGGCCAGACGCGCCCCCCCCAGGTCGTCAAGGCGGGCGATCTCGTAGGCGGCCAGCCCGTGAGCGGGGTAGGCGGTCAGTGTGCGCTGGAGGTCGGCCCGTGCGCCCGTCAGATCGAAGTACGCCACGCGCTCCAGGGCCGCGCGGTACAGGAACTGCGAGCTCCCCTCCGACCCGCGCACGTTGGCGCGATCCAGCACCCGCAGCAGTTCCTCCGTGGGCACCATCGCGCCACCGCCCTCTGCCCGCGTGACCAGCAGCGCGCCGCGCACCCGTCCGTATGCGTCCACGGCAGGCCCACCGGAGTCTCCCCGCTGCACGTCGTTCGAGATGGGGGTGAGGACCTGCGGCGAGTCACCGCCGCTCCCGCCCGTCTGCCCGATGACGCCCAGCCGGACGGAGGGCACCAGAGCGCCGCGTCGGGACCCGGCGAACGGATCCGTGTCGCCGAAGCCCAGTGCCGCGATGGGGGTGCCGTGGTCGAACCCGCGGTCCAGGCCCAGCGAGGGGGCATTCCGCAGGCCGGGAACGTGCAGCACCGCGATGTCCCGTAACTCATCGGTCGTCACCACGACGGGCGAGGCGACGGCGTGCTCCGCTCTGGCCGCCGGCCCCGCCACGGTGGGGCGCACCACGCGCTGCACCGACCCAACACCGACGGGGGTGGCGTCGTTGGCGTCGACCCATCTGGCGGCGATGCGCTCGCTGTGGGGCTTGCCGGTAATCACCAGATACGTCAGGTACGCCGCTCTGGCCAGGTCGGCAGCCGATGGGTGCACCACATGGCTCGCCGTCACCAGATAGCCCGTGGGGGTCACGGCGAAGGCCGTGCCCACCCGGCTCACCTCGCGGGCACCGGGCGGCAGGGAGATGATGGTGCCGTTCTTCGTCCGCAGCGCCCGCATGCGGGTGGTCACCTGCACCTGCCACACGGCAGGCATAGCCACCAGCGCCGCCCGCTCGAGCGGCTCGGGTGAGAGTGCATCGGGTACGCCCGCGGTGATGGCCGCTGCGGCGGGACCCGCCACCCCGAGCACGACCGACACGCCGAGAGCCAGAAGGCGGAGGGGATGGCAGCAGGGCATGGGGGAGGAGGCTACCCCGGCTACCGCGGGGACAGTCCCTGCCCGGGGGCTGTCCCCGCGGTAGCCCGCGGTCAGCGCCAGCCGCCTCCGCGTGGGCCGCGCAGGGCGGAGTCCACGGTCATGGCGCCGTAGAGCACGCCGCTTGCCGGCAGCGCCAGGCGCCACGGCCAGGCCAGACCGAACTCCCGTGTGACCGGTCCCGACGTGATGGCCATGGCCGCCCAGCCGGCGAGTCCCACCCCGAGTGCGAGGGCCCCCGTGGACCCGCTGCCCGTCGCCACCCCCACGGTCCCGGCCATCACGGCGACCAGTGGGCCGGCGAACATCAGCAGCAGTGTCAGTGCCACCCCGGCGACCAGAAGCCATGAGCGGCGGAGCTGGGTGAACGCGCTGCGGCGCACCATGGTCCACACCGGACCCATGCTGTCGTAGGTACGTGTGCTCACTACGCGGTCCCGGCTCAGCGCCAGACGGGTAGGTAGGCCCGCGCGGTACTTGATCAGCCGGGCCACGGCCAGATCGTCGATGAGCGCACCCCGCAGCGAACCAAGACCCCCGCCGGCCGCCAGCGCGTCACGGCGCACCAGCATGCAGCCGCCGGCCGCAGAGGCCGTGTGGGAGCCCTGACGGTTGGCCCAGCGCGGGGGATACAGCAGGGAGAAGAACAGAACGAACGGGGGGATGAGAAGGCGCTCGGCCGTCGAGTGGCAGTGGAGGCGTGCCATGCGGCTCTCCAGCCCCACGCCCCCCTCGAGCGCGGACGCCACCAGACGACGCACGCCATCGCGGGAGTGGTGGATGTCGGCATCCGTCAGCAGGAGCCACTCGGGCGGCTCGCGGTCGGCCTCGACCACGCGCAGGCCCTGCTCCATGCCCCACACTTTCCCCGCCCAGCCGTCCGGTAGCGCCTCGCCGGTCACTACCCGTACCTGCCGGGAGGTGACCCGCGCCATGGCACGGGCCACATCGCCGGTGGCATCGGACGATCGCTCGTCCACCACCACCACACGCAGGTCTCCGGGGTAGTCCTGCTGGTCGAGGGCCGCGATGGTCGGCCCGATCGTCCGGGCCTCGTTGCGTGCCGGAATCACCACGCCCACGTCGGGCCACACATCCGGCTCCGGCGCGGGCGGCTCCTCGGCGTCAATCGGACGGAGGTCCCACGGCCGTGCCGGGTGCAGGAGCACCCCCGCCCAGCAGATCAGGGCCAGCGCCCCGATGACCACGGGCCAGATCAGTGCCGGAAGTGCCGGTGCCCCGTGGTCACCATGGCCGCCCCCAGCGCGTCCACGGCCTCGATCACCTCGCCGTCGCGGATGGACCCGCCGGGGTGCGCAATGGCCGTGGCACCGTGCTCGATGGCCATCACCGGGGCGTCGGCGAACGGGAAGAAGGCATCGCTGGCCATCGCGCTGCCCTCGATGGGCAGGTTGTTCGCGATGGCCTTCGAGGTGGCGATATTCACGCTGTCCACGCGGCTCATCTGGCCCGCGCCGATGCCGACCGTCGCGCCGTCCGCAGCGAACACGATCGCGTTGCTCTTCACGTGCTTGGCCACCGTCCATGCGAACGCCAGGTCGGCCCATTCCCGCTCCGTCGGCTGCCGTTCGGTCACCACGTGCATGGTGTCGCGGCCCTCCCTGACGTCGTCGGCGTCCTGCACCAGCAGGCCGCCCAGCACACGCCGGTACACCGGCTCGCCCGGGTTGCCGGGCCGCACCTGCTCGCTGGTCTCCAGAAGCCGCACGTTGGGCTTCTGCGTGAGCACCTCGAAGGCGTCGTCGTCGTACCCCGGAGCCCACAGGACCTCCACGAACATCTGGGCCAGGTGCTCGGCCAGCGCCAGATCCACTGTGCGGTTCACCGCGTACACCCCACCGAAGGCCGACACCGGATCGCACGCCATCGCCCTCAGGTATGCCGATGCGAGGTCGTCGCCCAGCGAGACCCCGCACGGGTTGTTGTGCTTGACGATGACCACGGCGGGTCCCGGGAACTCGGCCACCAGCCCGCGGGCGGCGTCTACGTCGAGCAGGTTGTTGTACGACAGCGGCTTGCCGTGCCGCACGTCCACGCCGCCCAGCAGGTGCTGCGGGGCACCCACCTGCGAGTAGTACGCACCCCTCTGGTGGGGGTTCTCGCCGTAGGAACACTCCAGCTCCTTGCGGAATCCCACGGTGAACCGGTCGGGGAAGTCCCAGACTCCGTCGCCCTGAGCGGCCATCCATGCGGAGATGGCCGTGTCGTAGGCGGCGGTCTTCCGGAAGGCCATGGCGGCGAGCGACCGGCGCGTGGTCTCACCCACCCACCCCCCACCCGCGATCTCGGCCAGCACGTCCCCGTACTGCGACGGGTCGGTGACGATCGCCACCCGGTCGTGGTTCTTGGCCGCGGCCCGCACCATGGCCGGGCCCCCGATGTCGATCTCCTCCACCACGTCGGCGCGGGTCAGCTCAGGCGCTGCCGCGGCCTCCTCGAACGGGTACAGGTTCACCACGACCATGTCGATGGCCTCGATCGCGTTCTCCGCCATGTCGGCGGCGTCACCCGCGTGATCTCGGCGGGCGAGGATGCCTCCATGGACCTTCGGGTGCAGTGTCTTGACCCGTCCGCCCATGATCTCGGGGTGGCCGGTCACCTCACGTACGTCGGTCACCGCGAGGCCGGCCTCGCGCAGAGCCCGGGCGGTTCCGCCCGTGGAGATGAGTTCCACCCCTTCGGCGATCAGACCCCGCGCCAGATCCACCAGGCCCGTCTTGTCGGACACCGACAGCAGTGCACGCCGCGTGCCCACGTCAGGCACCGGCCTCATCCACCAGCATGCGGCGAACCCGGGTTGGGTCGCGGCGGACCCGGCCCTCTGCGTAGAGGGTCACGCAGCGGGTGAGCAGACGGTGCTCCACCCCGTGGACACGCTCGGAGAGAGTCTCGAGCGTGTCGCCCGGCAGGATCGGCACCGGCTCCTGCAGGATCGGTGGGCCGCCGTCCACGGCCTCCTCGGCCACATGGACCGTCACGCCCGTGACGTGCGAACCCCAGTCCAGGGCGGCCGCGATCGAGTCCATTCCGGGGAATGCCGGGAGCAGCGATGGATGCAAGTTGATCACCTGGTCGGGGAAGGCATCGAGGAGCACGGGCGTGACGATGCTCATCCACCCGGCCATCACCACCAGATCGGGGTGCACGAGCCTGAGCAGGCGCACCACCTCCCGGTCGCGGCTGTCGCGGTCGCCGTGTGCCTGCATCGTCACCACCTCGGTGCGGATGTCTGCCTGCTGGGCCCGCTCGATGGCCGGTGCCTCCCCGGTCGAGCAGATGACCAGCGCGATCTCGGCATCCACCGTCGCATTGCGGTGGACGTTGTCGATGAGCGCCTGCAGGTTGGATCCATTGCCCGACACCATCACGGCGATGCGGTACATCACGCCTCCCAT
>CAMAVU010000062.1 GCA_945861935.1 Bifidobacterium breve | reverse complement strand
CGGGGCCCGGGCCCCCGGCGGCCGCCACGCTCCTGTCGCGCAGCCCGGGGAGCACCTCCCGGACCGATTCCACAGAGGCTCTCACCCCACGTGACACCGCCACCGCCACCTCCGCCGATCGACGGCACATCCGTTCCGGAGGTCGGTAGCCCCGCCGCATACGCCCGCCTCATGCGCTCGCGGGGGAGCAGGGCCGCCGACCGGGCGTACCTCATCTTCGCCTCGGCCGTCGCGCTCATCGCCGTCGTGGCCGTGGGCTACCTGCTGTGGAAGACCATCGAGCAGACGGGTGAGACCTGGAGCACCTACGGGATCATCGGCTTCGTCACGGGCACCGAGTGGGTGCCCACCCCGGCCGTGGGCGAGGCGCTCTTCGGGGCGCTGCCATTCATCTACGGCACCCTGATGACGTCGTTCATCGCCCTCCTGATTGCCGTGCCCACCTCCATTGGCATCGCACTCGCCACCACCGTGTTCCTTCCGCGTCGCTGGCGCCGCCCCGTCGGCGGCTTCATCAACCTCCTCGCAGCGGTGCCCTCGGTCATCTTCGGCCTGTGGGGCATCACCGTCCTGGTGCCATTCCTGCGGCCGGCCCTCGACTGGGTCTCCGAGACCTTCGGAGGCATCAGCATCTTCGGCTGGCACCTCTTCGAGGGCCCGGTCACGGCGGGGTCGTTCTTCGTGACCGGTCTGGTGCTGGGCATCATGGTGCTCCCCGTGATCACGGCCATCATCCGCGAGGTGCTGCTGACGGTACCGCGTGAGCAACAGGAGGCCGCCTACGCGCTCGGTGCGACCCGATGGGAGATGGTGAAGCACTCCATGCTCCCCTGGGCACGCTCCGGCATCGTGGGGGCGTCGGTCCTCGGTCTCGGCCGGGCGGTGGGGGAGACCATCGCCATCGCGATGCTCCTGGGCAACGCCCCGAATATCTTCAGTTCGATCCTGGGCCCCGGGTCCACGCTGGCCAGCGTTATCGCGCTCGAGACCAACGAGGCCAACGGAATGCAGTTGTCGGCGCTCACGTCTCTCGCCGTGGTCCTGTTCGTGATCGCGTTTCTCGTCAACGTCGGTGCGCGGTTACTGGTGTCGCGTGGCGCGCGCGGCTCCGGGGGCGCGAGGCTCCGGCGGGTGCTCGTCCGCGTGCGCCGACGTCCGGCGAACGCGCCGGGTGTGCCTGTTGACGATTCGCCCGTGGGCGGGTCCGCTGATATCTGGGTACCCACCCGCAGCGCCCCGCTGACCATCACGGGCTCTGGCGCGGTCTCGACCTCGCGCAGGGTGCGCTCCCGCATGGCCGAGGGGTTCATCTGGGGCAGCCTCGCGCTCGGCGTCGTGCCGCTGGTGCTGGTGATGTGGGAGATGGTCTCCATGGGCCTGCCTGCCCTCGCCCCGTCATTCTTCACCAGCCTGCCGCCGCTCGATCCCATGTCGTACGACGGGGGCATCTCGAATGCGTTGGTGGGAACCCTCATCCTGATGGGGATCGCCACCGTGATCGCCGCGCCACTCGGCGTGCTGACGGCGCTCTTCATCTCGGACGTCACGCGCCCCACCGGGTGGCAGGCACGAATCGCGCGCGGGGTGGGGTTCTTCGTGGATGTGCTCCTCGGCATCCCGTCGATCGTCGTGGGCCTCATCGTGTACCTGGGCATCGTCGTCACCCAGCAGCACTTCTCGGCTCTCGCCGGGGGCATCGCCCTCGCCATCATCATGTTCCCCATCGTGGTGAGGGCGGCCGACGAGATGCTGCGCCTTGTTCCTCAGGGGCAGAAGGAGGCCGCCCAGGCCCTTGGCGCGCCCAAATGGCGGGTCACGTGGTCCATCGTGCTGCCAGCGGCCGGACCCGGCATCCTCACGGGCATCCTGCTCGGCCTCGCCCGGGCGAGTGGTGAAACGGCGCCCCTCCTGTTCACCTCGCTCGGCAATCAGTTCTTCTCGACCGACATCAACGAGCCGATCGCCGCGATCCCGCAGCTCATCTACAACAACACCATTCAGGTGCAGACGCCCGCGTCGTTGCAACTGGCATGGGGCGCAGCACTGGTGCTGGTCGCGATTATCCTGTTCCTCAATCTGGCTGCCGCTCTCCTTTCACGGCGCGCCCGTCCCGCGGAGGGATGATGACTGACCACGTGACCACCGTCGAAGGCACCCCGGATGTGCCAGCGCCGCCCGGTACGGGCGTCGGCGGTGGGCGGGCGTCGGCGGGTCCCACAGCGTCGGCCACCCCGTCGCCCGCAGGAACGTCCGGTGGCCCCGGGTTGGTCGCGTCGGGTCTGCTGCCGATGTACACCCGTGACCTCTCGGCGTTCTTCGGCTCGCACAAGGCCATCGAGAACGTCACGCTGGACTTTCCGCGCAACACGGTCACGGCGATCATCGGGCCGTCGGGGTGCGGCAAGTCCACCTACCTCCGCTGCCTCAACCGCATGCACGAGATGGTGCCGCACGCCCGCTGCACCGGGTCCGTCTACCTGCGGGACACCGATATCTACGGGAAGGACGCCGACCCGGTGGCGGTCCGGCGGGCCGTGGGCATGGTGTTCCAACGCCCCAACCCGTTCCCGACCAAGTCCATCGCCGACAACATCCTCGCCGGCCCCAGGTTCACGCGCGCGAAACTGGACAAGGCCCAGCGGGAGGACCTTGTGGAGCGCACGCTGCGCGGCGCGGGCCTGTGGGACGAGGTGAAGAACCGGCTGCAGGCGCAGGCAGGCGGGCTCTCCGGTGGTCAGCAGCAGCGCCTGTGCATCGCGCGCGCTCTGGCCGAGGAGCCCGACGTCCTGCTGATGGATGAGCCGTGCTCGGCGCTCGACCCTCAGTCAACGATGAGGATCGAGGACCTGATCCGCAGCATCAAGGACAGGGTCACAATCGTCATCGTCACGCACAACATGCAGCAGGCCGCGCGCGTCTCGGACTTCACCGCATTCATCACGATCGCGAATGAGGGGGAGCCGGGCAGGCTCATCGAGACGGGGTTCACCAAGGACGTCTTCGGGAATCCGCAGCAGGAGCGGACCGAGGCCTACGTGTCGGGCCGCTTCGGCTAGCGAACCCGCGAGGGGCTAGCCCTCGAGGACGCCCTCCCCCCCTCGGCCTCCCGGCGCAGTTCCCGGAAGCCGACGTTCTCGAACAGCAGGAAGATGAAGCCGACGACCACGCCCACCGCCATCTCCGTGGCCTGGAGGACGATGGAGAAGGCCAGGGCGTCGGCTGCGCTCACGCCGTATGAGGCCGTGAGCGGTACCACCGCCGCCGCCTGGAACACGACCAGGTTCCCGGGGAGGATCGGGAACGACTGGGCGAGGGTGATGGTGACGAGAAGCAGCCCGGCACCGCCCCAGCCCACGTAGCCGAGGCCGAAGGCGCCCAGAGTGGCGTAGATGCCGGCCCACTGGGCGATCCAGGTGCCGAAGCTGGGGATGGCCACGCGCGCCATCTGCTGGGGGTTCCGCAGACTCGCGTGGCTCTCGTGCACCGCGCCCCACAGACGCTGGAAGGCACGCGTGATCCGGCGCCACAGCGACCCCGTGGACAGCCACGGCGGCACCTGGCGGTTGGGGCTCTGCAGCAGGGCCACAACCACGACCACCAGACAGATGACGCCCAGCACGGCCGTGATGATCCAGGCATAGGACGGGAGGGGGAGGAACAGGCCGATGAGGACGACCAGCAGCACCCAGGCGATCGTGGTCACGATGTTCTCGACCACCACGGTGCCCATGAGCACCGTGGTCGAGAGATCCTCCCCCCGCCGCGCAAGTCGGCGCTTGGCCAGCAGGACCTTGGCGATCTCGCCAACCCGCGCCGCGAGGATGGTGTTGAAGAGGAACCCCACCATGAGGGGGCTCAGCAGGTCCATGTAGGGGGTGCGACGCCGGAGGCCGGGAAGGCCGTCCACCACGCCCTTCCACGCCATGCCCTTCAGCACGACCGATACGAAGTTGGCCACGACCGCGAGGACCAGGAGCCACAGGCTCTCCACGCGGAAGGCCGCGACGACCGCCCCCCAGTCCACCCGCCAGGCCACGAGGCCCACGATGACCGCGATCGCGGTGAGCCGGATGGCGCGCCACGCCCAGCGGGGCATCGCGTGCCGCTCCTTGGCCGCTTCCCCGCTCACGCGACGAGGCCATCCATCGTCACGAGCGCGAGGCCCTTCCTGCGGGCTGCGGCGCAGATGTCGGGGATGGCGGCGGCGGTGTGGGCGCGGGCATGGTCGGGGTCCCAGCCATCCGCATCGTGCAGCAACAGGATGCACCCTGGCGCGAGCGCCGTGGCGGAGCGCTCGGCCACGACGTCGGGCCCCGGGTCGGCGGAGTCGAAGACGCCACGCGTCCAGCCGATCATGCGGTAGCCCGCCGAGTGCACGGCGGCCCACGTGGCGGGTCCGCGGAAGCCATGGGGAGCGCGGAACAGGTGGGTGAGCACGCCCGGACCGGCGGCATCGGCCACCGCGCTCTCGGTGCGGGCGATCTGGTCGCGGACATACCCCGGGCCGCGCATCACCAGAATGCCGTGGTCATATCCGTGACTGGCCACCTGATGGCCTTCGTCCCGCATCCGGCGGATCAGCTCGGGGTGGCGCCGGGCTTGCCGGCCCAGCACGAAGAAGGTGGCAGCCACTCCCGCGTCGGCCAGGGCATCGAGGATCGCCGGAGTGGACGGGCCGGGGCCATCGTCGAATGTCAGCGCCGCCTGGGGGCGGTCACGCGGGCCATGCCGGAGCACCGGCCCGAACACCGGGGACCCCGGTCGGAATGCGGCCCACGCGCCCGCGGCGCCCGCGACGAGGAGCCCGGCGGCGGGGAGGGAATGACGCCGGTGCATGCCTGCCGCCGCAGCGAGGACCGCCGCCTCGACGGCGACAATGCGGCGGATGGTCCGGCTCTTGGTCATCGGCTCGGTCATCTGCGTACGTGGCCGAGGCTAGCAAGGCCCCGATGCCGGCCGACCGGTGGCACACGACCGACGAGAGTGCCAGCAGCCCGGGGCACGTCTATACTCGCCGCGTTTCCCGTCTCAGGAGCCTGCGTGCCCGTCTACGACTACCGCTGTGAGAAGGGCCACCGGTTCGAGGTCGTCCAGTCGATGTCCGACCGGGCCCTCTCGCGCTGCAAGGAGTGCAAGGCGCCCGCTCAGCGGGTGCTGCACGCCCCGGCGATCCACTTCAAGGGCAGCGGGTTCCATAACACCGACTACGGGACCAAGGGCCGGCCCAAGGAGCAGCCGACGACGACTGCCAGCGGCCCGTCGGGGTCCGGCTCCGGTGGTTCGGGTGACAAAAGCAGCACCAGCAGCGGCAAGACCATCGGTCTCGACAAGGTGTAGTCAGCGGCCGACGAACTCAGCGAGTTGCTGCTCGTTGAGGTCCGGCTCACCGAGCACGTAGGACACCCCGCCGACCGTGCGGGGGATGCCCGCCAGCACGATCCGGTCGTCCGGCGAGGACGTGAGGCGCCACTGCAGCCACCCCAGCTTCATGAGGTCCGACACCTCCATGTCGGTGCCGATGGCCCGGATGGCCGCAGCGCCACGCCAGGGTGCGAAGGGCACGCCGGGCAGTGATGCCAGCTTCGCCTTGACCCCGGTGACGAACGCCTGCTGGCGCCCCGCCCGGTGGAAGTCGTCGTCGCACTTGCGCACGCGGAGGAACTGGAGGGCGGTCTCGCCGTCGAGATCCACCGCCCCCCGGGGGAACGACACGGTGGTGCCGCCCGGGTACGCACAGTTATTGAGGGCCGTGGGGTTGTTCGCGGTCACGCCTCCGAGGTCGTCCACCATGCGCCTGACCCCGTTGAAGCGCACGACGACGATGTGATGGATGGGGAGGCCCGTGAGGTCCCGGACCGCGTTGATGATGCCCCGCTGGCCGCTGAACCAGTACGCGGCGTTGATCTTCTCCGTTCCGACCCCGGGCAGGTCCACGCGGAAGTCACGCGGGATTGAGAGCCATCGCACGACGCCGGCACCGGGGTCGGTGCGCATCACCATGATCGAGTCGGCGCGCGAACGGGTCTCGCCCGGACGTGCATCGCTGCCGACCACCAGGGTGTTCTGTGGTGCGGAGAGCAGGGGTCCGGCCGGCGACAGCGCCTTTCTGGCCGTGGACGTGATCCGTGCATTGGCCTCGGACACGGCGCCCCGGACGGCGAGGAAGCCGAACACACCCCAGGTGACGATGCCGACCAGCAGGAGCGCCCCGACGCGCCAGGCCCACCCCCAGATACCGAAGCCCTTCGGCGACCACCAGCGGTGCCCGGGGTCTGGAGGGTCTGGCTCCGTCTCGTGCGCCGGCTGTGCGCGTTCGGTCGTGCTGACGCCCTCCGTCAGCACGCGCAGGCCGTCCAGACCGCGGGCGGACCGGGTTCGCCCGCGTGCCGTGAAGCGTCTGTATGGCTTTCCCTGAGGCGGCATCGGGTGGCGATGGTACCGTCGCGGGCCGGTGTTCCGGTCCCCGGAGGGTGGATGAGCGTCATCGGCGTGGACGTCGGCGGCACGAAGATCGCGGCGGGGCGCCTGACCCGAGGGATGATCGTGGCCGGGCCGGTCGTCATTCCCACTCCGGCCGGCGGACCGGCCATCATCGAGGCCATCGCGGGACTGGTCGCAGATCTGTCGGCGGGCTCGCCCGACGGGATACGCGGCCTGGGGGTGGGGCTGCCCGCGACCATCGACGCGGTTACGGGCCGCGTGGTGCACTCGGTGCATACGGGCATGGACGACTTCGACGCGGCGGCACGCCTGGTGGAGCGGGTGGGGATGCCGGTCTTCCTCGACAACGACGCCAATCTGGCCGCGCTGGCCGAACACCGCCTCGGGGCCGGTCGCGGGCACGACCACGTGGTCATGCTGACGCTCGGTACCGGGATCGGCGGCGGTGTAATCATTGAGGGCCGGGTGTTCCGTGGTGGCCGGGGGCACGGGGCCGAACTGGGCCACATCTCGGTGGACGGGAACGGACCGCCATGTCAGGGCGGATGCCCGGGCCGTGGCTGCATCGAGGCCTTGTGCAGCGGCAGCGCGCTCACGCGCGCGTTCTGCGCGTTTGCCGACGCGAATCGGGCAAGCGCACTGGGGCGGCTGCATCAGTCCGGGATGCTCGACAGCGAGTCGGGTCTGGCCCTGGCTCAGGAGGGTGATGCCGATGCACGCGCCGTGCTGGCCACGGCCGGCGAGTGGTTGGGCGTGGCGGTCGCGTCGCTGGCCAACACGTTCGACCCGGATGTCATCCTGATCGGCGGCGGGGTGTCGGCGGCAGGTGAGTTACTGCTCGGCCCGGCGCGGACGGTCTATCACGCACGAGCGCTGCCCCCCACGCGCCGCGCCCCGCTGCTGGTGGCCGGGTTGGGCCCCGACGCGGGCATGGTGGGCGCCGCGCTGATGGCTCGTGAGGGCGTGGGCGCGTGACCGGGTCCCTGACCGTGGTGGCGACTCCCATCGGGGCGCTGGACGACCTCTCGCCCCGGGCCGCCGAGGCCCTGCGCGAGGCCGACCTCGTGGCCTGCGAGGACACTCGTCGCACGGCGGTGCTCCTCCGGCATGCTGGTAGCGAGGCGCCCATGGTGCCGTCGCACCAGCACAACGAGGCCCGCCGCGCCGGCGATCTCGTGCGGCGGATGTCGGATGGGGCACGGGTGGTGCTCGTGAGCGACGCCGGGATGCCGGGGGTCAGCGACCCGGGTGCGCGTGTGGTGGCCGCGGC
>CAMAVU010000061.1 GCA_945861935.1 Bifidobacterium breve | reverse complement strand
GGCGGCCGCCACGGCTACTGCAGTGGAACGGACGACTGCGCCTACAGGACGGCGACGGCCTTCTTGGCGGCGGCCACCACCTTAGCGGGCAACGGAGCGTACCCCAGGCCCACCAGCTGGGCCTGTGCCCCCGCTGAGTAGAAGTAGTTGAGCACCGTCTTCACCGCTCCGTTGGCCGGACGGCCCGGAACGGCGAGCACCCAGGTGGTGATGGTGATCGGGTAGGCCCCCGACGCGGAACTGGCGGAGAAGTCGATGTCCAGCGTCGGCTTGATCGCCTGCGTGTTCCCGGCGTTCGCGATGGACGTTGCCGTCGGCAGCACGAAGACCGTCGTGCGGACGGTCGTGGTCGTGTTCTTCCCCTTGACCTTCACCGTCTGCGTCACGACCTCACTCTTGCCGATCGCCGTGACGTTGCTCCGGAGCCCGGCACGGATGGAGTCGGCCAGGTCCACGTAGCCGATCGAGTTGGTCGTGTTCTTCACGCAGTTGGCCACGCCGGGGTTGCCCGGCGACTTCACGATCGTGCCCTTCCACGGCGGTGTCTGCGACCCGTGGCCGATGGTGCTGCGGAAGGTGGGGCTCACCTTGCTCAGGTAGTTACTGAACCCGTATGAGGTACCCGACCCGTCCGAGCGCACGCAGAGCGTGATCGAGCTCGCAGGCAGGGTGATCTTCGGGTTCAGCGCCTTGATCTGCGGGGCGTTCCATGTGGTGATGGCGCCCGACCAGATCTCGCCCAAGGTCTTGCCGTCAAGGTGCATCCTGTTCCCCACGACGCCGGGCAGGTTGACCGGCACCGAGATGGCACCGAGCAGGGTCGGGAAGTACCTGACGGTCCCGCCGATTGCCTCCAACTGGGTGGCGGTCAGGGTGGCGTCGGAACCCGCGAAGTCCACGGTCTTACTGATGAGGTCCTTGATACCGGCGCTCGAGCCCTTGGCGGTGTAGGAGCAGGTTCCGGACGTGCCACACCAGTTGGTGTAGGCGACCGCAGGGAAGGAGGCACCGGAACCGGTGGCCTTACCCAGGGCAGAGGCGGCACCGACGAGGCTGCCGACGCCCACGGCAGCCACGGCCGCGATGCGAAGAGTGCGATTCACGTTCAGGTATCTCCTGTGATCGATGATGGGGATCTGGCGGATCCCGCCGGATGCACGGGGGTGAGCATGTGCATCCTGCGAATCACCCGAAGGGTCCCGCACGCGGCGTGAAGATCTTGTGACTTCTTGCCGGTGCGATGTGAAAAGGCTGTGACCCGTACGGCGGGGGGCCAGGCGTTTCCCCCGCCATGGAGCAGCACGACCTCGGTGAGGCACGCGAGGTCCACCTCCTCAGGCACACTGGCCCATCCCCACCGCCCCACGCCGGGGATGGCACCACATCACCCGCATGGTGCGCATGCCCTCGGACAATCTCGTCCTACCCGGCGTCACCCCGCACAGGGGATGACCCGACGACCTGCACGGCGAGCACGGCGACGTCGTCACGGAGGTTGCCCTCACCGAAGCGCTGAGCGGCCTCGGTGAGCCGTGCGATCCGCTGTTCCAGACCCATCCGGCGGTCGGCCACCAGCGTCTCCACCGCCCGTTCCCAGCCGAAGATCTCATCATGGCGGCGGGCCTCCACCAGTCCGTCGGTGTAGAGCACCAGCAGACCGCCACCCGGGATGATCAGGCGCGTGACCGGCCACTCGACCTCATCGAGCAGGCCGAGGATCGGACCCCGGGCATCCACCTCCACCAATCCGGCCTCCGTTCCCGCCACGAGGAGCGGACGCGGGTGGCCTGCGAGCGCGAACTCGGCAGTCCCGTCGGGGGAGATGATGCAGTGGCACATGGTCGCGTAGATGCCCTGCTGGCGCTCGTGCCGGTCAGCGATCTGCCGGTTCAGGGTCGCAAGGACGCGGGTCGGGTCAGGATCCACATCCACGAGGGCGCCCCACCCGAAGCGCATGCGGGCCGCGCGCGCAGCCGACTCGGCTCCATGGCCCGCGACATCGCCGACCATCACCGCGAGGCGGCCATCGCGCAGCACCCGGGCGTCGTAGAAGTCGCCACCGATCGCCAGTCCCGGGCTGGATGGCTGGTACCGCGCAGCCAGCCTGAGCCCGGGGACGGACGGAAGCGATTCGGGCAGCAGACCCTGCTCCACGGTCTGCCACAGGCGCCGCTCGGCGCGGGCGGCCTCGGACCGCCGGGCGTTGGCCTCAGCGGCCTCGCGCTGCTCCTCGACCCTGCCCTGCATCACGTTGAACGCATCAACGAGTTGCACGACCTCCCGTGCCGCATGCTCCGGATGCGGCACGGACTGCTCCAGGTCGCCCGCGCCCACGCGGCGCACGCCCTGAGCGAGCGCGGCGAGCGGGGCACCGAGCCGCCGCCACAGGGCGCGCGTGGCGGCCGCCACGGTGAGCACAGCCAGCAGCAGCCCTCCCACCACGGCGAGGATCGTCAGCAGGCGGCCCCGGTCCGCGCGCCCGAGAGCGGCCTGGCGCTCGGCCTCCACCAGATTGCGCAGGGCCGCGTGCTCCGCCCGCAGGGCGTCGAGGCGCCCCTGCGCGATGCCCTGGGCGATTCGCGCGACCGCCTCGGAAACGCGGCCTTCGCGCCGCAGATCCACCTGCGTGCGTGCCTCGTCGAACCAGTCGCGCGCGGCGCCGTCAATGGAGTTCACGGCATTCTCGAGTGGCGCGTTTCCGGCCACCAGCCCCCGCAGGCGGCGGATGGTGCGCGGGTAGGTCCCCTCAGCGCGCACGTACGGCACCAGATACGTGGTGGCGCCGGTCAGCGTGTACCCGCTGACCCCCGCCTCGGCGTTCAGCAGGTCAACGAGGATGGCCTCGGCTGCCTGGGAGCGCGCAACCGCCACCTGCTGGTCATCGCGATAGGAACCCGTTGCGGCGAGGACGCCGAGCACCGTGAGGGCGGTGAGCAGCCCCAGCACCAGACCCACCCCCACGACGGCACGGGTGAGGAGGCCACGGAGCGACGGCGTCCCGGTGCCCCGCACCACCTGCCACAGGTTGCGGCGATCAGGATCCCCCATCGGCGACAGAGCCCCTGGGGCTCAGGTCACGTCCGCCGACGGACCGTCGGCGACCAGGCGCGTGAGCGCAGCGAAGGCATCGGGGGTGGTCACCACAACGAGGGTGTCGTTGGCGCGGAGGGCCTCGTCCGGGTGCGGCATGGCGACGGCACCCTCGGGGCGGATGATGGCGATGATCGTGCCGCCGGTCGTCGTGCGGATACGGCAGGTGGCGACGGTGAGGCCGACGAGCGGGCTCTCGGGGGGGATGTCGATCCACTCGATGGCCAGGTCGCTCAAGGCCACCTCGAGGTGCTCCAGCAACTCGGGGCGGTACACGACGCCGCCGAGGATGGACCCAAGTTCGCGCGCCTCCTCATCCGTGAGCACGATCACGGCGTCGGAGTCCTCGTCGGGGTCGGGTCGGTGGTACAGCTCGCGTCGCCCGTCAATGTGCACCACCGCGCAGACATCCTCGCCGCGCTGGGTGCGCATCGTGAATTTCTTGCCAACGCCCGGCAGGCGGGTCTCGCGGACCTCGATCATGGTGAAAGCCTCCTGGATGATCCGAAGATCGCGCGTCCCACGGTACGGGACTCGCGCATAAGTAGGACTCCGGTCGCCGCCGTGACCAGCACAAGCAGGCCGGCGAACGACACGATCTCCTCACGGAACGTCGGTGACAGCGCGGTGCCCACTGCGGCCAACTGCGCGAGGATGAGGGTGAACTCGCCACGGGCGATGAGGCTGGTGCCCACCGTGAACGACTGCCGCTTGGTGAATCCGGTCATATGACCGGCGATGAACCCTGCAGCGATCTTCCCTGCAATCGCCACGGCAAGGCCGCCGAGCAGCCAGTCCCACACCCCGCCCAGCGCCCCCAGATCAATCTGCAGGCCGAACGTGAAGAAGAAGATGGCGGCGGTGAAGTCGCGCAGCCCGAACAGGTGGCGCTCGATGCGATCGCGCGCCTCGGTTCCCGACAGGAGGATGCCCGCGAGGAGGGCGCCGACCGGTGCCGACAGGCCCGCCCACTCCGCCAGCGCCGCCGAGCCCAGCACCACGGCCAGCGATGCAAGCACCATTCGCTCGCGCTCGATGCCGGGACTGACGCGATCGATGTAGCGCGGCAGGATGTGGCTGGCCGCGAGGAACACCCCGACGAATGCGATGACGATGAGCGCACGGAGAGTCAGGTCCGCACCGCTCACAGCCGTGCCCACGGCCAGCCCCGACGCGATACCCAGAAATATGGCGATGGCGATGTCCTCGAAGACGAGTGTCCCCAGGACGAGATCCGTCTCGTGATCACCCAGACGCCGGAAGTCGAAGAGCGCCTGGGTGATGACCCCGCTGCTCGAGATGTAGAGAAGGCCCGCCAGCAGCACCATCTCCGGCCCCGGGCCGAGCAGCAGGTAGCCCAGCGCGAGGCCCAGCCCGGCGTTGATGACCAGATCCACCACGCCCCCCGTGAGCACCAGCCGACGCGCCTGCATCAGGCGCTCGAGGCTGAACTCAAGGCCCAGATAGAACAGCAGGAGGATGACCCCGATCTCGCCCAGCAGATAGAGCGGCGCGTCGAGCGCGATGACCTGCGGGAACGGCGCGAACGGCCCCAGGATGATCCCGGCCACCATGAACAGCGGAATGGCCGAGATGCGAAGTCGCTCCCCGAGC
Organism: Bifidobacterium breve; assembly: GCA_945861935.1. Lineage (GTDB taxonomy): Bacteria > Actinomycetota > Thermoleophilia > Miltoncostaeales > Miltoncostaeaceae > SYFI01. Next base: position 3,297 of record CAMAVU010000061.1, on the reverse strand, counting down.
ACGGACATCACCGCCACCGCGCCGAGGATGACGGCGAGCTGCGCGATGAGACCCATCAGGCCCCCAGCGCGCTTCCGGTGACCTCCGAGATGTGCGACACACCCTCATCCCGCATGCGTTGCATGAGCCCCAGGGTGATGTCGCGCGCGATCAGCGGCCCGCGGTACACGAGGCCCGTCCACACCTCCACCAGCGACGCCCCGCTCGCGATGCGCTGCCACGCGTCGTCGGCGTCCATGATGCCGCCGACCCCGGCGATGACCAGCCGGCCCGATGCCCGGCGGGCGGCGATGCGCACGGCCGCGTCGGCACGGGTCCGGAGCGGCGGCCCCGACAGGCCGCCCTGCTCCGATGCGCCGGGGGCGGACGGATCATGCAGCCCCTCCCGCGAGATGGTGGTATTGGTCAGCACCACGCCAGCCATCCCGAGCTCGCCCGACAGGTCCACGGCGTCCTCCACCTGCGCGGCCGGCAGGTCGGGCGCCAACTTCACGAGGAGCGGCATGGGGGGGCGGCCATCGAACCGCCGCATCGAGACGTCCTCGTCACGCAGCGCGCTCAGGATCGCCGTGAGGTGGTCACGATCCTGCAGTTCCCTCAGGCCCGGCGTGTTGGGCGACGACACGTTCACCACCACGAAGTCGGCCACGCCCCGCAGCAGGCGGAACGAGGCCACGTGGTCGTCGGCCGCCCGTTCGAGCGGGGTCACCCGCGACTTTCCGATGTTCACGCCGATGGGCACGCCGGCCCCCGCGCCCCGCCGCGCGGCGGCGATGCGCCGGGCCGTGACGACCGCGCCGTCGTTGTTGAACCCCATACGGTTGACGAGCGCCTCGTCGGCCGGCAGCCGGTACAGGCGCGGCCGCGCGTTTCCCGGCTGGGCGCGGGCCGTAATGGTGCCGATCTCGGCGAAGCCGAACCCCAGCCGGCCCCAGCCCCGCACCGCGCGGCCGTACTTGTCGTACCCGGCCGCGAGGCCCACCGGGCCATCGAACCGGAGGCCCATCAGCTCCTGGGCGACCGAGGCATCGCGCCGTTTCAGCCACGCCGACCCCACCCTGAGCGCAGGTGCGCCCACCTGCAGGGCACGCAGCGCGAACTCATGTGCGCGCTCGGCGTCCATGCGGAACGCCGCGCGGCGCAGCATGCCGCCCGGATAACCCATCACGTCACCGCCAGCCCATCGCACTCGGCGGCCAGCGCGGTGTCCTTCCCCGTGAGCCCACCCTCATGATGGGTGACCAGCCGCAGGGTCACCGTATTCCACCGGATGTCGATGTCGGGATGATGGTCAGCCAGCTCGGCGGCCACGGCCACCCGGTCCACGAACGCGACCGCCGCAGCGAACCCCTCCGGGAACACGTAGTGCTTCACCAGCATGCCGTCCTCGAGCCCCCAGCCGGGAAGCACGGCGAGGGCAATGGAGATGTCGTTGTCGCCGAGCAGGGCCATGCCCCTACCCTACCCGCGGCACTTCCGGGAGGGATGCTCGCCGCAGCCTGCTCCGCGTCCACCATCCGCCCCGACGCGCACCGCCGGGGCTAGCCTGTTCGTGGGCCGTTAGCTCAGTTGGTCAGAGCAGGGGACTTTTAATCCCAAGGTCCTGGGTTCGAATCCCAGACGGCCCATTCCGGAGAGGTACGGCCACGGACGCCCCGACCCGCTGACCGGGGCCGCGGGGCGTACTCCGGCAGGTGCCACGGTGGCCGGGCCTCATCCGGGCATGGCACCTAGAGTGCCGGGCGCTAACGGACGATGGTCGCCCCTCGGGGCGCTAAGTGGGAAGCCGGTGAGAGACCGGCGCGGTCCCGCCACTGTTACCCGGGAGCGACGGCATCGGGCTTCGGCCAGCCACTGGGGTATCCGCCCCGGGAAGGTGATGCACGTCGCGCCTGACCGGGAAGCCAGGAGACCAGCCGCCGCTCCGTCACAACACATCACCTCCGAGGAAAGAGGGATCAGTGACTGCGATTACCCGTGTCGCGCGCGTTGCGGCGTGCATGACCATCCTTGCCATCCCCGCAACGGGATTGGCGGCCGAAGCGACGATCCGCATCGAGGGCACCAGCGCCACCGTCCTGCCGGAGACGGCCTACGTGCTTCCCGACGCCGGCACCAGCCTGACCATCCGCGATACCGCCGACGCCGGCGTGATGTCGGTCGGCGGACTCACGGCTGCCGCCCAGTTGGGCAACGCGTCGCGCCTCTACGGCATCGGCTTCGGCTTCACCGACTGGGGCCAGTACGGCTTCGGACTCGACTCCATCGGTGGCGACCCGAACAACTGGGACACCGGACCCGTCTGGTTCCTCAGGCACAACCACCGTCCGTCTGCCGTCGGTGCCGGGTCGCTCGTGCTCGCCGATGGCGATGAGGTGCTGTGGGCCCTGTCGCCGCTCGACGGCAACTACGACATGACACTGGCCGAGCTCGATGTGGTCGCCCCCCGGACCCCCTTGGTGGCCGGCGAGGCGTTCACCGTGCGCGTGGACTCCTACAACAACCAGGGCACGCGCACCCCGGTGGCCGGGGCACTGGTGTCCTACCGTGGCGCGACGGTGACCACAGGCGTAGACGGAACTGCGGCGCTCACCGCCGGGGGCGCGGGTGCCGCTCAGGTTGAGGCCACGCGCACCGGTGCCGTGCGCGACCGGGCCCGCGTGTGCGCGTACCCCGCCGATGACCCCACCGTGTGCAACCTGCCACCGCTGCCCAGGGCCGTCATGCCCACCCAGGGGACGACCCCCCCGATCCGCGTGCCGGTGACGGTGCGTACCGCGACCAGAACCGTGACGGTGGTCGCCAACGTACGGGTGCCGCGCTCCGGGAAGCGCCCGGTGGGCATCCACCGCCACATGATTGACGGGGCCGATCTGGCACCGGCCGAGACGCGGCGTGCCATGGGCAAAGTGGCGTCCGCGCTGGCTGCCAATCTCAACGCGCGTGCCGCAGGCGGCGACACCGTCCTCTCTCTCCCGTCCGGCACCACGTGGCAGGCGGCATGGCTCTCGGGCACCCCCTACGTGGTGCCGCTCCGGGAGGGCGAGGCGCTCATGGGAGTGCGCTCGGATGGACCGCGGAACATCCGTGCCATCCGTACGCGCACGGCATCGTTCAACCGCCACCTTGAGCGCTGCGGCATCAACGCCACCGCTACGACGGTGCGCCGCCATGGGTACGTGCTGACCACCGTGCGCCCGGCGGTCACGCGCGCTGCGCTGGTCGAATGCGTCACCCACCGCATGTCGTGAGCACCGTTCGCCGCCCACGCCGTATCGCCGTGGCCCTGGCCGTGGG
>CAMAVU010000060.1 GCA_945861935.1 Bifidobacterium breve | reverse complement strand
GGTGACCGTCATCCCGGGAGCCGGGGCGGTTGAGACGGCACTTGTGGCGTCCGGCCTCGCGACCGGGACCGGATACGCCTTCGCGGGGTTCGCACCGCGGAAGGCCGGGGATCTGCGGCAGTTCGTCCGCATGCTGGATGTCTCGGGCGAGCCGGTGGTGATATTCGAGGGTCCGCAGCGCGTAGGCCGGCTGCTCGCGGCCCTCGCGGCACACGATCCCCAGCGCCGGGTGGCGGTGTGCCGCGAACTCACCAAGGTGCATGAGGAGGTCATCCGCGGAACCGCGGCAGAACTTGCAGAGCGCCTCTCCGGGCCGCTGCGGGGGGAGGTGGCAGTGGTGGTGGCACCGCCTTCCGCGCCGCCTCCACCGGACGAGGATGCCTTGGCAGACGCCATCGTCCCGATGATCGAGGCCGGGCTGAGCCCGGCCCGGGCGGCCGATGTCGTCGCCGCTCTCGGCGCCGCGCCGAGGAACGCCGCCTACCGCGCGGCGCTCGCCGCCGCCGCCCGCCACTCGGCGTAGGCGATCGCCCGCTCGCGCACGGCCGGGGCGTCCGGCAGTGCGGCGAGCACCCTCGCACGCCTGTCGTCATCCCCGGCGACGATTGTGCGCGCCAGCCCCTCGCCCAGAGGGACGAGGAGGATGGGGTCCGTAACCCCGGTGCCAGGCACCTCACCCGTAACCCCGGTGCCTGGCACCTCACCCGTAACCCCGGTGCCTGGCACCGGGGTTACGGATTCTGCGGGGGCGTCCATTCCCTGCAGGGTGCCCGCCGGGCCGGTGGCGGCGAGGCCGCCAGAGAGGTCCAGCCGGATGCCTGCCAGGACGCCGGTGGCATGGAGGCACGACCATCCGTCGCCGGCTCGGGGGGAGGGGGACGGCAGGCCGAGGGCCCGGGCTGCGGCGGGAGCGTCCTCTGCCGCCACCTCGATGTCGATGTCGTGGGGGCGCACGTCGAACCCGCGGAGGAGGAGGGCGGTGCTGCCGGCCAGTCGCCAGTCCACGCCCGCCTCGCGGAGGCGCACGGCGACGGCGCGGACCACGGCGAGGACCTGCGCGGGGGGTGGGGGTGCCGTCGCTATGCTGCCTCCTCCGTGCCCGGCCGCTTCTTCATCACGACGCCGATCTATTACGTGAATGCGGACCCGCATGTGGGCCACGCCTACACGACGATCATGGCCGACGTGATCGCCCGGCACCACCGGCAGCGGGGCGAGGAGGTCTTCTTCCTCACAGGCACCGATGAGCACGGCGGCAAGATCGCCCGGGCGGCCGAAGAGGCCGGGCGCAGCCCGAAGGAACACGCCGATGCCCTCTCGGCCCGTTTCCGGGAGATGGGCCAGCGGCTCGGGGCGAGCAACGACTTCTTCATCCGCACGACGGATGAGCAGCACAAGGCGGTCGTGCAGGAGCTGATCGTGCGCATGCACGAGAAGGGCGACATCTACCGGGGTGCGTACGGCGGGTGGTACTGCACGTCGTGCGAGGCGTTCTACAACGAGGGCGATCTGTCCGACGACCGCTTGTGCCCCATCCACCAGCGCGATGTCGAGTGGATCGAGGAGGAGAACTGGTTCTTCCGCCTCTCGGCATACCGGGACCGGCTGTTGGCTCACTACGACGCCGTCCCCGGCTTCGTGCGCCCGCGCTCCCGTATGAACGAGGCCCGCCGGATGGTGGAGGACGGACTCGAGGACCTCTCGATGAGCCGCGCCCAGGTGGCGTGGGGGGTCACGGTGCCCTGGGACCCCGCCCACACCGTGTACGTGTGGGTGGACGCCCTGTTCAACTACTACACGGCGCTCACCTACGCCGTGCCGGGCACGGACCTGGTCGACCGCCTCTGGCCACCCACGCTCCACCTGATGGCCAAGGACATCCTCCGGTTCCACGCCGTCATCTGGCCGACGCTGCTGATGAGCGCCGACCTCCCGCTGCCCGGGCGCCTGTTCGTGCATGGCTATGTGCTGAAGGGCGGCGAGCGGCTGTCGAAGACCACCGGGAACATCGTGGATCCGTTCCCCTACATCGAGCGTTACGGCCTCGATGCCCTGCGCTACTACCTGTGCCGGGAGATCCGCTTCGGCGAGGACGGCACCTTCACGGACGAAGGTTTCCGGCAGCGCTACACCAGCGAACTCGCGAATGAGTTCGGCAACCTGCTCTCGCGCACGGCCACCATGATCGAGCGATACCGGGGCGGCGTGGTGCCAGCGGATCCCGGCGGAGACGGGGATCTGGCCACGGAGGCCCGGGCCGTGCGTGAGCAGGTGGTTGGCGCGTTCGACGGCGACGAGGTCACGGCCGCGGTCGAGGCGGCCTGGGCGTGGGTACGGCGTCTGAACCGTCTCGTGGAGGAGCGCGAGCCGTGGGTGCTCGCGAAGGACGATGCCCGGGCAGGGGATCTGGATCAGGCCCTGTTCAGCCTGGCGAACGGGCTGCGGATCGCCGCGGTCCTCCTGTGGCCCGTGCTGCCGTCCTCGTGCGAGGGCGTGCTGGGGGCGCTTGGCGAGCCGACGGATGCCGTTGCGCTCGATCTGGCCGGCTGGGACGGGTGCACGCCGTGTGCGACGGTGACGCCGCCCGCACCGCTCTTCCCGCGCATCGAGGTGGACGAGGTGCCGGCGTAGTCGATGCGCACTGCCACCTGCCGTCGTGCGACGACCCGGTACCCGATCTCATCGCGGCGGCGGCCGCGGCGGGGGTGGAGCGCATGGTCACGATCGGCTGCGGCCGCGTCCAGAGCGAGCAGGCGGTGGCGCTGGCGGAGGCTCACCCCGAGGTGTACGCCGTGGTCGGGGTGCATCCGGTCGATGCAGGCCGCGGCAACTGGCGTGACTCCGACATCGACTGGATCCGTGACCTTGCCCGGCACGACCGTGTGGTCGCGATCGGCGAGGCCGGTCTGGACTACTTCCACGAGCGCCCGACGCCCGAGGACCAGCCCCGTGCCTTCCGGGCCCAGGGTGCGCTGGCTGCCGATCTGGGCCTGCCCTTGGTCGTGCATACGCGCGATGCCGCCGACGACACCATGGTGATCCTGCGGGATCTCGGCCTCCGTGATGTCGTGCTGCACTGCTTCTCGATCCCCCAGTACCTCGACGAGGCCCTGGAGCGTGGCTGGACCATCAGCATCGCCGGCCCGGTGACCTTCCCGCGGAACACCGAACTGCGGGACGCCGTTACGCGCGTTCCGGCGGGCCGGTTGCTGGTGGAGACCGATGCGCCGTATCTGGCACCGGTGCCCATGCGTGGGAAGCGCAACCAGCCTGCGTATGTGGCCCACACCCTGGCCTGCATCGCCCACCTGCGGGGTGACGACGTGGCCGATCTCGACCGGGCCACAAGCGTAACGGCGGCCCGCGTCTTCGGATGGTGAGCCCCCCGCCCGCTCGCGTTGGTACCCGCCGGCTGATGGAGCGCCACGGCATCAGGCCGGACACCGACCTCGGCCAGCACTTCCTGCTGGACGAGAATCTGGTGGACGTGGCGCTGCGGATGGCCGAGGTGGGCCCCACCGACGTCGTGCTGGAGGTCGGGGCAGGCCTTGGCACGCTCACCGCGGCGCTGGGGCGCACCGCACGGGTGGTCCACGCGCTCGAGGTGGACCCGCGTATGCGGGCACCGCTCGCCGAGGCCACGGAGGGGCTCGATGGCGTGCATGTGCACTGGGGCGACTGCATGAAGGTCGACCTCGAGGCCCTCGATCCGCCGCCCACGGCTGTGGTGAGCAACCTGCCCTACCACGTCGCCACGCCCATCCTGATCGAGACGATCTGCCGGCTGCCGGCCGTTACGCGCTGGGCGCTCATGACCCAGCGCGAGGTGGCCGATCGCTGGCTGTCGCCGTCCGGGTCGCGGCTCTACGGTGCGCCCTCGGTGATCGTGCAACTGGCGTGCGAGGGCACCGGCCGTCGGTCCGTGGGCCGCGAGGTGTTCTCCCCCCGCCCACGAGTGGATTCGGCCCTCGTCGGGCTCAGGCGCATCGCGCCGCCCCCCGCGGCCGCCACCCGCTCGCTCGTCCGGGCCGCATTCACGGCACGCCGGAAGACCCTTGCCAATGCCCTCGGCCAGACCGGGGTCGATCGCGCCCTGGTCCACGATGCCCTCGAGGCGCTCGGCCTCGACAGGGCTGCGCGGCCCGAGCAGGTGCCGCCCGCGGACTACCCCCGGCTGGCCGAGGCGATCGGGTGGCAGGGGTGACGCCGTCGCCCGGCGGGTCGGTGACGGTCGTTGCGCCGCCCAAGGTGAACCTCCGGCTGCTGGTGGGCCCCCGCGGCGACGACGGCTACCACCCGCTGGTCACCCTCATGGTGGCGTTGGAGGGCCCGGCCGACCGCGTGACGGTGTCCCGCGCCACGGCCCGTGCCGTGCGGTGCCCCGGCATCCCCGGACCGGCGAACCTGGCATGGGCCGCACTCGATGCCCTGCAGGCCGAGGTGGCCAGGCCCCTGCCGACGCTGGCGGTGGACATCGAGAAGGGACTCCCGGCTCAGGCCGGTGTGGGCGGGGGATCGAGCGATGCAGCCGCGACCCTCGTGGCCGCAGACCGCCTGCTCGGTCTTGGGTTGGGGCACGAGCGGCTCGAACGCGCGGCGGCGGCGGTGGGGTCCGATGTGCCGTTCTTCATCCGGGGCGGCGCGCAGTGGGCGCGCGGCCGGGGGGAGGTGCTGGAGCCGACGACTGCCCCGGCATTCGAGTGCGTCATCGTCGTGCCGGGCCAGGGTCTGTCGACCACCGAGGTGTACCGCGCGTTCGACACGCTGCCGCACCCGCCGCCCGACGACCATGTGCCCGTGCCCGCGCACGCCCGGGGCCTCGCGACGTGGTGCCGGAACGATCTGTGGCCAGCGGCCCGGTCGCTGCAGCCCACATTGGCCGACCTTCATGAGGCGCTCACGGCTGCGGGCGCGGCTCCGGCCCTGCTCTGCGGCAGCGGTTCAGCGATCTGTGCCATTGCGCCGGATGCGGTGTCGGCCGACGCGATAGCGGTCGCGGCACCCGCCATGTCACCCGGCTGCCGGGTGCTCCGTGCGCGCTTCCCCGGCGTCTAGCGGAACCCGACCCCTACGCCGGCCCGGCGGCGGACGGCCGCCAGGTCGGGCGGGTTCAACGCCAGCAACTCGGGAACCGTGACCGCCGTGTAACCCTGCTTCTTGATCCAGGGCAAGAGGCGGTTGACGGCCCAGTAGGTCTGGCCCCGGTTCTCATGCAGCAGGATGATGGCCCCCGGCTTGATGCCCTCCTTGCAGAGGCGCAGGATCTCGTGGCGGTCCGCGCCGAGCGAGTCCCGGCTGTCGGTGGACCACAGGACGCCCAGCATCCCCTTCTGCCTGAGCCACGCATTGAGTGGGGCGGTGGTGGATCCGTACGGGGGCCGGAACAGTTGAACACGGTCCCCGGTGATGTTGCTCGATGCCCAGACGCTTCGCGACACCTCGCTGATCTGCTGCGCAACCGGCAGGTCGGGAAGGTAGTGATGCGACCATGTGTGGTCACCCACCACGCCCTCGCGGCTCTCGCGCCGAAGAGTGTCGGACCACTGGGCAAAGTTCTTCCCGTTGACGAAGAACGTGGCGCGGAAGCCGTACTTCCGGAGTTCGTTCATCACCTTGCCCGTATAGGGCCCGGGCCCGTCGTCATAGGTGAGCGCGATGTACTTCCCCTGCCGGCCCGCCTCGAAGATGGGCAGTCCCAGAGCCGCCACGCGGGCCACGGCCGCCTGCTGCTCGGCCTCGGTGGGCATGGCCGGGCCACGGGCGCCCTCGGCGGCGGGGACGGCCACGAGCAGGGCCACCGCGATCAGGGCGAGGAGGGGGCGTCGCGACATACCCACGGAGGGTAGCGCCTGCCGGGGCCGCTGTTACCCTCGTCACAGTGGCTGAGATGCAGATCGTGATTGATGAAGAGCCCCCGCACGGGCACGCGACTTGGCGTCGGGTGCTCCTCGGACGGCGCCTCCTGCTGGCCGTCCTCCTCGCTGCGGCGGAGGCGGTCCTCCTGCTTGTCCTGCGCCCCGCGTTCCTCTGGGTTCTCCTGGGCGCAGCCGTCCTGCTCGCGGTGGCAGTTGGCCTGCTCAGTCGCGTGCCCGGGGGCATCGGCCGCGACCTGCTGCTGGTCGTGGGCGGGGCACAGGCCATCGTCATCGGCGTGCCCCTGGCGCTCGGGTTCGGCGTGCTGGTGGCCGTGCTGGCAGGGGTCCTACTTCTGGCGGGCCTCGTGTTTGTCGCGGTCGCCAAGCGGCGATGACCGCGGCGCACATGGCTCCCCCGCCGGCGCTCGTGGCGCCAGTGCGTGCCCGTGCCTCTGCACGCGAGGCGCAGACCTTCGATCAGGACACGCAGTTGCTCACGGGTCAGGCCTGGCTGCGCACCATCCGCTGGACGCCCCTCACGCACATGCACACCACCCCGCCCGTCGTGGCCATCCTCGACACCGGTGTGGCGCCGCAGGCGGCCGGGCTGGTGAACCGGGTGGACACGCAGCACGCCATGTCCTTCACCCTGGAAGTCGCGGACCCCCTCCAGGACGCCCAGGGCCACGGCACGATCGTGGCGGGCATCATCGCGACGGTCGCGTCGGGGACCCAGGGAAGCCCGGGGGTGCGCATCCTCCCCGTGCAGGTCGCAGGCCCCTCCGGACAGACGTCGGCGCAGTACGTGGCCGACGGCATCCGCTACGCCATTGCCCAGCGGGTGCGCATCATCAACCTCAGCCTGCAGGGGAGCACGCGTTCCAAGGTGGAGCAGGACGCCATCGACGAGGCGGTGCGTGCGGGAATCCTGGTGGTGGCCGCCAGTGGCAACACGGGCCAGAGCACGTGCGGGGTGTCGGGCATCACCCAATGCGAGTATCCGGGCGCGTACCGGCACGTGTTGGCTGTCGGGGCTATCGACGATGCGGGCAACGCGCTCCCGGAGAGCACGCGCGGTATGCACGTGGCCATCGCTGCGCCGGGGCGCGACATCACCGCGGGAAGCGCGCGCGGGCCCGAAGGCGGCCCGCGTTTCGACACACGTACCGGCACATCCATGGCCGCGGCAGTGGTGACGGGCGTCGCGGCCCGGATGCTGGCGGCGCGGCCCACGCTGACCGCGTCGCAGTTGACGGAGATCCTCATGGCCACGGCCCGCGGTACGCGGACCGGCCTTGACCGGGCGCGCGGGGCCGGCGTCGTGGACATGCCGCGGGCTCTGGCGGCGAAGCCACCGGCTCTGGATGCCGGCGAGCCCGACGATGATGCGCCGGGGGCCCGGGCGCTGGCTCCGCTGGTCCCGTTCGGATACGCATACGGCCAGCGCGGGGGCCTGCTGCGCACCTGGGCCGACCTCCGGGACTACTCCACCATCTCTCTGAAGCAGGGGCAGGTGCTCACGGCCCAGGCCACCGTGGCGCGGGGGAACGACGTGGATCTCTACCTGTGGAAGCCCGGTACCCCGCTCTACCGCCAAGGGGCCGTATTCGCGCGCAAATGGCTTCTCGTCGGAGCGGTCAACAAGGGGGCATCGGAGACGCTCATCCACCGCGCCGCGCGGACGGGCCCGTACTTCCTCGAGGTGCGGCTCGCCGGCGCGCAGCGGCTGGTGCGGCCGCGGTACGTGGTCACGGCCACGGTCACGCGCTGATGCACCGGCGGCCACGGACGTTGCGAATGGGCGGCTTTCGCTGGATGGCGGCGCCGGAAACCGGTTTGATAGGGGGATGGCCACCGTCAGGACCACCACGCCCGGGCTGACCGACCCCGCGCTCTACGTGAATCGCGAGTTCTCGTGGCTCGACTTCAACGCGCGCGTTCTGGCGCTGGCCGCCGATCACACCCAGCCATTGCTTGAGCGCTGCAGGTTTCTGGCGATCTTCTCGAGCAACCTCGACGAGTTCTTCATGGTGCGGGTGGCGAGCGTGATGGGTGCGTTGGAGGGGGGGCGGCCCTCGTCCACCCCCGACCAGATCCCGCGCGAGGAGGTGCTGACCGGTATCCGTGAGCGAGTGCTCGAGCTCGTCGCCCTGCAGTCCTCGGTCTGGCGCGACGACGTGCGGCCCGCTCTGGCCGCCGAGGGAATCGTGGTGGCCGGCACCGACGACCTGCCTGCGGGCGGGCAGGCCGACCTGCGTGTCCGGTTCGAGCGCGAGATCGAGCCGATGCTGATCCCGCTC
>CAMAVU010000059.1 GCA_945861935.1 Bifidobacterium breve | reverse complement strand
GTCACGACGGTGGACGCCGGCATGGCTGCGGTGTCCGAGTTCGGCCTTCCTGTTGCCATCAAGGCCGACGGTCTGGCAGCCGGAAAGGGCGTCATCATCGCCCGCGATGCGGCGGCCGCGCATGCGGCGCTCGTGGCGATGCTCGAGGCCCGGGAGTTCGGGGAGGCGGGCGCGACAGTGGTGGTGGAGGAGGGTCTCGTGGGTCCGGAGGTCTCGCTGCTCGCGATCAGCGACGGGACCGCGGTCGCACGATTCCCCGCAGCGCGTGACTACAAGCCCATCGGCGAGGACAACACCGGACCGAACACCGGCGGGATGGGGTCGGTGTCGCCCGTGCCCGACATCCCCGATCACCTGGCCGACAGCCTCGTGGAGCGTGTCCACCGCCCGGTCATCGCCGAGATGGCACGCCGCGGCATCCCCTTCAACGGGGTCCTGTACGCCGGCCTCATGATGACCCCGGACGGACCCCGCGTGCTCGAGTTCAACGTCCGCTTCGGCGACCCGGAGACCCAGGCGCTGCTTCCACGTGTGGAGGGGGACCTGGGCGAGATCCTGCTGGCCGCGGCCACCGCTGGTCTGGCCGACGCGCCGGTGCCGGTCGCGGCCGGGGCATCCGTGGCCGTGGTACTGGCGGCGGCGGACTACCCGGGCGACCCGCGCACGGGCGATTCCATCACCGGCGTGGACGCGGCACTGGCGACCGGGGCCCAGGTCTTCCAGGCCGGTACCACTCGAACGGCCAGCGGTGATCTGGTGACGGACGGTGGGCGGGTACTCGCCGTGCAGGCACACGGGTCCGACCTCCGGGAGGCGCGGGCACGCGCCTACGCGGCGGCGGACCTCATCCACTTCGACGGCATGCAGATGCGGCGCGACATCGCCGCGGGGATGGACCCATGATCACGAGGTACTCCCGGCCGGAAATGGCCGCCATCTGGACCGAGCAGGCCACGTTGCAACGCTGGCTGGATGTGGAGCTGGCGGTGTGCCGTGCGTGGGCGCGCCGCGGGGTGATCCCCCCGGATGATCTGGCGGAGATCGAGGCGAAGGCCACCTTCAGCGTGGAGCGCACACGGGAGATCGAGAAGACCACCAACCACGACGTCGTGGCCTTCCTCACCAACGTGAACGAGAACATCGGCCCCGCCAGCCGCTGGATCCACTACGGCATGACCAGTAGCGACGTTCTGGACACCGGGCTGGCGCTGGCCATGGTGCAGGGCGGGAAGATCCTCGAGGACGGGCAGGCGGCGCTCACCCAGGCGCTCCGGGCACGGGCGCTGGAGCATCGCCACACCCTGTGTGTGGGCCGCACGCACGGTGTGCATGCCGAGCCCACCACGTTCGGCCTGCGGCTCGCCGGGTTCGCGCTGGAGAGCCGCCGGAACGAGCACCGTCTGCGGGCCGCGCATGAGCAGATCGCCTTCGGCAAGTTGAGTGGCGCAGTGGGGACCTACGCCATGCTGGAGCCCGCTATGGAGGCCGAGGTCATGGCGGAGCTCGGCCTTCTGTGCGAGCCCGTGGCCACCCAGGTGATCCCGCGCGACCGCCACGCCGAGGTGGTCATCCAGATGGCCGTGGCCGCCAGCGGCCTGGAGCGTCTGGCCGTGGAGATCCGCCACCTCCAGCGCACCGAGGTACGCGAGGCCGAGGAGGCGTTCGGTGAGGGCCAGAAGGGCTCATCGGCCATGCCCCACAAGCGCAACCCCATCACGGCCGAGCGCATCACCGGCCTGGCGCGCGTGGTCCGCGCCAACGCGGTGGCGGCGCTCGAGGATGTCGCCCTCTGGCATGAGCGCGACATCTCCCACTCGTCGGTAGAGCGTGTGATCCTCCCCGACTCCTACACGTTGCTCGACTACCTGCTGGCCACCGCCACGCGCCTGATCGAAGGGCTGGTCATCCGGCCGGATCGGATGCAGGAGGTCCTCGACTCCTCGTACGGGCTGGTGTACAGCCAGCGCGTACTGCTGGGCCTGGTGGAGGAGGGCCTCACGCGTGAGCAGGCATACGCAGTCGTGCAGCGAAACGCGATGACCGCATGGGAGACCGGCCAGCCGCTGCGGAACCTGCTCGCGAACGACACGGACGTGGCGGGTCTCATTGACCCCGCGCGTCTGGATTCCCTGTTCGACCCCTCCCATCACCTCCGGCACCTGGACGAGGTGTTCGAGAGGGTCGAAGCCCTGTGAGCCTGATCCTCCGGGGGAAGGTCCGGGAGGTCCACGACGTCGGCGACGGCCGGCTGGTGATGGTGACGAGCGACCGCATCTCGGCATACGACGTGGTGCTGCCTACCCGGATCCCCGGGAAGGGGCAGGTGCTCACGGCCCTCAGCGTGCACTGGTTCGCGCGGATGGCGGACATCGTGCCGAACCACCTGCTGGGCTGGCGCCTCTCGGAGATGCCCGACGGCTGGCGGCGCCACGATCTGGCGGGCCGGGTGATGCTCGTCCGCGCACTGGACATGCTTCCCGTGGAGTGCGTGGTGCGCGGGTACCTGATCGGGAGCGGCTGGCGCGACTACCAGGCGACCGGCATGACCAGCGGCGTGCATCTTCCCCCGGGCCTCTGCCAGGCCGACCGCCTGCCCGGACCCGTCTTCACCCCGGCCGCGAAAGCCGCTCTGGGCGAGCACGACGAGAACATCACGATGGCCGACGTGGCGGCGAACGTGGGCCCGGAACTGGCCGCCGAGATGGAGCGGGTGTCGCTCGCGGTGTACACCCGGGCCGCCGCCGACTGCCTGCACGCCGGAATCATCCTGGCCGACACCAAGTTTGAGCTGGGGACAGCCCCCCAAAGGGGGCTGTCCCCAGCAGGGGACTGTCCCCCTGAGGGGGCTGTCCCCGCGGTTGACGTCCCCAGACCCGACCCAGCAGGGGACTGTCCCCCTGAGGGGGCTGTCCCCGCGGTTGACGTCCCCAGACCCGCCCTCGTCCTCGGGGACGAGGTCTGCACTCCCGACTCGAGCCGGTTCTGGGACGCCGGTACCTGGCGGTCGGACACCTCTCCGTCGTCGTTCGACAAGCAATATGTGCGCGATTGGCTGGACCGGTCGGGGTGGGACCACTCCCCGCCCGGGCCTGACCTGCCGCCTGAGGTGGTGGCCGGCACGCGCGAGCGGTATATCGAGGCATACGAGCGCATCGCCGGGCGCTCGTTCGACGAATGGCTCAAGGAGGCCGCCGAATGACCATGGTCGTCGTCACCATCATGCCGAAGAAGGGCGTACTCGATCCGCAGGGGCAGGCCGTCCAGGGCGCGCTCGCGCACATGGGCTTCGGCGACGTGCTGGACGTGCGGGTGGGCAAGCGCATCGAGATCGAGATGCGCGGGCACGACCCTGCGGCGCAGGTCACGAAGATGTGCGAGGACCTGCTGGCCAACGACCTGATCGAGGACTTTCACGTGGAGATGCCCGGGTGAGCGCGGCGCACGTGGCCGTGCTGAGGTTCCCCGGCACGCTCGACCACGAGAGCGCTGCGCGCGCCGTGCAGGGCGTGGGCGGTGAGCCCGTGTACACCCACCACGAGGACGTCGCCCTCCCGGACGGCACCGCAGCCGTGGTGATCCCCGGCGGGTTCTCATACGGCGACCACCTCCGGCCCGGGGCGCTCGCCAGCCGCACGCCCATCATGGCGGCGGTCCGGCAGCACGCCGCCCGGGGCGGCAGGGTGCTGGGCATCTGCAACGGCTTCCAGATCCTGTGCGAGGCCGGAATGCTGCCGGGAGTGCTGCGCCCGAACGCATCGCTGTCGTTCATCTGCCGGCAGGCCGAACTGGAAGTGGCCGATGACGGCACGGCATGGACGGGCGGGCGGAGGGAGGGCGAGGTCCTCTCGATCCCCTTCAAGCACCACGACGGCGCATGGTTCGGCGACCCGGGTCACGCGCGCGTGGTGCTGCGGTACCGGGGCGAGAACCCCAACGGCAGCATGGACAAGATCGCCGGCATCTCGAATCTGGCGGGCAACGTGATGGGACTCATGCCCCATCCCGAGGAGGCCCAGGACCCGCTGCTCGGGTCCGTGGACGGCCGCGTCATCATCGCGGCGCTCATCGCGTGAGCGACGGCCCGCCCCTGCACCGCACTCTGGGCCTCACCGACGAGGAGGCCGGGCGCATCACCGGGTTGATGGGCCGCGAGCCCACCGACCCCGAACTGGTGATGTTCAGCCTCATGTGGAGCGAGCACTGCTCGTACAAGCACTCCAAGCCGCTGCTCGCAGGCTTCCCCACCACCGGCCCGCGCGTGGTGATGGGCCCGGGCGAGAATGCCGGCGCCGTGGACGTGGGTGACGGACTCGCGATCGTGTTCAAGGTGGAAAGTCACAACCACCCGAGCGCAGTGGAGCCCTTCGAGGGTGCGGCCACCGGCGTGGGCGGCATCGTGCGCGACATCATCGCCGTGGGCGCCAAGCCCATCGCACTGCTCGACTCGCTGAGGTTCGGAACCCTTGACTCCCGGCGCTCGCGATTCCTGTTCCGCCGCGCGGTCGAGGGCATCAGCCACTACGGCAATTGCATCGGCATCCCCAATGTCGGCGGCGAAGTTCAGTTCGACGAGCGGTACGAGGATTCGTGTCTGGTCAACGCCATGTGCGTCGGCGTCGTGGCACAGGACCGCATCCTGTCGTGCGCGGCACGCGGCGTGGGCAACCGCCTGGTGCTGATCGGCAACCGCACGGGCCGCGACGGCATCGGCGGCGCGAGCGTGCTGGCCTCGGCGGAGTTGGGCGACGACGACGCCGGCAAGCGCCCCAGCGTGCAGGTGGGGGACCCGTTCACCGAGCGCAAACTGATGGACTGCTGCCTCGCCCTGTCCGAGGCCGGACTGCTGGTGGCGCTGCAGGACCTCGGTGCCGCGGGGCTCACCTCGGCCGCCAGCGAGATGGCCAGTCGCGGCGAGGTGGGGCTGGCCATCGACCTCGACCGCGTTCCGCTGCGCGAGCAGGGCATGGCGCCCGCGGAGGTGCTGGTCAGCGAGAGTCAGGAGCGCATGCTGGCCGTCGTCGAACCAGCGAAGATGGACGCCGTTGCGGCGATGGCCCGCCGTCACGAACTGGACGCAACCGACATCGGCGAGGTCACCGGCACCGGCGATCTTGAGGCCCTATGGCGCGGCGAGGAGGTCGTGAGGATCCCCTCCCGGTACCTCACCGACGATGTCCCGTTCCAGGATGTGCCACGAACGCCGGCGCCTGTGCCTGTGCCAATTGATCTGGCCGCCGTGCCCGAGCCCGCCGATCCCGGCGCCGTGTGGCTGGCGCTGATGGGCGAGCCCAACGTGGCCAGCAAGCGCTGGGTGTTCGAGCAGTACGACCAGCTGGTGGGGGCCAACACCATGCGCCGCCCCGGTGGTGACGCGGGCGTGGTGCGGATCCCGGGCACCAACCGCGCGATCGCCGTCACGCTGGACTCCGCCGAGTGGCATACCGAACTCGACCCCTACGCAGGCGGCATGGCCTCGGTCCTCGAGGCCGCCCGCAACGTGGCCTGCACGGGCGCCGTGCCCATCGCGGCCACCGACTGCCTGAACTTCGCCAACCCCGAGAAGGGCAGCACCGGGTGGCGCCTGGCCGAGAGCATCCGCGGCATGGCCGATGCACTCACCGCCATCGACACGCCCATCGTGTCGGGCAATGTCTCGCTGTACAACGAGAGTCCGCGCGGTCCGATCTACCCCACGCCGGTCATCGGGATGGTGGGCCTGCTGGATGATGCCTCCACCAGCCTGGGCATCGCGTTCGACCTCCCCGGCCACGCCATCCTGCTGATCGGGCACGGTGAGCCACGCGTGGATGCCAGCCGCTACCTCGGACGCTGCGAGGGCCTGCCGCCCCGGCCCGATCCGGCGGGGGACGCCGCCCTGTTCCGTCTGCTGGCCGAGTGCGCCAGGCAGCGGCTGCTCGTGAGCGCTCACGACGTGAGCGAGGGTGGGCTGGCCGTCGCCCTGGCCGAGTGCTGCATCGCCGGGGGAGTCGGGGCCCACGCGGCCATTCCCGCCGGACGTCGCGCCGACGAAGCCATGTTCGGCGAGGGCGGTGGCCGGGTCATCGCCTCGTGCCGGGTGGAGAATGTGGCGGCCATCACCGCACTGGCCGAGGGTGCCGTCGGCGTGCAGCAGGTGGGAACCGTCGGCGGGGACGACGTGAGCGTGGATGCCGGCGGTTCCGTTGCGCGCGTTGGCCTTCGCGATCTGGCCGAGGTGTGGGAAGGTTCCATCCTACGGGCGCTGGAGGCACGGTGAGCGATCACCCTCGGGAGGAGTGCGGGGTGTTCGGGGTTATCGCCCCGGGCCGCGATGTCGCACGCCTTTCCTTCTTCGGCCTGCACGCCCTGCAGCACCGGGGGCAGGAGAGCGCGGGCATCGCCGTGAGCGACGGCACCCACGTGGTGGTGCAGCGCGAATTGGGGCTCGTATCGTCCGTCTTCGACGAGCCATCGCTGCGAAGCCTCACCGGTGACAGCGCCATCGGCCACGTGCGCTATTCGACCACCGGCAGAAACAAGTGGGACAACGCCCAGCCGGTGGCGATGCCGCGAGGCGAGGGCCTGGTGGCTCTGGGCCACAACGGCAACCTGACCAACAGCGACGCGCTGCGCCGCCGCGTAATGGACATGGGCCACGAAATCGAGGCCACCACCGACAGCGCGCTGGTCACCGCGCTCATCAGCCACGAGCCGGGCAGCCTGCTGGATGCCATCTGCAACGTGATGCCCACCTTGCAGGGGGCCTACTCCATCGTGGCCCTCACCGAGGACGAACTGGTGGCCTTCCGCGATCCCAACGGTGTCCGGCCTCTGGTGATCGGCCGCCTGGACGGCGGCTGGGTGGTGGCATCCGAGACCTGCGCGCTCGATCAGGTCGGTGCCGAGTTCGACCGCGAGGTGCGCCCAGGAGAGGCGGTGCGCCTCACGACCGACGGAATCGAGAGCCGGCAGGTCATGCCCGCCACCTCCCGTGCACTCTGCATCTTCGAGGCCATCTACTTCGCGCGGCCGGACAGCGTGATGGACGGCCAGTCCGTATGGCAGGCACGGCACGACATGGGCATCGAACTGGCACGGGAGAGCACCCCCGGCGCCGATCTGGTGGTGGGCCTTCCCGACTCGGGAACCCCCGCGGCCATCGGCTTCGCGCAGAAGAGTGGTATCCCGTACTCCGAGGCCGTGGTGCGCAACCGCTATGTGGGCCGCTCGTTCATCCAGCCCGATCAGGAGTTGCGGGCCACCGGGGTGAAGCTGAAGTTCAACCCCCTCGAGGGCGTCATCGGCGGTAAGCGGCTGGTGGTGGTGGACGACTCGATCGTGCGCGGCACCACCACGCGGCGCATCGTGCAGATGCTGAAGGACGCCGGGGCCGCCGAGGTCCACCTGCGCATCTCGTCCCCGCCGATCACCTGGCCATGCTTCTACGGGATCGACATGGCCGACCGCGACGAGTTGATCGCCGTCGGCCATACCGCGGACGAGGTCGCCGCCGCCCTGGGCGCGGACTCGCTGCACTACCTGACCCTCGACGGCCTGCAGCGCGCGGTGGGGCAGCCTGCCGACGTCTACTGCCGGGCGTGCTTCACCGGCAGGTACCCCATCCCGGTGCCGGATACACCGGGGAAGGAACGCTTCGAAGCCGCCGCGGGCGCCACGCCCAGCCGGTAGCCTCGCGGGCGTGACCGACCGGGGCATCTCCTACTCCGACGCCGGCGTCGATCTCGACGCCGCGCGGGCGCTGACCGAGGGCATCCGCGGCATGGTGCACGGGGGCACCTCCGGGTTCGCGGGCACGTTGCCCATGCCCCCCATGCGCGACCCGGTGCTGGTGGCGTGCACCGATGGCGTGGGCACCAAGGTGCTGCTGGCCCGCCAGATGGGTGATGTCTCGGGGCTGGGGCAGGACCTCGTGGCCATGAGCGTGAATGATCTGGCCTGCGCCGGGGCCCGGCCGCTGTTCTTCCTCGACTACCTGGCCGTGGGTCGTCTGGATCCCGACGAGGCCACGATGATCGTGGGCTCGATCCGGCAGGCGTGCGAGGAGAGTGGCTGCGTGCTGCTGGGCGGCGAGACCGCCGAGATGCCGGGGCTCTATCAGGAGGGGCACTTCGACATGGCCGGATTCGCCGTGGGCGCGGTGGAGCGTACCGCGATGCTGGGGCCTGAACGCGTCGTGGCAGGTGACGTGATCGTCGGCATCGAGAGCAGCGGCATCCACAGCAACGGGTACTCGCTGGTGCGCGCACTGGTGGATTCAGGGGTGCTGGCTCCGGATCCCGCGCTGCTCACCCCCACGCGCCTGTACCCCGAGGACCTGCGCGCGCTGGGAGCGGCCGGGGTCGAGGTGCACGCGGCCGCGCACATCACCGGCGGCGGGCTGCCCGGCAACCTGCCGCGGGCCATGCCGGACGGGCTGCGGCCCGTGCTCCGCCGCGGCTCGTGGCCGCAGGCACCCGCCATCGCCCTGGTGCTCGCCACCGGGGCCGTGAGCGACGAGTCGGCCTGGGAGACCTTCAACATGGGCCTGGGGATGTGCCTCGTGATGCCGCAGGCGGCCGCAGATCAGGCTCTGGCGACAGTGGGCCGAAGCCATCTGGTGGGCCGCGTCGAGGCCGGGCCGCCCGGCCTGACATGGGAGGCGTGATGTACCGC
>CAMAVU010000058.1 GCA_945861935.1 Bifidobacterium breve | reverse complement strand
GACGCGCTGAGAGAAGCCAACCGGGCCATCGCCAAAGCCGCCTCGGACGACCCCGGCCTTACCGGGATGGGAACCACCGCGACGGCCGCGCTGCTGGAACAGGGCATCCTGTACGTCGTGCATGTCGGCGATTCACGCGCATACCTGATCCGCGACGAACGGATCCTCCAGGTGACCGAGGATCACTCGGTGGTGGCCGAGATGGTGCGCCGCGGCACGCTCGCAGCCGAGGCGGCCGACCACCACCCCGCCCGGCATGTCATCACGCGTGCGCTGGGAGCGGATGCCGACATCGACATCGACGCCCTGCGCGTGGATCTTGAGCCCGGCGACGTGGTCCTGCTCTGCACGGACGGCCTGTCCGGCCCCGTGAACGACGCGGAGATCCTGGCGGCGATCACCGGGTCGCCCAGTCTGGAGGGCGCGGCGGCGGCACTCGTGGACCGGGCGAACGCAGCCGGCGGGCCGGACAACGTGACGGTGGTCCTGGCGCGGGTGGACTCCGTCACCCGGGAGGCGGCGGCGGCGGCATGACAGCACGCCTTGCCTGGGTCGGGATGGCGCGGGCCACCGATGTCGGACGCATTCGCAGCCACAACGAGGACCGCCACTTGGTGCGGCCGCCGCTCATTGCGGTGGCCGACGGCATGGGGGGTGCCCGGGCGGGCGAGGTGGCTGCCGGTATCGCCATCCAGGCGCTCGACAACCTCACGGCCAGCCCGCGCCCCGGCGACCTCCGACGCGCCGTCGAGCAGGCGAACGCCGAGATCCGCCGCTCGGCGGCGGGCGCTACGGCGCGCGCGGGCATGGGTACCACGGTCACCGCGTGCATGCTGGGGGATGACGGCCGCATGTACGTCGTCCACGTGGGCGACTCGCGGGCCTACCTGATGAGGCACGGCCGTCTCCGGCGCCTCACCGACGATCACAGCGTGGTGGCCGAACTCGTGCGGGGCGGGGCCCTCACGGAGGAGCAGGCCAACCGCCACCCGCAGCGCAGCGTCATTACCCGCGCCCTCGGGGCCACGGACCGGGTGTCGGCCGATGCCTTCCAGGTGGGTGTGGAGGTGGACGACCTCGTCCTGCTGTGCACTGACGGCATCTCGGCGATGATGGACGACACCGCGATTCGCGAGGCCCTCACGAGCGGTGCCTCACTCGACGACGCCGCGCTGGCGCTGCTGGCGGCGGCCGACGCGGCGGGAGGCGAGGACAACGCCACCGTGGTGCTCGCCCGGATCGGGCACGGCGCCGACACTGCGGTCCCGGAGCCTGCCGAGTTCGTCCCGGCCACACCCCGCGTGGCCACCCTGCCACGTCCCACCGTGGAGCCGGGGGCCCGCACGTCCCGGGCACCCGAGCCGGGGCGTGTGCTTGAGCGGGTGCCCACCACCCGGTCCCGGCTGCTCCTCGCCGGGGTAATCGTGCTGGCGATCGCAGGCGTGGGCGCAGGCGCCACGGCGTGGGCGGCATCCCGCTCGCATGTCATTCAGGCCGACGACGCCGGGCAGGTACGCCTGTATGCCGGGCTGCCCTATTCGGTACTCGGCATCCCACTCATGGACGATGGCCGTCCCATCGGCGTACCGGCCACCGCCGTTCTGGCCGAGGATCCGTCCGCCCTCGACCAGGGCATCCAGGGTGAGGGTGAGGCCGTGGCGCTCGCCACACGGCTGATCTGGAGGTACGGGCTGCCCGTGCAGTGGAAGGTGCCCGCCGTGGACGGCCAGCCGTGAGCCTGCGCGCGCGCGAGGCGGGCTTCCTCATCCCCGCTCTGATACTCGGACTTCTCGGCCTCGCAGCCGGCGCATCGGCCCGGACGGACTCGCTGCAGGCCGGGCCATGGGAGACCGCGCTTGGGGTCGTGATGGTGTTCGTGGTGATGCACGCGGTCCTGCGCCTGCGGGCCCCTCTGTCCGACCCATACCTGGTGCCGCTGATGGCGGCGCTCACGGGTATCGGGCTGGCGATGCTCTACCGCATTGACCCCGGTTTGGCCGGCGATCAGGCGCTCTGGGTGACGCTGGGCGGAATCGTCTTCTGCGCCGTCATCGTCTTCATGCCGGACCACCGCGTCCTCGAGCGCTACCGATATGTGATCGGCGTCGCAGCCGTACTGCTGCTGGTCTTCACCATGGCCTTCGGGACCGAGGTGAACGGCTCGCGCCTGTGGATCGAGATCGGCGGCGGTCAGCGCGTTCAGCCGGGCGAACTGGCCAAGGTTCTGATGGTCATCTTCCTCGCCGGCTACCTGCGCGAGAAGCGCGAGGTGCTGGCCATCCCCACGCAGCGGCGTCTGGGAATGAACCTGCCTGCCCCCCGGCACCTCGCCCCCATCGTCGTGTTGTGGGGTGCGGCCCTGGCCGTCGTGGTCGTGCTGAACGACTTCGGGACCGCCCTCCTGTTCTTCGGCGTGTTCCTGGCAATGCTGTACCTGGCCACCAGTCGTGCCCTGTACATGGCGCTCGGCATCGGGCTCTTCGTCGCGGGGTCACTCGCCATCTGGGCCGCGGTGCCGCGTATCGGTGCGCGCATGGATTCCTGGCTGCACCCATTCGACGACGTGCAGGGCACCGGGTACCAGATGGTCCAATCGCTCTACGCGCTGGCCGACGGCGGGGTCGTCGGACCGGGCTTCGGCCGCGCCCTCCTGGTGACCGAGGGCGGCACACCGCGCATCCCGGCGCTCGAGACCGACTTCATCTTCAGCGCGGTCTCCAACGACCTCGGATACGTGGGCGCCATCGGGGTCATGCTTCTCTACGTCCTGCTCATGGCACGGGGCTTCGCCATCGCCACGGCTGCACGTGACGGCTTCTCGAAACTGCTCGCCGGGGGCCTTACGGCGGTCGTGGGCCTGCAGGCCTTCATCATCATCGGCGGCGTCGTGCGCCTCGTGCCGCTCACCGGCGTAACCCTTCCCTTCATCTCCTACGGCGGATCGAGCGTGGTCGTGAACTTCGGCATCGCGGCACTCCTCCTGGTCATCAGCCATCGGTCGCGTCAGGGCCTCGTCGAGGCCGTGCGGGGGATACCCACCACGTGAACCGATCCATCCGCATCCTGTACCTGACACTCGCCGTGGGCTTCGCGGTGCTCGTGCTCATGCTCGGGTACTGGCAGGTGGTCGCCGCCGGGGGTCTGGATGAGCGCGCCGACAACCCCTACACGATGGAGAGGCAGCGCCTGGTGGACCGCGGGCGCATCATCTCGGCCGACAAGGTAATCCTGGCCGAGAGCATCACCTACCGGGAGAAGGGCACGAAGTACTACCGGCGCTACTACCCCCAGGGCGCGCTCGCGGCACAGGTCGTGGGCTACGCCACGCCCGAGCAGGGTGCGACGGGGCTTGAGCAGCACTACAACCGCTATCTGGCGGGCAGTTACGGCACGGGCGCCATCCTCGATCGCCTCCGGGAGGAGACCAAGGAGGGGGCCGACATCCGGCTGACGCTCGACACCCGCGTGCAGAAGACGGCCGAGGCGCTGCTTGCGCATCGGCACGGCGCCGTGGTGGCCATCGAGCCCAGAACCGGCAAGGTGCTCGCGCTGGCATCATCCCCGGCGTTCGATCTCAACGATGTCTCACAGGACTTCGCCTCCATCCGCAGGCAAACGGGGGCGCCGCTCCTCAACCGTGCCACAGGCGGCCTCTACCCACCGGGATCCACCTTCAAAGTCGTGACGGTCACCGCAGCGCTCGGCACGGGGACGTGGTCCGCGGGTTCCACGTTCGACGACAAGGGCGTGTACGTGGTGGACGGCAGGCCTATCTACAACGCCGCAAAGCACAGGTTCGGCCTGCATAACCTCACCGACGCACTGACCTTCTCCATCAACACCACGTTCGCGCAGATCGGTGACACCCTCGGCGGCCGCACCCTCGGCCGCGAGATGACCCGCTTCGGCTTCGCCCTGCCGACGGAGATAGACCTGCCCAGTGGGGAGGTTGCCGTCTCGGGCAGGTACCGTAACGGCACGCTCCTCCCCAACGACCAGCGCGACGAGGACTCCGCGCGTATCGCGATCGGACAGGAGAACCTTCAGGTGACACCAATCCAGATGGCCATGGTCGCAGGCGCGATCGCCAACGGGGGCCGGATGATGCGGCCGTACCTGATGCGTCGTACCATCACCCGTGACGGAGTGGTGATCCGGCAGCAGTACCCGGAGGAGGTGGGCTCCGTGGCGAGCGCCTACATCGCGTCCGAGGTCGGCCGCATGATGCGAAACGTGGTCTCCGAGGGAACGGGGGCCCGGGCCGGTCTTGCCGGTCTCTCGGTGGCCGGCAAGACCGGCACCGCCGAAACCGGCGATCCCAAGCGCAATCAGGCCTGGTTCATCGGATATGCGCCAGCCGACAACCCGAAGGTGGCCGTGGCCGTGGTGATCGAGGACACATCCGGAACCGGTGGCACCCAGGCCGCGCCCATCGCAGGCGAGGTCATGCGCATGGCTCTCTCCATCGGTCCCGTACAGGGAGAGCCCACCGGATGACCATCGGACCCGGAGCAGAACTGGGCGACCGCTACGAAATCGGCCACCAGATCGGCAGCGGCGGCATGGCGACCGTCTATCTGGCCTACGACACCGTCCTGGACCGGGAGGTGGCGGTCAAGGTGCTGGCGGAGCGGTTCGCAGTGGACCAGGCGTTCGTCGAGCGGTTCCGCCGCGAGGCCTCTGCTGCTGCGGGTCTGAACCACCCCAACATCGTCGCGGTGTACGACCGCGGCGAGGCCGAGGGCACGTATTACATCGTGATGGAGCACCTCTCGGGACCCGACCTCAAGAAGGTCATCCGCGATCAGGCGCCACTGGACCCGCCGCTGGCGGTGGACAACGCGCTGCAGATCCTGTCGGCGCTCACCGCGGCGCACACCGCCGGCATCATCCATCGCGACATCAAGCCGCAGAACGTGATGGTGGGCGAGGACGGCCGCCTGCGCGTGGCCGACTTCGGCATCGCGCGCGCCGACGCCGACCAGCAGATGACCGAGGCAGGCTCGGTGATCGGCACAGCGCAGTACCTGTCGCCTGAGCAGGCGCAGGGCGAAGACACCACCGACGCCAGCGACACCTACGCGGTGGGCATCGTCCTGTACGAGATGCTCACCGGGCGCGTGCCGTTCGACGGCGATCGCCCCGTGGCCGTGGCGATGAAGCAGATCAACGAGCCGCCCATCCCCCCGCGCGTCTTCGCTCAGGGCATTCCGCCCGCGCTCGACGCCGTCGTGATGAAGGCGCTGGCGAAGCGCCCGGAGGACCGCTACGAAACCGCCGACAACTTCACCGCAGCGCTGCTGGACGTGCGCGCCGGGATGTCCGGTGGCCACGGTGGCCAGCAGTCAACCCTCATCCTCACCGCGCCGACTGCGACTGCCGGCGTGGCAGCAACCATGGAGACGCAGGTCGTGGGCAACGGCGGAGCAGGCGGCCGGGCCGGGCGCGGTGGTTCCGGACGGTCACAGGGGCGGGGCGGGAGCCGGGGCGGCCGGGGGACGAGGAGGGGCGGCGGCAACCGGCCGGCCACGTGGGGGATCGTCGCCGTGCTGGTGGCGGCCCTCGCGGTGGCACTCGCCCTGGCACTGACGCGTGGCGGATCCGACATGATCAGCGTCCCGGATGTCGCAGGGTTCGACGCGACGGCGGCCAGCCGCGCAATCACCGACGCGGGGCTCACTCCCGCACAGCGCCCGCAGGGCAGCATCACGGTGCAGATAGGCGTGGTTATCGGCACGGACCCCGAGGCGGGAACCGAGGTGGCCAAGGAGTCCACCGTGACCATCCTCGTGTCGTCCGGCCCGTCCGAGGCGACCGTGCCCAACGTGGTGGGCAGGACGGTCGAGGATGCTCAGGCAACGCTCGAACGGGCGGGCTTCACGGTGATCACCGAACCGATGGATAGCGAGAAGGAGATCGACACCGTCGTGCGCCAGGCGCCGACCGCCGGTTCGATGGCCACGTCGGGCGACACGATCACCCTCTACGTGAGCAGGGGAGTGACCAAGGTCACCGTGCCGGACGTGACCGGCAGCGACCTCGAGACGGCGCGCTCCGAGATCGAAGGCGCGGACCTGGCGGTCGGCACGGTCACCGAGGACGACGGCTCGTCCGGCCAGACGGCCGGCACCGTGGTGTCACAGGATCCGGACGGCGGCGCATCGGTGGCCAAGGGCACCGTGATCAATGTGGTCGTGGCCGCCGGGGATGGCACCAGCGTGCCCGACGTCACCGGCAGCGACCAGGCCACAGCACGGAACAAGCTCGAGAGCCTCGGCTTCGATGTGAACTCGGAGAGTGCCCAGAGCACCCAGCCCGCGGGCACCGTCATCGATCAGGACCCACAGCCGGGCACCAGCGTGTCGGCCGGGTCGACCGTCACGATCACCGTCGCGTCCTCGCCATCGTCGGGCGGAGGCTCCCAGTCGCCGGCGCCGGGTTCCGGGGGCTCGTCGGGCGGGTCGCAACCCCCGGCCCCAGGTTGATGCGGATCGCAGTCCTCGGCGGCGGCCGCAGCAGCGAACATGATGTGTCGCTCGCGTCCGCCGCCTCGGTGGCTGGCGCGATCGACGCCTCCCGCTACGAGGTACTCGCCGTCACGATCGACCCGGGCGGCGGCTGGGCGCTGGGCCGGCACCCCGTCGCACTGGTACCGACCGCGGGCGATCGGGCCCGGCTGATGTCGCTGGAAGCCGACGGGCCGCCCCCGATCCAAGTGGATCTGGTGTTCCCCGTGCTCCATGGCCCGTGGGGCGAGGACGGCACGGTGCAGGGTCTGTGCGAAACGGTGGGGGTGCCCTACGTGGGTGCCGACGTCACCGCGAGCGCCCTCGGCATGGACAAGGCGTTGTTCCACACCCTGGCAACCGCGGCTGGCATCCCGCGACTCGAGACACTCATCGTGATGCACCCGGAGTGGCTCCACGACCCGCAGGGCGTGCGTGACCGCGTGGCCGAGGCCATCGGCTACCCGGCCTTCGCGAAGCCCGCACGACTGGGGTCATCGTTCGGCATCAGCCCGATACCCGACGAAGCCGGCCTCGGCCCGGCCCTCGATCTGGCATTCGCCCACGACGACAAGGCCCTCGTCGAGCGACGGGCCACAGGCCGCGAGGTGGAGGTGGGCCTTCTGGGGAACGCCGACCCGCACGCCTCGCCCCTCGGGGAGATCCTCCACGACAGCGAGTGGTACGACCACGACGCCAAGTACCGGCCCGGTGGCATGCGTCTTGTGGTGCCCGCCGACGTCCCCGCCCACGTGCAGGACAACGCCCGCTCACTGGCCGTGCGTGCCTGGAACGCCATCGGCTGCAGCGGGCTGGCCCGCGTGGACTTCTTCCTCGAGGGCGAGAACCTGTACGTGTCGGAGATCAACACCATCCCGGGCTTCACCTCCACCAGCGTGTGGGGCCGCCTCATGGCCGGTGACGGATACGAGTACCCCGCGCTCGTCCAGCGCCTCATTGATCTGGCCTTCGAGCGCCACTCCGCGAAGGCCGCGTACCGGGGCTAGGTGGATGGAGGGGCGTCCCACATCGCGCCCTCCGCCCGCAGGGGCACCGCACACGACGATCGTCGGGGTGATCGCCGACACGCACATCGGGGAGTTCCTTGATGAGATCCCCGCGGCGGCGTTCCACGCTCTCGCCGGGTGCGACCTCATCCTCCACGCCGGCGACCTGTCCGACGCATCGGTGATCCCTGCCCTCGAGCGCATCGCCCCGGTGGTGGCGGTGCACGGTGACCACGACCTGCCGGGGGCGCCGCGGCTGCCCCGCCGTGCCGTGGTGACGATCGGCACCACGCGTATCGGCCTGATCCACGGCAAACGACGGTCCACGGACGCGCTGGTGGTCGGTGTGCACGCCGCAGCCGGCCGACGTCTGACATTCGACGCCGGCCGGGCCCGTGCCATGGCCCGGGCCTTCCGGCACGACCAGGTGGACGGCGTGGTGTTCGGCCATTGGCATGAAGCCCTGATGGACTACGTGGACGGCGTGCTGGTGTTCTCCCCCGGCGCGGTCTGCCCGTGGGGAAGCCTGCAGGGCGACCACGCCCCGCGCCCCGGCGTCGCTGGCGCGGCCGACCGTATCGTGCGGCGCTACCGCCGCCAGCTCGGTGAACAGGCCATGCGCCCGTCGGTTGGCCGACTGGTAATCGACCCGCACGGCCTACGCGCAGAGGTCATCCCGTTGGAGCGCACCTGACGGGACCCAGACCCATACGGGTCAACCGCCTCCTCCTCGGCGTTGATCCCCGTGAGGGCATTCAGAGCACGGAGGCGGCCGGGGCTGACAGGTCGGCCCAACGCGCCGGACGCCGGAAGGCACCGGGTTGGCCCCATCGGGCAGATAACCCACCGATGGGAGGAGGCAAGATACCCCGGCACCGCTCCCGGACATCCGTCATCCCCTCCTCAGATCGACCCCTCCGGGTAAGGACCCCAAACGCCGCCCGCCCTCCCCTGCAGGCCACAGACCCCCCGCAGGCCCCCACGGACGCACCCACCCCCACCACCCAAACGGCATGCCACCCGGAACCTGAAACGTTGCATCCCCCCGCTCCGGGGAGTACAAGGCCCTATGGGAGTGACCTCACGCCCCGACGCCTCCGCTCAACCCCCGCCCCGCAGAACCCTGCCCATGGCCGCCGTGGCCATCGCCCTTTTCTCCCTCCTGCCCCTCGCAGGTGCCCCGATCGCTGGCGCAGCCGCCCCCACGGCCACCTCCCCCCCCACCATCACCGGCACGGCGCGCCCGGGAGCCGATCTCACCGCCC
>CAMAVU010000057.1 GCA_945861935.1 Bifidobacterium breve | reverse complement strand
TTGGGGAGATTGAGGTGCCTGGCACGGGGTTACGTGCCTGGCACCGGGGTAGGGATTGGGGATTGTTAAGTGCCTGGCACCGGGGTAGGGATTGGGGAGATTGAGGTGCCTGGCACGGGGTTACGTGCCTGGCACCGGGGTAGGGATTGGGGATTGTTAAGTGCCTGGCACCGGGGTTCAGGGGGTGAGCGGCAGGCCTGCCTGGTGCCACGCCACGATACCGCCCTCCAGATTGGCCAGGCCGTCGAAGCCCTCGTTCTCCTCGAGGTAATGGCACACGGCCTCGGAGCGCCCGCCGCTGTGGCACATCACGATCACCTGCACGTCGCGCGGCACCTCGGCGAGGCGGTCGAGCACCTCACCCATGGGGATGTGCCGGGCACCGGGCACCGAGGCCTGGGCCACCTCGTCCGGTTCGCGGACGTCGATGATGAGCGCCGCGCCGGCCTCCACGGCGGCGCTGGCCTGCTGGGCGGTCAGTTGCTCCATGGCGCCAACCTAGACGACGCCGGCGCCCATCTGGTCTGCCACCCGGTCGGCCTCGAATGACGACCGCACCAGCGGGCCCGCCTCCACGTGGACCAGCCCGAGCGACTCGCCGAGTGCGGCCAGCGCCGGGTACTCGGCCGGCGCGTAGAACCGCTCCACCGGAAGATGCTGTGGCGACGGGCTGAGGTACTGGCCCACGGTCACCACCTCGCACCCCGATTGGGCGAGGTCCGAGAACACCGCCCTGATCTCCGGCAACTCCTCGCCCAGACCCACCATGATGCCGCTCTTGGTCGGCAGCCCCGCCGCACGCGATCGCTCCAGGAGTTCGAGCGAGCGCTCGTACCGGGCGCCGGGCCGCACACGCCGGTAGAGGCGCGGCACCGTCTCGGTGTTGTGGTTGAGCACATCCGGACGGGCCTCGATCACCATCTCCAGAGCGTCCCAGTTCCCGCGCAGGTCCGGGATGAGGACCTCCACCCGGGCGTCCGGCAGACGGTCGCGCAGTGCCCTGATCACCGCGGCGAAGTGGGCCGCTCCTCCGTCCGGCTGGTCGTCACGGGCCACGGCGGTGACCACCACATAGCGCAGCCCCATCGCCGCGGCTGCTTCGGCCAGCCGCCCGGGCTCGGCCGGGTCGGGCGGCAGCATCGGCTTGCCCGATGTGACGTCGCAGAAACGGCACCCGCGCGTACAGGTATCACCCGCGATCATGAACGTGGCCGTCCCCCGGGTCCAGCAGCGCTGGATGTTGGGGCACGCGGCCTCCTCGCACACGGTCACGAGGCCCTCCTGGCGCATGAGCGCCTTCAACTGCACATACCCCGGACCGAACGAGCCCTTCTCCACCACCCAGCGGGGGAGGCGGCGCCCGCCATCAACCAACTGGCCCAGTTCGTCCGGGGTCACATCCACCGGGTCGAGGGCGTCCCGCGGGCCCTCCCCCACCAGCACGTCGCCCAGGATGACGTCGGGTACCACCCCGCGCTGGCGGGCCCGCCGCACCCGGTCCAGCAGCGGCCCGGCGGGAACCGCGTCCACGAGGAACGCACGCTGCCTGCCTGATGGCCCAGCCGGATGGTCCGTCACGCTCCTCAGGCTAGCGCCCGGCATACGTGGCCACAGCGAGCATCGGGTAGCGTCCCGCCCCATGGTCCTGTCCGATCGCACCATCCGCGAGCAGATCGCGGCAGGCCGCCTCGTCATCGACCCGTTCGACGATGCCCTGTTGCAGCCGTCCTCGGTTGACGTGCGCGTGTCCCACGCGTTCCGGGTCTTCAGAAACAACCGCCAGCCCTTCATCGATCCCCGCGAGCCCGAGACCGACCTCACCGAGGTCG
Source organism: Bifidobacterium breve (assembly GCA_945861935.1). Lineage (GTDB taxonomy): Bacteria > Actinomycetota > Thermoleophilia > Miltoncostaeales > Miltoncostaeaceae > SYFI01. The sequence continues at coordinate 7,024 of CAMAVU010000057.1, read as the reverse complement.
TGACCGTCGCCGACGACGAGCCCTTCATCCTGCACCCCGGCGAGTTCGTGCTCGGTTCCACGCTGGAGCGCGTGGGGATCCCCGATGATCTGGTGGCGCGTCTGGAAGGGAAGTCGAGCCTCGGCCGACTGGGCCTGCTCATCCACTCCACGGCCGGCTACATCGATCCCGGCTTCGAGGGCCAGATCACGCTGGAGTTCTCGAACGTGGCCAGCCTGCCCATCGCCATCCACGCGGGGATGCGCATCGGCCAGATCTCGTTCCTCCAGATGACCACCCCGGTGGACACCCCGTATCAGGGCAAGTACCAGGGGCAGGCCGGACCCACGTCCAGCCGCTCCCACCGGGACTTCGTCCGCTAGTACCGCCGCCTGAGGCTCTTGGTGGAGTACCGGCGCTCCGCGGCGAGGGCACCGACGACGGCCGCCAGCAACGACCCCGCGGCAATGAACAGCGCCGCCAAGCCGGTGCCGGGCGCGAACTCGGGATCCGTCGTCGCGCCGAATGCCGCGACGATGGCGAGTACGAGGCAGATGATGCCCCAGAGCAGCCACCCGAACGCCCATGCTGCGGTCGCGTTGAGGGGACGGCGGTCCAGCGTGCGCACGCCCGAGAGGAACCCACCCAGGAGGAAGGCCCCGACGATCGCGATAACCCGTACCCAGACGGACGATCCGGCCGATGCGGCCAGGCCGATGGTCCCCACCACGCCACCCCATCCCACCGCGATGGGCTCGAGCGACATCCCCGCACCTCCCGCCGATTCGACGACGTACAGGCCCATGCTAACGTCGCGCCAATCGGATCCCCGCCGGGGAACCCCGACCACGAGGTCATCCCATGCCGTTCGGCATCGGTCCGCTCGAACTCATCATCGTTCTGGCCATCATCCTTCTGGCCTTCGGCGCACGGCGGCTGCCGGAGATCGGCAAGAGCCTCGGCACCGGAATGCGCGAGTTCAAGCGGGGCGTGACGGGCGACAAGGGCGGCGACGAGCAGTTGACGGCCGCGCAATCAGCGGACCCGGCGCTGCCCACGAAGACCGACGAGACCACCCCCGTCGCCTAGCGCCGCACGCTACTCGGCCCTCATCCGGGCGGAGTGGGTGCTTCCCGTCGAGGGCCCGGTGGTCCGGGGCGGCGGCGTGCTGGTGCAGGACGGAGTCATCGTGGCGGTGGGCCGCGAGCGCAACCTCCCGCCATGCGACGACGTGCCCGTCACCGATCTGGGCGACGCCATCCTCATCCCCGGGCTGGTGGACGCCCACTGCCATCTGGAATGGGCGCTCATGGGCGGCCTGGTGCCCGACGCCCCGTTCGGCCAGTGGCTGGGCTCCTTCCTCCACCGCACCGCAGACGTGACCGCCGTGGACCGGGCGGCGGCGGCCCGCTGGGCTGCCCTCGCTGCACTGAGGTGCGGCACCACCACCCTGGCCGACTCGGGTCCCGGCGGCTTCGGCGTGGAAGCGGCCGGAAAGGCGGGCTTGCGCGCCATCGTCCACATGGAGATCTTCGGGCGCGAGACCGGCACGGCCGCCCGGGAGAAGGTCACGCGGCACGGCGAGGCCCTGCTCAGGATGCGCGACGAGGCAGGACCGCTGGTGAGGGTGGGGGTCTCACCACACTCCCCCTACACCGTGGGCCCCGAGATATGGAGTGAGGTATTGGGCGATCCCATCCTCGGCGCGGGCTCCATCGCCGCGCACGTGGCCGAGTCCCCCGACGAGGTCATGCTGCTCGATGACCAGATCGGGTACCTCGTCGACGCCATCCGGTCGGTCGGGCGCGAGCCCGCCCACTGGCCCGGCGGCGGCCCCGGCGTGGTGTCCCGGCTGGCGGCCGCCGGAGCGCTCGTCCCCGGCCTCATCGCCGCCCACTGCGTGCAGGTGGGCGAGGAGGACGCCGTCCTCCTCGCCGAGCACGGGGTACGCGTGGCCCACTGCCCGCACTCCAACGCTCGCCTCGAGTGCGGCGATGCCCCGGTTGAGTTGCTGCAGATGCTCGGCATCCCGGTGGGTCTGGGCACCGACAGCCCGGCCAGCGCCGGCCAATACGACCTGCGTGACGAGGCCCGGTGGGCGGCCGAGGGCGTGGCGCGTCGCGGGACCACCCCGGTTGCCGCCGACATGCTGGCGCTTGCCACGATCGGCTCCGCCCGGGTGATCGGCATGGACCGGGAGATCGGCTCCCTCCTGCCCGGCAAGCGCGCCGACATCGTGGCCATCCGCCCATTCGACGGTGCGCCGCTCGAAGCCGACCCGTCCCTGGCCGTGCTCGACCCCCGCTCCCGCGTCATCGCCTCCTGGGTGGACGGCAAGCAGGTGCTGGGGCACGAGGGTCCGACACGCCTCGACGCCCGTGCCATCACCGCCGCGGCCACCGAGGCGCGCGAGCGGATCGTGTAGCGTCGCCGCGTGCTGTTCGACGGCAAGCGGCAGAGAACCCTCACGAAGGTCGTCGCCATCATCGCGATCGTCGCCTTCGCGGGCTTCGGCCTCGTGGCGGGCGGTCTGGCGGTGAGCGGCGGGTGCGGGACCAGCGACCCGCTCCAGCAGTCCATTGACGATGCGAGCGCGCGCGTCACCGCTGAGAAGGCCGATCTGGCGGCCGCACAGAAGGCCGCCACGGCGTCCCCGAACAGCGCCGCCGCCAAGGCCGATCTCGAACAGGCAACAACCGACCTCGCCACCGCCCAGTCCACGCTCGCACAGGCCCGGCTGGCCACGGACCGGAACGACCCTGCCGCGCTGGCAGACGCCCTTGCCGCCACCGAGACCGCACCCGGCAACGCCGACGCCGTGCTGAGCCTCGTGACCATCGCGACCACCCAGGGCAACCCCGCCGCAGCACTCCCCGCCGTGGCCGCGTACACCCGCCTCAACCCCGAGGACGCGGAGATGTACTCGTACTGGGGCCAGTTGGCCGAGCAGGCCGGGCAGCGCACCCAGGCGATCCTCGCGTACCAGCGGTTCCTGGAACTGGCGCCCGACGACCCCGTGGCCCCGGACATCCGGAACCGCCTGTCGGAGCTCACGGAGCAGACCGCAACCACGGGCTGATCCCTTCCGCCCGCCCTCTCCCCGCTGCTAGCGTGCCCGCGGGCCGTTAGCTCAGCTGGTAGAGCAGGGGACTCTTAATCCCAAGGTCGCAGGTTCGAACCCTGCACGGCCCACTCCGGCTCGTCTGACGAGCCCCCCCCCAGGTAGATGCCACACCCGCTCCCCATGGACGGGGCTTCCCGCACGCGCCCAGGGGAACGCCCCGCACGCGTCGCCCGGTGCCCCCTCGGGACGGCACCGCCTCGCCACAGGTCAGATCTCGCGCAGAATCCGAAAGGTCGCGGGGGCATCACATGGCTCAGTCGTGATTCGCGCACCTCCACGGACCCGGAGACGCCCGGCGGTCATCCTCGACCTCGCATGGCCGAGTGGCGTCCAGCGCGAACTCACGCCACCTGTCGCGCTCCTGATTGATGAGCCCCACGATGTATGGCGGGCCGCAGTCGGGTACGGCTTCCGGGTCTTCACGGATCCCGCCGAGGTACGCGGGTACTGCGAGGACCTCATCCTCACGGGAACCGTGGAGGCCGGTTCGCTGGATGACGACATCGGCGACTCGTAGCCCGAAGCCGACGGCAGGAGGCGTGGACCCGGCCCCTGCGCGCCGTTCCTCCCCGGCGGACCCTGGCTTCGCTTCTGACCGACCGAGCGCGTGGGGGGCCTCAGGCAGTCGGACGGATCAACAGCAGTGCATGGAACTCACAGGCTGCTTTGCATAGGTGTCACATGTTGTGATGCATAGGAGTGATGTGCTGTGCGCGATGACCCACCTCCTCCGCCTTGCAGATGGCGATCTCGGACGAGATCTCGGGAGTCACCCAGCAGTACTGCTCGTGGGTCCCCGGGGCTGCGGGAAGACGGCACTCGCCTCCCGCCACGCAAACGATGTGGCCAGACTCGACGTTCCGGCTGAGGCCGCGCTGTTCAGGGCAGACCCCGATGCAGGCCTCGCATCGCGCACGGGCCGACCCCTGCTGCTCGATGAATGGCAGGAGGTTCCCGAAATCATGGGCGCTGCCAAGCGTGCCGTTGATGCCGACGCACGTCCGGGCAGTTTTCTGCTCACCGGATCGGTGAGGGCCGGCACCTCCCCGCAACCCCACCCAACCCGGAGTCAGCCCGGCGCGCAGGCCTACTCGTCATCTCCCCGGGTCATCCTGCGCCGGGCCGCCGCGGCGCCGAAACCGACAGCCGAGAACGCCGCGAAGACCAGCCAGCCGACGAAGATGACTGCCTCGGGAGCGACGAACACCCAGAACCACCACTCGCTCAGGGGATAGGGCATGGCAGCGCACCTCCTCGGTTGGAGATACCCACGCGAGACGGTCGTGGGCCTTTCAGCAGATGTCATGCACGCAGAACGGACCCCTTACGCAGCGATCGGAGGAGGTGGGTGCCACGCTCGGGGCAGGAGCGCCGATCGGGCGACACGTTCGCCCCGGCGGGCCCGCTGGGATGCGGCCGGGTGCCAGCCCGGGGCGCAAGCGAGCGGCCACGGACAGCAGCCCGCCCGGAGGCCGGGGCCCGGAACCCCGGAGCAAGCCCACTTCGGCGACCCCCAACCCCTCGTGAGCGCCCCCGTCCGACACGTGTGTATCGTTCCCGCTGGAACCATCCGCAAAGGGGCACCATGCCCAGCCGTCGCGGTCCCGTCATCCTCGTTGTCGCCGCCCTCGCGTGGGGCATGCTCGCCCTCGGTATGTGTGTCCCCGTGGGCTCCGCAGGTTCAGGTGCGGACCAGGACGGGGCCACAGTGGCCGGGCAGAGCGCCATCAGGGCGCATGAGGGGGTAGGGGACTGCGGCCCCTCTGAAGGAGCACTCAAGACCGCATTCACCCAGTTCGCCGCCTGGCCCTACAACTGGCTGTTCAACGACGCCTGCCGTGCCCACGACGAGTGCTACGTCCTCGCCGAGACCGGTCAGACCCAGTCGTCCTGTGATTCCCGGTTCCTGACAAACCTGCGTGCCGCCTGCGATTCGCGCGGCTTCTTGGCGGCAGTGAGTCAGGATGGCCTTGCACTCGTCACATCCACAGCCGTTCTGGACCTGATTTCCACGGGTAGGACGCCATGCAAGGCGATCGCGGAACGGATGCACTGGGCGGTGGCCCGCTACGGCGACGGCGCCGCGAGTAATGCTTTCCACCAAGTGGCGATCACGTCGGTAAAGACGACACGCATTGACGACTACACCAGCGATGACGAATACGTGGCATGCGTTCGCGTCACGAACATCGGGAACGTGAACACGGAGTTTGATGTGCAGCTGCTCTCCGGCCCTCACCTCATCGACACGGAGCCCGACATCTATGACACCAATCTCTCGGTGGGCGAGTCCGACTCCGGCTGCGTGGGCACCGACTGGACCGGTGGGTGGAGTTGGTACGAGATGGACGACCGGGACATCACCCTCGTCGTGCGTATGGATGACGATGGGGGGGCGGCCCCGCTCACCGTCGCCGATGGGGTAACCGTGCAGCGCCCGGACCTCAGTGCCGGTAGCAGCAGAACCCAGCGGTTTGACCGTCACTTCAGTGAAATGGTGAGGCAGACCGACTTGGCTATCCGTCAGAAGACGATGAACAAGGCGTGCGGCGTCGTCGCGGCGGGCGGGGCAGTGCGACCTGGGGCAGTCAACATGACACGGCGCAGCCAGGGTTCCGCTGTTGCACTGTTCTCAGCGCCCGCGAACAAGTACGTCCGTGCAGGCGGAACGATGTACACGACCGCGACATCAGGCGCGGCCCAGGCGTGGGAGGCAGTTGACATCAAGGTGCTCTGCTCGGGCCTGGCAGCGGATCGCCTGCAGTCGAAGGTGGCGGTGCGCCACCGCCAGAACGGTGCGCTGTGGCGTGCCGACGACGTGAGCGATGGTTCGCCCGTCCTCACGAATCAACCCGGGACGTTCGGCACGCGTCACATCTTCAGCGCCCGGTGTCAGAAACGCCTGCGCGTAAGGAACAGCAGGTGGATGGGCGTGGACTGCCACACCGCGATCACTGACGGGCGTGCCGGCCGACAAGCACGCATCGCATTCCGATCCATCGCCTCTGGCGCTGGCCTCGTGCGCGCGGGATGCACGGAGGAGCGTGTGTGCACTGGTAACAGCCCAACAATCGCCGCGTGGGAGTGGTTCGAGATCCGCCCGCTCCAGAGGTAGCAGTCTGGGCACCCCGGGTAGCGTGGGCGGCGGCGGCCTGGAGACCCCGTTGGTGACGACAGGGTTCGGGACGATCGGGTAGCGGATGAAGCGGCGACCACCCGGCGGGCGCTGGCCGGATCACGGCCGCCGCAGCCCCCGCCGGCACGCCTGACACCCCAGCCAGAGCGGCGCGGCCGTCCGGTGCGGTGCCCCCGGGCGGCGGGCCCCGCACCCCCGCCACCCGCCGCATTGGGGAAAGAGCGTCCTGTGCCACAGCGTAGCGCGGGCTCATTTTCCTGCTCACAGCGTGAAACGGGTGCGGTGGCAAAACCCGCTCTCCGCGTCGGCGGAGCGGCACGCGGGCATCGCGGACGAGTAGGGTGGCTGGCCCGCACGCCGACATGGCCCGCCCGAACACGGGCGTTCCCGTTCCCGGGGGCGCCCCATGGCCCGGCCGACACCGCGACAGGGAGTCACTTCCTGCTCAGGCCCATCGCTCTCACCGTCACGTTGCTCACCTTCGGAACGGTGCTCGCTACCTCCCCGGCCATGGGGACGATGCCGACGGCGCTTCCCGGTGCGTCCAGGGCACAGGTGCCCCGGGTCGCGGCGGTGCCACCGCCCGCGCCCACCGGTGGCAGCCGAGTGCTGGCCTCGGCCTACGACGGGGCGGGTGAGGGCAACGCCTGCCCGGGCTTCCCCCGGACCCGGCGGGGCACGCTATCGGTTCGCACCAATCTGGTGCCCTGCGGGGCCCGCCTGCGCATCTGCCTCGACGAGCGGTGCGTGGTCGCGCAACGGCGCGACACCGGCGCGCTGACGGG
>CAMAVU010000056.1 GCA_945861935.1 Bifidobacterium breve | reverse complement strand
GGCACCGCACTCGTGGCGGTGCCCACCGCTCAGGGGGCATCGGACGGCGACCGGGCGTCGGCGCGGCGCGGCGCCCTGTGGCTGGCCGGTGAGCCCCCGGCGGGCCTGCCCGCCGGCCAGCAGGCCGATGTGATGGTGGCCCTGCGCCTCACGGGCACCCCGCCCGCGGCCCTGCGGACACGCCTGCGGTCGCTCACGAAGGCAGCGCCCGCCTACGCCGACACGGCCGGGGCGGCGGCCAAGGTGGTGATGGGCGCAGTGGCTGCCGGCGCTGATCCGGCCCACCTGGGGGGGATCGACTACCTCGCGCGCATCCGCACGGCCAGCCCCCGGCCGGGGCGCTATGGGACCTCGTCGTTCGATCAGGCCCTCTCGATGATCGCGCTGCGCACCGCGACGGGCCGCGTGCCCGGTGCCGCCGCCACGACGCTCATCACCCTGCGATCAGGCCCCGGCTGGAACCTGGGGCTCACCCGCAGTGCGCCCCCGGATGTGGACAGCACCGCCCTCTCGGTGGTGGCGCTCCGGGCCGCGGGCACCGCATGCTCGTCCGCCGTCATCCGTGAGGCGCGCGCGTGGCTGGCGAGCCGACGGACGCGGGGTGGGTGGACCGTTTATCCGGGGACCGGTCCCAACGCCAACTCCACCGCGCTGGTGGCCCGGGCCGACATCGCGTGTGGCCAGGCGGCCACGGGCGCCCTCGGCGTCATCCGGTCGCTCCAGGACCGCTCGGGCGCCATCCGGTACACGGCGGGCGACCCCGAGAGCAGGATGCTCGCGACCGCCGACGCGGTTCCGGCCCTTGTCGGCGCCTCACTCGCGCGCGGCCTCAACCCCGGGTAGGCCCCGACGCGCCATACCCGGGGGCAGGAAGCGTCCCGGTACCCCGGAAGGCGATGGCTTCCTTCTTCCCGGTCTTCGAGTGCTTGGCATTGAAGGCGAGGGGCTGGGAGCGGATGCCGGCGTACCTGCCGGTGCCGCCGGTGATGCGCCCGCGGCCCGTGAAGGTGATCGTCAGGTTCGTGGTCGTGAAGCGGGTGATCGCCCTCCCCGTCACCGTGCCGGCGGCGTTGGTGATGGTCCACTTGACCTTGGCGACGGCCTCGCGGGGCGTGAGCGCGTAGTGGACCACGATGCTGCCCGACCCGATGGGTGACCCCTTCACAGTGCCGGTGTCCTCCAGCAGGCGGGGTGACACGACGGTGGTGCGGTGGGTCGTGCCGGCAATCGTGATGGGCACGATCGTCCGGGCCGCCGGGGCCCCGAGGGATGCCGGGCCCAGGGCGGCGGCCACGGTCAGGGCGGCGAGGACGACCGGCATGCGGCGGGTCATCACGAGGTTCCCGGCATCGTCACGGGGAACGCGGCGGACCCGCCAAGCGGTTGCAGACGCTCCCGCCATACCTTGGCGAGTTTGATCTGCAGGCGGCGGAACTGCCGCTGCTGAGCCGCCGTGCGCTCGTATCCGCGATACGCGAGGTTGCGCTGCTCCAGTGGATCGGCCCGCAGGTCGTACATCTCCCACTGCGGCGGCACCGTGCCGTTCGCGTCGTAGTACAGGCAGATCTTCCAGTCCTTCTCCCGGATTCCGTACAGGTGCTGCGGAGGCGGGACATACGGGCCGGTCTTCTGCCCGGCCTGATAGTCGTTGTACGTGAAGATGACGTAGTCCTGAACGGGCTTGGGGCTGGCGCCGAGCACAATGGCCGAATAGTCCACGCCCTCCCACGCCGAGCGGGCGCCCGACGGAGCCGCGAGCAACGACGCCATGGTGGGCAGGAAGTCCACGTGCGACACCAGGGCGCTGTTCGTGCGCCCCCGCTTCCACAGCACCGGGTTCGAGTAGATGAGCGGCACGTTCACCGCCTCGTCGTACATCATGAAGTTCTTCTGGCGCTGGCCGCCGTGGGTGAGGCCCATCTCGCCGTGGTCCGCCGTGCGGATGACCACGGTGTCCTTGTAGAGATTGCTGGCGCCGTCCCGGGTGCTCACCGACGTGAGCGCCGCCAGTGTGTCCACCAGATACTGGTCGGACGCCTTCATGAGGTTGGCGTAGAAGTTGAGGTAGTTGACCTTCTGCTGGTCCTTGCGCAGCAGGCCGAGGCCGACCGACAGCCGGAGGAACGCCCGCTGGGCCGAGGGCTTGGTCGTGAGGTCCTCGTCCACGGTGGCCGGCAGGCCGACGGTGCCCTGCAGCCACCTGCTGGTGTAGCCGGCCTGGGCGTACGTCGTCGGGTACGCCAGCACGTCGTGGGGATTCACCAGCGAGATGACGAGGAAGAACGGCTGCATATTCGCCGCGATCTGGGTGATGAACTGCAGCACCCCCTCGGACGAGTCCTGGTAGTCGCCCACCGACGTCATGAAGCGGCCGTCGTTGTTGGCGAGGCCCGCCCCCATTTCCGGGATGTCCTGATTGGCGCCGGCGTCCTGCGGATTCCAGCGCGACCAGCCATAGGTCGCGAGATCCTGGGGCGTCCACACGAAGTCGGCGGCGGCGGGCTTGCTGCAGTGCCACTTGCCCTTGTAGACGACGTTGTACCCCGCGGCGGCGGCCACGGTGGCCAGATTGGCCATTGATGGGGGAGTCGGCAGCGCGGTCTGGGGGTACTGCGGGGACGGCATGTCGGTCTCGAGCGTGTACTTGACCCCGTGCTGGGCGGGCAGGTAGCCGCTCATCAGGGTGCTGCGGGCCGGTGAACACATGCACGCGTTGGTGAACGCCTTGTCGAAGGTCAGCCCGTGCCGCTGCAACCTGCTGAGCCCCGGCAGGTTTTCCCGCGCCCACCCCGGGGGGAAGTGCTGGATCTGCCGCTCCTGGTCGGTGATGAACATGATGATGTTCATGCCCTTGAGCGACGTTGGCGCAGCGGCACCGGCCACGCTCGTCGCAACCTTGCCCGCGGTCGTCGTGGCGGCAAGTGCACCTGCGGCGAGGGCGCCCCTCCGGAGGAACTGGCGGCGTGTGGACACGTATCTCCTTCGTGCGGACGGGACGGCACCTTAGGCGCTCCGCATCTCCCCGGGGACCGGGGTTGGCTAAATCCAGCCGCGGCGCCTGAACAGCGCGTGGAGCGCCACGGCGATTGCCGCCATGACCGCGAGAGCAAGCGGGTACCCCCACTCCCAGCCCAGTTCGGGCATGTTCTCGAAGTTCATGCCGTAGATGGTCCCGACCACGGTGGGTGCGAAGATGATGGCCGCCCACGCCGAGATTTTCCTGTTCTCGACGGTCTGCTCATGCGATGCCAGGGCCAGCGCACGGGCCCCCTGGCTCAGGTTGACCTGCAGGATGCCGGCGAGCAGTTCCCGGAACCCCTCCACCCGGTCCGCCAGCCGGACCGCGTGGTCATGCACGTCCCGCAGGTAGCGGCGCTCCTCGTGACTGACATGCTCGTGACCCATCAACCGGTCGGTCATCTCGCCGAGCGGCGCGAGGGCGCGCTGGAACCCGATGACCTCGCGCGTGAGCTCGTAGATGCGCTTCGAGGCGTCCTCGCCGTGACTGAACACCTGGTCCTCGATCTCGTCGAGATCGTTCTCGATGCCGTCCGCCACCGGCGCGTAGTCGTCGACCACCGCGTCCATCACGGCATGAAGCACCGACATCGGACCGCCTTCCAGCACCGCCGGATGGTCCTCACACCCAGCCCTCACCTGCGCGAGGTCGGGCATCTCCCCGTGGCGCACCGTGATCACGAAACCGGGTCCGCAAAACACATGGACCTCTCCGAACTCCACCGTCTCGGTGACCTCCAGGTACCGCGCGGGGCGCAGCACGCAGAACAGGGTGTCGCCGTAGGACTCCAGTTTCGGGCGCTGGTGGGCGTGAATTGCATCCTCCACCGCGAGCGGATGCAACCGGAACAGGCGCGTCACGGCGTCGAACTCCCCCGGCCCGGGTGCGCTCATGCCGATCCAGACCATGGCGCCGGGCTCGCTGCGGGCAGCAGCGAGATCCTCCAGCGATTGCCGACCGGGCTGGCGCGCTCCGTCCCGGTAGAGCGCTTGTTCGACGATCACGGGACGACGCTATCCGCCACCCCGGACGGTGCTGCCCACCGGCACCCGGGGTCCCACCACCGCGCACGCGGACAACCACCTTTGTATGGGGGCCGCAGGGAAACCGCGGGAGAAACCGCGGGGACAGTCCCCCTGGGGGGACTGTCCCCGCGGTTTCTCCCGCGGTTTCTCCTGAGGTTCCGGGGAGTGCCGCCCTACGAGGGCTTTTTGGCGATCGCGTACAGCTTGTTGAACTCGTAGGTCCAGCCGCGGGGGCCCGAGCGCTCGCGCATCCGGGCCTCGACGCGCGACAACCATCCCGCCACCTCCGGGGCCGCCGGGTCGCCGATGATGTGCCCCGCCACCACGCGCATGCGCTCCATGTAGGCGTCCACGGTGGAGTACCGCACGCGGCGCTCCATCCAGATGTCCACGGGCTCCAGCCCCGCCCCGACGAGGTATCCCTCCATCTCGGAGACGCCCCGCAGGTTGCCGTCGAACGCACCGAGCCACTGGTAGTTGATGGGCTCCACGTCGGCGATGACATCGCGGTACGCCTGCTCGCCACCCTTGCCCGAGCACAGGATGGCGATGATTGCCCCCGGCCTCATGGCCCGTGCCATCGCCGCGGCGGCGTCCCACCGGTGCTGGAACCAGTGATAGGCCATCGAGCAGATCACCAGATCGAAGGCCCCGGGCTCCACGGGCATGTCCTCGACGCCGGCCTGCACCAGCGACACCTCAACGCCCGCGATCTCACCCCGCTTGGCCCGGAACTGATCGAGCATGCCGTCGGAGGGGTCCACGCCCGTCACACGAGCCGGGTGGAACCGGTCGATCACGGCCTGAGTGGCCCACCCGCTGCCGCAGCCCACGTCGAGCACGTCGTCATAGTGCCCCGGGGGGATGGACAGAACGAGGCGCTGGGCGCCCTCGAGGTTGAAGCGAACCGCCCCGTCGTACTCGGATGCGGTCTCGGTGAAGCCCCCTGCAATGGTGTCGCGGCGGTCGGTCGGCATGCATCCCATTGTCACCAAGCGGGGCACCCGGCGCCCGGCGTGCCGTGACGACCAGCGCCCCCATGGTGGACCTGCCAGCGCACACCGCGCATCGCATCGACGGCGACACAGTGGACCCGCCTCGCGCTGCCCATCGCCTTGCCCGGCGGCTGGTGCCCCCACCCTGCATGGGCGCCGTAACGGATGCAGCAGCACGATCGCAACGGCGTGCACCCGCGCAGGGGCCACGGCCCGCACATCACCGGTGCGCCACAATGCTGCCGAAGGGCGCGTAGCTCAGATGGTCAGAGCAGGGGACTCATAATCCCTGGGTCGCAGGTTCGAGTCCTGCCGCGCCCATCCACCCGCCCCGCCCCCCCGCGCGGTCCCGACCGCGGCGCCCATGTGCCCATCTGGCCGCCACCAGCAAGCGATTGTGCGGATCAAAGTTTGATGTGCCAAACTCTTTCCATCGTTGAGGCGATACCCACATCCGAGGGGCCGGCCGGGCGCGCCACCGAGGACTACGCGAAGGCCATCTTCAGCCTCGCGCAGGACTCGGGTGACGGGGGGGTTCCGGTGCGCGCCATCGCCATGCGTCTCGGGGTCACACAGGGGTCCGCGTCGGCCATGGTCAAGCGGCTGGCGGCCCGTGGTCTCGTCGCGCACGAGCGGTACGGAGCGGTCCGGCTGACCGACGAGGGACGCCTAATCGCGCTGGCGGTTCTCCGCCGGCACCGGCTGATCGAGACGTTCCTCGCAGCGGAACTCGGGATGGGCTGGGACCGCGTGCACCACGAAGCCGAGGTCATCGAGCACGTGCTGTCCGACGACGTGCTGGAACTGATCGCGGCCAAACTCGGCCACCCGACGCACGACCCCCACGGCGACCCCATCCCCTCGGCCGACCTCGTGATGAGTGACGACCGGACGACGACGCTGTGGGAAACGCAGGCGGGCACGAGGGCCACGCTGGCCGGCGTCTCCGATGCCGACCCCGAGATGCTCCGGTACCTGGCCGATCGTGGCATCCGCCCCGGCACGGCGGTGGAGGTCATCTCCCGCGAGCCGTTCGACGGCCCGGTGCTCATCCGGGTGGGCCGCCGCCGGCACTCCATCGGGCGCGGGCTGGCCCTCGCCATGCGGCTGGATGCCGGGCCGGGAGACGGATGACCCGCTGGCTGACCGCACTGGTGGGGGCGATCGTCCTCGCAGTGGTGACCGTTGCCCTCGCGGGCTCGGGCGGCCGTGGCCCCGAGGCCCCCATCGGGCAGCGCCCGGTCAGGGTCGTTGCAACCACCAACTTCCTGGCCGACATGGCCCGCGAGATCGGTGGCGACCGCGTTCAGGTGACGAGCCTCATGGGGCCCGGTGTTGATCCCCACTCCTACAAGGCATCGGCCTCCGATGTCGCCACGCTCCGCGATGGTGACCTGCTGCTCTACGTGGGCCTCAACCTTGAGGGCCGCATGGGTGATTGGTTCGAGGAGATGGCACGCCGCACCACCGTGGTGGCCGTGACCGACGACATCCCCCGGACGGCGCTCAGACGCTCCCCCGCGCACCCCGACCAGGTTGACCCGCATGTGTGGCTGGATACCGGGCTGTGGTCGTCGTCGGCGGAAGTGATCGCGCGGGCGCTTGCCGACGTTGACCCCGCCGGGGCCACCGGATACCGCCGACGCGGCGCCCGGTACGCGGCCAGGCTGAGCGCCCTCGACCGCGAGGTGCGGGCCACGCTCGCCCGCATCCCCGGCCGTGAGCGGGTGCTCGTCACATCCCACGATGCGTTCGGGTATTTCGGGCGCGCCTACGGATTCGAGGTCGCCGGGATCCAGGGCACCTCGACGGTTACTCAGGCCACCACCGACGACATCGAGCGGGTGTCGGACCTCGTCGCATCGCGCGGGATCCGCGCCATCTTCATCGAGTCGTCCATCTCGCCCCAGACGATCCACGCCGTCCGGGAAGCCTCGGCCAGAAAGGGCCAGCCCGTGGAGATCGGGGCGGAGTTGTATGCCGACTCGGCCGGCGGTGCGGGGACCGCCGGGGACTCCTACATCGGCATGATCCGGGCCAACGCCCAGCGCATCGCCGGGGGGCTCGCGGGCCGGTGACCACCGTGCCGTCCACCGGGGCCGCCGCCCTCGACATCCGGGCGCTCACGGTCTCCTACCGCGATGCACCCGTCCTCTGGGACGTCGATGCACAGTTCCCGCGGGGCACCCTCTCGGCCGTCATCGGCCCCAACGGCTCGGGAAAGTCCACGCTGCTCCGGGCGGCCATGGGCATCCTTCCCATTGATGCGGGGCGCATCTCGGTGCTGGGCCGCCCGCCGCGCGAGGGTCGTGCGCTCGTGGCCTACGTGCCGCAGCGCGACGAGGTGGACTGGGACTTCCCGATCACCGTCCGTGAGGCCGTGGAGATGGGCCGCTACGCCCGCGTGGGATGGCTCCGGCGCCTCAGGGCATCGGACCGACGGGCGGCGGGGGACGCCATGGAGCGCCTCGGGCTCACACCGTTCGCCGACCGGCAGGTCGGGGCCCTCTCCGGCGGCCAGCGCCAGCGGGTGTTCCTCGCCCGCGCGCTCTGCCAGCAGGCGGAGTTGCTGGTGCTCGATGAGCCTTTCGCGGGTATTGACGCACGCACCGAGCGCGACATCCTGATCCTGCTCGCCGAGTTGCGCGATGAACATGGCGCGTCGATCATCGCCGTGCACCACGATCTGGCCACGCTGCGCGCGGGCTTCGAGTGGGGGCTGCTCCTCAACGTGCGGACCATCGCGTGCGGCCCCATTGCCGAGGTGCTGAGCCCCGGCAACCTGGCGCGGGCCTACGGCGCCGACGCGCTGCTGACCACCGGCACGGAGCCCGCGCGCTGACCTGGCTGTACGACATCCTGCCGCTGCCCGGCACCGTGGTGCTGGTCGCCATCGGCGCGATGATCCTGGGCATCACGGCCGGGGTGCTCGGGTCGGTCGCCGTATTGCAGTCGCGGAGTCTGGTCGGCGACGCCCTCGCCCACGCGGCGCTGCCCGGCGTGGCGGTGGCCTTCATCATCACCGGCGCCCGCGACCCGTCCACCCTGCTCGCGGGGGCGATCATCGCCGGGCTCATCGCGTCGTTCGCCATCCTCGCCATCGAGCGGAGTGGACGGCTTCGCACCGACACGGCGATCGGCGTGGTACTGGCCGGGGGGTTCTCGGCCGGCATCGTGCTGCTCACCTGGATCGCGGGGTCCGGGCGCGGCCAGCAGGCCGGGCTGGAGGCCTACCTGTTCGGGCAGGCCGCCGGCATCGTGTCGGCGGACGTCGTGACCTCCCTCGTGCTGATGGTGGCGTCCATCGCCGTCCTGGTGCTCCTGTACCGGCCGCTGAAGGCCGTCATCTTCGACCGGGCCTTCAGCGCGGCGACCGGCGTGCGCGTGCGTGCGGTGGAGGCGGCGTCCATCGTCCTGCTCGTGACCGCCGTGGTCATCGGGCTGCGCATGGTCGGTGCCATCCTGATGGTGGTGATGCTGATCGCACCGGGCGTGACCGCCCGCCATCTGACCGACCGGATGGCGGTGATGCTGGTGCTGGCGGGAGCGATCGGCGGTGCCATGGCCGTGGCGGGGGCGCTGCTGTCGTCGGCCATCGGCGTGCCCACTGGCCCGGTGATCGCCCTGGTGGGCACCGCGGGCGCCACCGCGGTCATCCTCGTGGCCCCCGGACGGGGGGTCATCTGGCACGCAGCACGCCGGCGCAGGGCCCGTGGACGTCACCGCGCGACCGAGATCCTGCTTGCTCTCGACGCCCTTGGGGGCGGGACGACTCCGGTGACGCCCGCCGGGATCGCGATGCAGACGGCACGGGGGC
>CAMAVU010000055.1 GCA_945861935.1 Bifidobacterium breve | reverse complement strand
CCTGCACAGGGACGACCACGCCTCGGCAGGGCGTAGCCGCCCGCCCACGGTCAGATGAGCGCTTCCACCACCATTGCCACCCCTTGGCCACCGCCCACACACAGTGCAGCCACGCCGATGCGGGCCTCCCGGTGGTGCATCTCGTGGATCAGGGTCACAAGGATGCGCGCACCGGAGGCGCCGACGGGATGACCGAGGGCGATCGCGCCTCCGTTGACGTTGAGGATCTCGCGCCCGATCCCGAGCTCGCGCTGCACCGCAACGGCCTGCGCAGCGAAGGCCTCGTTGATCTCGAACAACTCCACGTCGTCAATGCCGATGCCGGAGCGGTCAAGCGCCGTCCGCACAGCCTGGACGGGGGCAAATCCCATGATCTCCGGTGCGATGCCGGTCCATGCCTGACCCAGGATCCGTGCCACCGGCGTCACCCCCAGAGCAGTGGCCCTCTCCTCCGACAGCACGACCATGGCCGCAGCGCCGTCGTTGATGCCCGACGAGTTCCCGGCGGTCACCGTACCGTCGGCCCGGAACGCGGGGCGCATCCCCGCCAGACTCTCCTCGGTGGTGTCGGGCCGGGGATGCTCATCGGTATCCACCAGCACCGGGTCACCCCGGCGCACGGGTACCGGTACCGGCACCACCTGGTCGCGGAAGTGGTCGCGCTCCATCGCCAGCCGCGTGAGGCGCTGGCTCTCGGCGGCGAATGCGTCCTGGTCCCCGCGGCTCACACCGAACCTTTCGGCAATCACCTCGGCCGTGGCGCCCATGTGCTGGTCGGTCAGCGCGCACCACAGGCCATCGGTCATCAACGTGTCGCGCATCGGCACCTCGCCGATGCGCTGCCCCTCGCGCAGATATGCCAGGTGCGGCGCGCGACTCATGCTCTCCATGCCCCCCGCCACCACCACCCCGGCATCGCCCGCGCGGATCTGCTGCGCCGCCATTGCCACCGCCCGCAGGCCCGACCCGCAGAGTTGGTTGATCGTCGTGGCGGGGACCGTGGCTGGCACGCCCGCCGCGATCGCCGCCTGACGGGCGGGACCCTGGCCAAGGCCCGCCTGAAGGATGCACCCCATCACCACGTCGTCCACCTGGTCCGGGGGCACGCCCGCCCGCTCGAGGGATGCGCGGATGACGATGGCGCCAAGATCCGTCGCGGGAACCGGTGCCAGAGCGCCCATGAAGGCACCGATCGGCGTCCGGACGGCCCCGGCGATGACGGGCATGCTCACCCGATCAGGCGGTGAACGACTTGCCGCAGCCGCACGACCCCGTCGAATTGGGGTTGTTGATGCGGAACCCCGCACCCTGGAACCCCTCCTCGTAGTCGAACTCCGAGCCCAGCAGGTACGGGACGCTCATACGGTCCATGATCACCCGGACGCCGTGCTGCTCCACGACCTCGTCGCCCTCTGCCGGCAGGTCGAAGGTCATGGCGTACTCAAATCCCGAGCATCCGCCGGGCAGCACGGTCACGCGCAGGCCAGAGCCCGGCTCGGCCTCCTCGGCGATGAGGTGCTTCAACTTCTCCCCTGCGACGGGTGTAAGGGTGATCATCCGCGGTCCTCCCTGATGCGACACGACACCGTGAATCCTAGCCATTACCGACCACGGACCACTGCGACCGGGTGGGGTGCCCGGCCCGGTCGCGCGCCGTGACGACGATCGCCAGCACGCCGACGGGCAGTGCGGAGAGGCGCACGGTGCCCATGGTCGTTGTCACGCTCCCCCGGCCTCCCGGACCATCTGCCCGAACCGTGTGGCTCCCTGAAGCGCGAAGTCCCCGTGGTTGTTGTTGAAAACCACCGCGACCTCCGTGGCGAGCCGTGCCATGTCGCGTACGGGGACGAGCCACTCGGCCAGTTCCTCGTCGGTGTACTGCCAGTCGAAGCGCTCGGCCACGGAGCGGCTTCCCTGCCAGGTCGCCGCATTGCGACCGTGCAGGCGCAGGTACGCGAGCCCGGGGCACGTGACCTCCACGATCGGCGGCATTGCAGTGGGCACGTCAATCTGCGGTGCGTCCACGCACACCCACGCGGCCCCCCGCTCGGCCAGCAGGTCCACAGCGGCCTCGCGCTCACCCGGCTCGGCCCACGACACATGCCGGAACTCCACCGCCGTGCGCAGCGGATGAAGGCGCTCGATGATGCGTCCCACCTCGGCACGGGTATCCGGACCCGACCTCACGTGCGGGGGAAGTTGCAGGAGGATCGCGCCGAGTTTCGGACCCAGCGGCGCCACCGCCTCGACGAGCGAGTCGATGACGGCATCGCGCAACTCGCGGGAGGGCCGACGGATGAGCCCCCTCTGATCCACTTCATACGGCAGGTCCCGCAGCGGGCCCGGCAGGCGGGAGGGGTCGGCGGCGTGCCCCGAGATCACCTGATGCGCCTTCACGTGGAAACGGAACCCCTCGGGGGTGCGGTCCGCCCAGGCGGCCACCGTTGCGTGCCGGGGCAGCGCGTAGAACGTCGCGTTCACCTCCACCATCGGGAAGTGCAGGGCGTAGTGCCGCAGCCGCCCCTCCGCATCGTTCTTCACGTCGTCGGGATACCAGCCCGCCCTGATGAACTCGGGATCGGTCCACGATGCGGTGCCGATGCGGATGCCGTCCTGGTCGGGCACGCGTGCCTAGCCGTCCGAGCGCCCGAGTTCCTCCTCGAGCCGCGCGGCATCCTCCGCCGAGATGTCCGGCAGAGGCCCATCCGCCCGGCGCCGGGCCCACGACCGGGTGACCACCGGGATGGCCATCAGGCCGAGCAGCACCAGGACGGTCGGGACAACCCACACGATGAGGTCGAACCCCTCTTTGGGAGGCGTGGCAAGGACCCCGCGGCCGAACTCGTCCACGAGCGCGTCGATGATCTGCTCCTTGTCCTCCCCCGCGGCGATGCGGTCGGCGATAAAGACCTTCATGCGCTCTGCGGCCGACGACGACGACACGTCGAGCGGCGTGTTGCACGTGGGGCACCGCACCTCGCGCGCCACCTCGGCCACCGTCACCGACAGGGCGGGCACCGCGAAGGCGAGAACCGCCACGAGCACCGCAACCATCGCCATCGCCCGACCGCGCATCACCGCTCCGCCAGCAGGCGTTCGATGGGGGCCGAGAGATCGGTGGCGCTCGCCACCGGCCCGGCCACGTGAAGCGCAATGCGGCCCTTGCGGTCGATGAGGTAGGTCTCGGGCACCCCCGTGGCCTCAAGCGCAGCCTTGCTGGCATCGGTGCCATCGCGCAGCGACGGGTATGTGAGCCCGTGCTCGCGGATGAACGCCCGGGCGTCGGCGGACAGGTCCTGGATGTCGATCCCGAGGACCACGAGCCCGTCCGGGCCGTACCGCTGCCAGAGGCCCTCCAGAACGGGAGCCTCATCCCGGCAGGGGCCACACCACGATGCCCACACGTTGAGCAGGACAACACTCCCCGTCAGATCCGCCAGGGACGCCTGCTGACCGACTGCCGGCAGCCCCGCACCGGACACCAGCACCGGCAGTACCAGGGCGGGAGCGGCCGGACGCGACCCGGCCCCGAGGGTGTCGTCAATGACCGTGGACGTGCCGCTATTGACCAGACCGACGACCAGCATCACCACGATGAGACCCGCGGCGATCGCCCCTGCGATGAGCCCGACCAGGCGCCGTCGATCCGCGCCGGGACCGGCGCCCGGATCAGCCGGTTCCGCCAACCGCCACCCGTGCCCTCACTCCGCCGCCCTCGTGCCGAGCAGCGCATGCACCGCCGCCCCGGGGTCCTCCTCGCGCATCAACGCCTCACCCACGAGGATGGCGTCCACGCCCGCCTCCTCCAGCCGCTCGACATCCTCGTATGAGGTGATGCCGGACTCGGCAACCACGATCGTCCCGGCGGGGGCGTCCACCAGCAGCCGGAGCGCGGTCCCGGGATCCACCTCAAGCGTGTGGAGGTTGCGGTTGTTCACCCCGATGATCTCCACCCCGCTCGCCACGGCGATCTCCATCTCCTCGTCGTCATGCACCTCGACGAGACAATCGAGCCCCAGATCCGATGCCTGGTCGTAGAGCGACACCAACTCGGCGGGATCAAGCGCGGCGACGATGAGCAGCACCGCATCCGCCCCCGCGAGGCGGGCTTCGACCAGTTGGTAGGGATCGATGATGAAGTCCTTGCGCAGAAGGGGCAGCGCACAGGCCGCGCGCGCCTCGCGCAGGTCGTCCAGCGACCCCCCGAACCAATGCGGCTCGGTGAGCACCGAGCATGCCGAGGCCCCGGCAGCCTCGTACGCGCGCACGATCTCCCTCACGGTGGCATCCGGCCTGATCGGCCCCCTCGACGGGCTCGAGCGCTTCATCTCCGCGATCAGCGCGATGCCCTCCTGCACCAGCGCCTCGGAGAAGGGCCGCGCGCGCGGGGCCGGCTCGAGGCGCTCCGCGAGAGCCTCCATCGGTACCTGCGCGCGGCGCGCGTTCACGTCGGCCCGCGTGCGCTGCACAACCTCGTCGAGGAAGGTCGGCATCATGCGGTTCCCACCGCGGCGCCGAGGCGCGATGTCAGTTGGGTGAAGTGCTCCAGGCGGGCGAGCGCCGCCCCGGAGACCGTCGCCTCTTCGGCCATCTCCATTCCCCTCTCCAGTGAATGGGCGAGGCCCGCGATCCAGATCGCGGCCCCCGCATTCAGCACCAGCACCTCGCGCACCGGCCCGGCCTCGCCACCGATCGCCGCCCGAAGGGCGCGTGCATTCTCCCCGGGCCCGCCGCCGGCAAGGGCGCCGTCGGGTGGAGGGGTGATGCCCAGCGCGGCCGGGTCAATCGCCAGCGTCGAGAACCCCTCGTGGTCCCACAGCACCGCATCGGTGACCGCGGCGGTGGAGATCTCGTCAAGCCCATCGCGGGCCGCCACCACCAGCGCGCGCCGGGATCCCAGCATCGACAGCGCATCGGCCACCCGCTCGAGGTACGAGGGGTCGAAGACGCCGATCACCTGATGAGAGGCGGCGGCGGGGTTGACGAGCGGACCGATGACGTTGAACGCCGTACGGATGCCCAGTTCGCGACGTACGCCGCCCACGTGGCGGAAGGCCGGATGATGGGCGGGAGCGAACATGAAGCCCACGCCGGCCTCGGTGATGCACCGGCCCACATCATCGGGCCCCAGATCCACCCGTGCGCCAAGGGCCTCGAGCACGTCAGCGCTACCGCATTGAGACGTCACAGCGCGGTTTCCGTGCTTGGCCACCCTGGCCCCGGCCCCCGCGGCGATGAACGCCGCACCGGTCGAGATGTTGATGGTGGACGGGCCGCCACCGGTGCCACAGGTATCCACCAGCGTGTGCGCGTCGTCCACCTGCACGTGCTCTGCCCGGGCGCGCACGGCCTCTGCAAGTCCCGCGAGCTCGACGGCCGTGACCCCCTTTGCGCGCAAGGCCGTGAGGAATGCCGCGATCTGCACATCGCTCGCCTGGCCGTCCATCATCACCCCGACGGCGCGGCCCACCTGGTCGCGGGAGAGGTCGCGATGGGCGACCAGCGACTCGAGGCACTCGGTCAGGACCGGGTCGGGTGTCACGCCGACATCGCCAGGAAGTTCCTGAGCAGCGCCCTGCCCTCTGCCGACAGGATGGACTCGGGGTGGAACTGGACGCCCTCCACCGGCAGGTCGCGATGGCGCACCCCCATGATGATGTCCCCGTCGCACCAGGCCGACACCTCGAGCACGTCGGGCAACGTCTCCCGTTCGATCATCAGCGAGTGGTACCGGGTGGCCGTCATCGGGTGGGGCAGCCCGGCGAACACGGTGCGTCCGTCGTGCTCGATGGTGCTCGTCTTGCCATGAACGGGCTGCGGAGCGCGGACGACCACGCCACCGAACGCCTGGCCGATGGCCTGATGGCCGAGGCACACGCCGAGGATCGGGATCTCCCCCGCCAGCCCGCGGATGGCGTCGAGCGAGATGCCGGCGTCATCCGGGGTCTTGGGCCCGGGGGAGATGACGAGGTGCGTCGGCCGGAGGTCGCGGATGCCGTCCACCGTGATCTGGTCGTGCCGGAAGACATCCACCCTCGCGCCGAGCTCGGCCAGATACTGGAACAGGTTGTAGGTGAACGAGTCGTAGTTGTCGATGATGACGACGTGCGGGGCGCTCACCAGTCCTCCTGCTGCGCCGCCACTTCGATGGCCCGGAACATCCCGGCGGCCTTGCGCTGGGTCTCCTCGAACTCGGCCTCGGGGTTGCTGTCGGCAACCACGCCCGCTCCGGCCTGCACGTGGCAGCGACCCCCCGCGCAGACGATGGTGCGGATCGTGATGCAGGTATCGAGGTTGCCGTCGAACCCGATGTACCCGACCGCGCCGCCGTACGGGCCCCGCTTGGTGGGCTCGAGTTCGTCGATGATCTCCATGGCACGGACCTTGGGCGCGCCGGACAGGGTGCCCGCGGGGAACGTGGACCGCAGCGCATCGACTGCGCGCCGGCCGTCCGCGAGCACACCCACCACGCTGCTCTCGATGTGCATGACGTGGCTGTAGTACTCGACCGCCATCAGATCCTTCACCCGCACGGTACCCGGCGCGCAGACACGACCCAGATCGTTGCGACCCAGATCCACCAGCATCACGTGCTCGGCCCGCTCCTTCGGGTCGGCGAGGAGTTCCTCGGCGAGGGCGAGGTCCTCGGCGCGGTCCGCGCCGCGCTGCCGCGTGCCCGCGATGGGGCGTGTCTCCACCACGCCATCGGTCACCTTCACCAGCATCTCCGGTGATGAGCCGGCAAGTTGGACGTCGCCGCAGTCGAAGAAGAACATGTACGGCGACGGGTTGACCGTGCGGAGGCCGCGATACACCGCGAAGGGCTCCAGGCCTGCCGTGGCGGAGAAGCGCTGCGATGGCACGACCTGGAAGGCGTCGCCGGCGAACACGTACTCGCGCACTGCCGCGACGGCGTCGCAGAAGCGATCATGCCCCATGTTGCTCTCCACCGGGCCGATCTCCACGTGCCCACGGTCCGGCGACGGGGGGACCGGGCCCCGCAGGCGCGCCTTGATGCCGCGGATGGCGTCGATGGCGTCCTGGTAGGCGGGAGCGGGGTCCACGCCCTCATCCACCGCGCAGGGCACGATGATCGTCGTCGACCGGCTCAGGTGATCGAACAGGATGACGGGCCCGGTAACCATCATCACCATGTCCGGGATGCCGAGGTCATCGTGGGGGACGTCCGGGAGGTGCTCCACCGACCGGACGAGGTCGTACCCGAAAAATCCCACCGCACCACCCCAGAACGCGAGGGGCTCCGTGGGCGGCGCCATGGCGACATCGTCCACGAGGGACTGGACGGCACCGAATGGGTCGGAGGCATCAAGCTCCGTCTCGGCACCGTCCCGGACCGTCACGGTGACCCGTCCGCCATGCGCTCGGACCACCGCCTGCGGATTGATGCCGATCATCGAGTAGCGGCCCAGCCGCTGGCCCTCCTCGGCGCTCTCCAGGAGGAAGCACGGCCCGCCGTCGCGCAACTTCAACATGGCGCTGACAGGCGTCCCGCAGTCGTCCAGATAGGTGTGCGCCACCGGCACCTGACGATACGTTCCCGCCTGCGCACGCGCATCCTCGAGCGTCGGCATGACGGTCAGATGGTCCCACGGGGCCCGCGGCGGCACGTCAATGCGGAGGGTCGTCACCCCTCCCCCCGCCTCCGCGACGCGAGTTCCTCGGCCACGTCGGCCAACCGCACATCCAGGGACTGCCACAGGACGACGAGGTGATACAGCAGGTCCGCGCTCTCATAGATGACCTGATCGCGCTCCCCCCCCTTCGCGGCGATTGCGACCTCGGTGGCCTCCTCGCCGACCTTCTTGCACATCGTGTCGATGCCCTTCGCGATGAGCGCAGCCGTGTATGAGGATGCCGGGTCGGCGTCCGCCGCGCGCTGCCGGATGACCGCCTCCAGGTCGGGCAGGGCGGAGAAAGGCGCAGCGTCACCGCCCACCTCGCCCTGGAGCGGCGTGTGGAAGCACGCCACGGCACCGGTGTGGCATGCGGGTCCGGCGGGGCGCACCGCCACCAGCACGGCGTCGTCGTCGCAGTCCGTGGCGACAGCGGTCACCGCCTGCGTGTTGCCGCTGGTCTCGCCCTTGTGCCACAGCGCTCCACGTGACCGGCTCCAGAACCACGTCTCGCCGCGCTCCAGAGTGCGGCCAAGCGCCTCCGCGTTCATCCACGCGAGTGTCAGCACCCGTCCGGTCTCGGCATCCTGCACGATGGCCGGCACCAGCCCGTCGTCACCGAAGCGCACGCGGTCCGCGGGGTCCCCCCCGGTCCCGGCGCTCACGCCGCCACACCCATCAGGGTGTCCACCATCACCGGCGCGGCGCCCGTCGAGACCCGCTGGGCGCCCGCATCGAGCAGGGCAATCGCGCTGTCAAGATCCTCGATCCCGCCCGCCGCGATCACGCCCACGTCCGACGGAAGCGAGTCGCGCATCACCTCGACATCCCGGGGACGCACGCTCCCGGTCAGGCCCGTGGCCGTGACCACGAAATCGGCGCCCGCGTGGGCGGCCACCTCGCAGGCACGGCGGAGCATGCGCTCACCGAGCAGGGGGGCCTCGACCACCGCGCGCACCATGACATGCGGGCCCGCAGCCGTACGCGCCGCTTCCACCGCCCCACCGAGATCCGCGTGCGCGAACCCGGTGCGGCCGGAGAGCAGCGCCGAGACGTCCATCACGACATCAAGTTCGCGGGCGCCCGCGGCGACTGCAGCGCGCACGGCTTCGGCCTTCACCGGGGTCTCGTCCCACCCCAGCGGATAGCTCACCACCGTGCCCACCTTCACATCGCCACCTTGGAGAACCCGGACGGCACACCCCACCATCGCCGGCGGCACGATCACCGACGCCACATGCAGACGCGCAGCCAGAGCACATTGCCCCGCGAGGTCAGCGGCCGTCACGCCGGGGTGAATGAGGGTGAAGTCGCAACTCTTCGCGAACTCGCGTGCCCTCACGATCGGCTTTCCACTGGGGACTCCGGCATGGCGGCGAAGTATAGGCGGGGACCACCCCGGCGGTATGGGCGTGGGGATGGTCCCCGGGATTCCTGCGGGCCTCCCAGGTACCCCGGTGCCAGGCACTTAACAATCCGTACCCCGGTGCCAGGCACTTAACAATCCGTACCCCGGTGCCAGGCACTTAACATTGGCC
>CAMAVU010000054.1 GCA_945861935.1 Bifidobacterium breve | reverse complement strand
CCAGGCACTTAACAGAACGGAGTTCTGTTAAGTGCCTGGCCCCGGGGTGCCCGTCGGGCGTTCTGTTAAGTGCCTGGCACCGGGGTTCCCCAACCGGCGGCGCTACAGGTCAGACGTTGATCGAGTCCCGCTTGCCCGAGACCTCGGTGATGAGCTCGCCCATGACGTCCTTGGCATCCCCGAACACCATGAGCGTCTTCTCGTTGAAGAACAGCTCGTTCTCAACGCCCGCGAAGCCCGGGCGCATGGACCGCTTCACCACCATGACGGAGGCGGCCTTGTCCACGTCGAGGATCGGCATGCCGTAGATCGGGCTGCTCTTGTCGTGGCGCGCCGCGGGGTTGACCACGTCGTTCGCCCCCAGCACCAGTACCACGTCCACCTGCGGGAACTCGGGGTTGATCTCCTCCATGTCCAGCAACTGCTCGTACGGGACGTTGGCCTCCGCGAGGAGCACGTTCATGTGGCCCGGCATGCGTCCGGCCACCGGATGGATGGCGTACTTGACCTCGACCCCCTCCTTCTCGAGGGTGTCGGCGAACTCGCGCACCTTGTGCTGCGCCTGGGCAACGGCCATCCCGTAGCCCGGCACGATCACCACCAAGCGGGCGTTCTTGAGGATCTCACCCGCCTCGTCGAATGACGCGCTGCGGATGGAACCCATCTCCTGATCGCGCGCTGCGTGTTCGGTGGCCCCGAACGCACCGAACAGCACGTTGCGGAACGAGCGGTTCATCGCGCGGCACATGATGATCGAGAGGATCAGTCCGGACATGCCGTCGAGGGCGCCCGCAACGATGAGCAGGTTGTTCGAGAGCACGAAGCCCAGCAGGGCTGCGGCGATACCGGCATAGGCGTTCAGCAGCGCGATGACCGTGGGCATGTCGGCGCCCCCGATCGGAATGATCAGCAGCACACCGAACGTCAGGCCGGCCGCGATGATCATGGGGATCGCCCACGTCTGGGTGGGCGCGATCGCCAGGATGACGACTCCCGCCACGGCCACCCCGAGGATGGCGAAGTTCAACGTCTTCTGGAGAGGGAACACGATGGGCCGCTGCGCCAGGAACTTGAGCTCCTGGAGTTTCCCGGCTGCCATCAGCGACCCCGTGAAGACCAGCGAACCCAGCACGATCTCGAGGCCGAGCACGGCCATCACGAACCAGCCGATGTCCGGCTGGTTGTCGTAGTACTTCGCGATACCCACCAGGCCCGCGGCAAGGGCGCCGAAGGCGTGCGACAGCGCAATGCGCTGCGGCATGGCGGTCATGGGCACCAGCAGGCCGAGGGGCACGCCGATCGCGGCGCCGATCAGCATTGCGACCGCGATGTAGAGGTAGCCGGTGGTCGTGATGACCGGCAGCATCAGCGTGCCGATGACGGCCAGCACGAACCCGATCTCGCCGGCGAAGATGCCCTTACGGGCCGTCTTCGCGTCGGACATCCACTTCAGCGAGAGGACGAAACCGACCGCTCCCACCAGGTAGAGCAGGCTGATGATCAGGTAGCGGATCGTGTCGGTGCTGGCATCGACGAAGACGCCGCTCGCCATCGGCAGGAGGGCGTTCATGCCTTGGCCTCGGTGTCAGCCGGGGAGGGCTTCCGCTTCTCGCGCGGCTTGAACATCCTCAGCATCTTGTCGGTGATGAGGAACCCGCCCACCACGTTGATCATCGAGGCGACCACGGCAATGAACCCGAGGATGGTCGTGTACGCCGAGTACTGGCCGCCCAGGACCACGATGGACCCCACCAGCGAGATGGCCGAGAGGGCGTTCGTGAGCGCCATGAGCGGCGTGTGCAGGAGGCGGGGAACCCGCCGGATCGTCTCGAATCCGAGGAACCCCGCGAGTGCGAACACGAAGAGCCCCGTCATGATGAACTCGGTGCTGACGTTCACGTCGCGACCTCCTCGGCAGCCGGGGTCGCGGCCGCCACGGGCTCGGGCGCCTGCGGCTCAGGAAGCGGCTCCAGACCCAGCGCCTCGCGCACGCGGTTGTTCACCACGTCGCCACCCTTGGCGACCACGCTCTCCCTGATCACGTTGTCATCCACCTCGGGGTCGAGCCGGCCGTCCACCGCCATGAGGCCGACGAAGTTCGCCACGTTCTTGCCGAACAACTGGCTGGCGTGCACCGGGACCGATCCCGGCAGGTTCACGACCCCGAACACCCTGACGCCGTCCACGTCCACGGTCTCGCCGGCGACCGTGGGCTCGCAGTTGCCGCCCTGCTCGGCCGCCAGATCGATGATGACCGAACCGGCCGCCATGCCCCTGATCATCTCGGTGGTGACGATCACCGGTGCCGTGCTGCCCTGAACCTGCGCGGTGGTGATGATCACGTCGCTCGCCGCCACCGTCTTGGCCATCAGCTCCTGCTGCTTCCGGATGGTCTCCTCGGAGAGATCCGTGGCGTACCCGCCCGAGCCCTCCTCCTGACCGGTCTCGAGCGGCAGTTCCACGAAGCGGGCACCAAGCGACGCCACCTCCTCGCGCGCGGCCGGGCGGACGTCGTAGGCCTCGACGTTGGCGCCCAGGCGGCGCGCGGTTGCGATGGCCCCCAAACCCGCGACGCCAGCACCGATGATGAACACCCGGGCCGGGGCAACGGTGCCAGCCGCCGTGGTGAGGAGCGGGAACATCTTTGGCAGTTCGGTCGCCGCGATCAGTACCGCCTGATAGCCGGCCACCGCAGCCTGCGACGAGAGGATGTCCATCGACTGGGCACGGGTGGTCCGCGGCACGAGTTCAAGGGCGAACAGGGTCGCGCCCGTGGCAGCGACCGCGCTCACCAGGGCGGGCCGTGCGAACGGGGCGACAGCGCCGACGACGATCTGCCCTGCGCGCAGCCGCGACACGTCCGGGTTGGATGGATCCCCGTCCATGACATTGACCTGGACCAGCACGTCGGCCGCGAATGCGTCGTCCCGCGTGCCGATGCGGGCACCGCGGGCGATGAACGCTTCGTCCGGAAAGCCCGCGGTCGCCCCAGCGCCAGCCTCGATGACCACCTCGAAGCCCGCCTTG
Source organism: Bifidobacterium breve (assembly GCA_945861935.1). GTDB lineage: Bacteria > Actinomycetota > Thermoleophilia > Miltoncostaeales > Miltoncostaeaceae > SYFI01. Next base: position 6,435 of record CAMAVU010000054.1, on the reverse strand, counting down.
GTCAACTGGGGCAGTGCGGTCGGCGTGAGAGCCACGCGGGTCTCTCCCAGGCGATTCTCACGGGGCACCCCAACCACCATGCGCGGCGTGTCCATCATCGCCATGTCGCTCTTCCGGTCGGTCGCGTACCCCGGGCGCGCTATGCGCGCGTCACCGGGGAAGCCGTGGTCAGTGGGTTTGTCTGGCGGTTGATCATCAACACGTCACGCACCACCCGAGGGGGCGCGATGACTCACGCCGACCCGGGAGAATGGGGATTCGTACACGACCGTCGCAGCGAGGTCAACGCCTTCGCTCACCGGCCGGCGGCATCGAGGTGCGCGACCTCCTCGTCGGTCAGCTCGAGGCCGATGGCACCCATGATCTCGGTGACGTGCGCAGGGCTGGTGGCGCTGGCAACCGGGCACACCACGCCGGGGTACTGCATGAGCCATGCGAGGGCCACCTGCGCGGGCGTGGCGCCATGCGCTGCGGCGACGTCGTCGAGAACCGCCAGCATCGCCCAGCCGCGATCGTTGAGGTAGGCCCGCGAGATTCCCGCGGCCCTCGGGGTGGCGGGAAGGTCCCTCCCCGGCCGGTACTTGCCGGTGAGGAACCCGCGGGCCAGCGTGAAGTAGGGCGCCACACCGATGTGCTCGCCGACGCAGATGTCCTCGCCATCGCCCTGATACTCGGCGCGCTCAAGCAGGTTGAAGTGGGGCTGGAACCCCTGAAAGCGAGGAAGGTCGTGCTCGTCGGCGATCGCCATCGCCTCGGCGAGCCGGCCGGGGGTGTAATTGGACGCGGCCACGTAATCGACCAGCCCCTCGCGCGTCAGTTCGCCGAGGTTGCGGAGGGCGTCCTCGATCGGGATCGCCTCGTCGTCCTTGTGCGCGTAGTAGAGGTCAATGCTCTCCACTCCCAGCCGCTCGAGCGATCCCTCGATGCCCGCCCGCACGTTCTCGCGGTCCAAACCGGCGCGCATGTGGGGATCGCCCGGGAAGCCCACCTTCGTGGCAATCAGCAGATCGGCAGGCCGTCCGCGTGACGCCAGCCACCTGCCGATGATGGCCTCCGACTCGCCGCCCTCGTTCCCGGGCACCCAGGTGGAGTACACGGTGGCGGTGTCGAGGAAGTTTCCCCCCGCCTCGACGTAGGCGTCGAGAACAGCGAAGGAGGCCTCCTCATCGCACGTCCACCCGAACACGTTCGTGCCCAGGCAGAGCGGGGAAACCATCAGGTCGGTCGAACCGAAGCGGCGGCGATCAGGCACGCGGGGACCCTACCCGCTTCGCCGAGGCCGGTGGACCGCCCGCGGCGTCACCCGGCAACGGCGATCCCTGACGGACCAGTGAGGCTCTGTTGCAGGTGCCGGCACGTGGTGATGGGGTGGCCGGACCGACGTGGCCACGGGGAGCACACCCTCCGTGGCCACGCTCCCCTACGCCGAGGTCCAACCCTCGCTCGAGTGGGTGCCGTCGCAGAAGGGCTTGTTGGCACTCAGGCCGCACCGGCACAGAGCGATGGTCGGGTTGAGATCGGTGACCGGCTGACCGTCCTCGCCGGTGAGCGCGAACGCGCCACTCACCAGAATCGGTCCGTTCCCCGCAATCTTGATGTCCGCGCCATCCGACATAGAGCACTCCTCCCATTATCCGACTGAGTACCGCGCGTGGCCGAACCCACGACGGGGGGCACCCTACGCCCCTCCGGGCCGTGAGCACATCATCTACCGCCTACTGCGAGGCGCCCTGCCGACCCGGAATGCGGACCCCGGCTACCCCGGTGCCCGGCAAGGGTTACGTGCCTGGCACCGGGGCAGCCGGGGTTTCACCCACCAGCCGCGTCATGCCCTGTGGGGCGGGGCGCCGCTCACCACCGCATCGCCCGCCGCCACCTCCGGAATCGGCTTTCGCCAAACCGGGATCAGGCGGCCGGGGGAAACCCCGTCTCAGGTGGCGTTGCCACCGCGGCTCCGTGTGCGCTCCGCATCCTCGATCGCCTCCGCCAGATCGTCTGCGAGGAGTGCCCGGGTGCTGGCCCGCTCCGCCAGGATCCGGAGGCTGGCCAACTGCACGCGGGCGTCCTCGTCCAGCCCCTCGGCGCGGTCGAGTGCCTCGAGCCGCTGGATGTCCGCAGCGATCTCGCGCACCCGGGCCCAGCGGCGATCGGCCACCGAGCCCGCGCCGCGAGGGGGGCGGGCGGTCATCCGGCGTCGTGGGCTGCTGCGGAGTCGCCTCCCCCGCCACCATCGTCGGCGGCCGCACCCACCGGCCGACGACGTCGGCGGCGGCGGCGCTTGCGCGGTGCGGCGGCATCCGCGGCGACGTCAGTGACCTCATCCGTGTGCGGGGAGGTGCCGTTCGCGGGGGCGTCCGCCGAGGTCACCGTCGCCTCCCCCGTGCCATTCGCAACCTCAGCGGTGGACATCCGCCGGCGTCGGCGCCGACGCCTACGCGTGCTCCCACCCTCCTCCACCGCGGCCGCGCCGAGCCCGATCTCCTCCGCCGACGGCAGGCGCGGTGCCTTGGGTCGCAGTTGGTCCCACGCGCGCGGGCTCTGGAGTGCGCGGGCGTTGCGGGTGCCCACCGCCGCACGCAGGGCCCGGCGGGCCTCCGGCACGGTCCAGTCGATGACGTCCAGCGCGCCCCGTAGCGCTCCCCAGCCGCCGCAGGTGCCGGCGGCCCGGCTGGCCACGCGGATGTCCTCGCTTCTCACGGGCACATCGCCCGGTCCGAGGGCCAGCAGCACGCGGCCTGCCTGCCCCACCTTCAACGGTGAGCCGGCGCCCGGCGGGGCGACCGGGTCGGGTGCGGGGGCGCCGACAGCGCGCAGCCACAAGCCGATCAGGCCCACCTCGCCACCGCTGTCGATGAGGTGCTGCGACTCCCACTTGGCGATCCGGTGGATCTCCTGGTTGCGCCCGGGCCGGTTGGTATCAGCCAGACCGCGCGAGACCTCCCAGGCCCATGCCGGGGCCCACGACGAGGCGGTGTCCAGAGCCGACCACCGGCGGCGGCGCTCGACCGATCGTCCCTGCTGCTCCAGCGAGGCGACGTTCTCCCACTTCCCGCTCTGGTCGGCGTGGAACCACAGGGCACGGATGCGCTCCCGTGCGTTCATCCGCAACCGATCGAGCACGGCGCGCGGTGCATCGGCGGGCAAAGCCTGCCGAAGGTCCGGCTGCACGAGAAGGGCCAGCGCCCAGGCCCTCCACAGGGGTTGGTCGTCACCGTTGTCCACCCGGCGCGCGACCACGCCCGAAAGCGCCCACCACGCGTGGGCACCCAAGGGGTTGATGCCGTCTACCAGCGCGTCCGCCACATACTGCGGATCGGTCTCGCGTGCGGCGGCGGCAACCCATTCCTCCATGACCCCCATGGGTATCCCGCCGGGGTCGGCGTCGCGCCAGCCGCCGTCCCGGAAACCCGCGACCAGCGCAGACGCGGGGGCACCGGGGTTCACCAGGCTCGCCCGGCCGCCCTCCTGTGCGGCCAGAATCTCCGCCGCACGGGCCAGCTTGCCCCGCTCACCGCCTTCCGGCGGGCCGGCAACACGGCCGAGTGGCTTGTACCAGCCCATGCCAAACAGGTCGTGGCTGGTCTGCACGCCCATGGGGTCGCCGGCCGGGAGGAACTCGACCGACACAGCCTCCTTGTCCGGCGCGGGACGCATGACGCGCCCCAGCCGCTGCACGAAGACGCGCTCACTGGTGGTGGGTGCGAGGTGCATCACAACCGATGCGCGCGTCTCATCCCACCCCTCGGTGAGCAGGTCGGCATTGCACAGCACGTCGATCTTCCCGGCGCCGAACTGCGTGAGGACCTTCCGGAGATCGCGCACCGGCGTCTGCCCCGACACGGCGGCGGCGGCCACCCCGCGCTCCGCCATCTCCTCAGCGAGTGCGTGCGCCTGGGCAACCGTGGCCGTATAGGCCACACCTGCGAGGCCGAGCGGCATGAAGTGCTCCGCCCAGACCTCGGCGCAGGCGCGGTGCCACAGGGCACGATCGAGGGCGCGTCCCAGACTCGCCTGGTCGAAGTCGCCACGCACACGGGTGACATCCGAGAGGTCCACGGCGCGCTCCACGCGCAGTGAGCGCAACGGGCACAGGATGCCGCGGTCGATGGCCGATTGCCGGTCGAGGGTGGCGGCCACCGGCCCGAAGACCTGCTCCACATGGCCCGTCGTCGTCGCGGGCGTGGCGGTGAAGCCGACGATCACCGCCGTGCTGGCCCGGTCGATCATCTTTCGGGTCTGTGCCCCCAGAGTGGTGTGCGCCTCGTCGCAGACCAGAAGGGACACGGATTCCCAGTCGATCTCATCCTGATTGCGCAGGGCGGCCTGGTAGGTGCAGATGGACACGCCCGGGCGGCCGATGGATGTCACCCCGTCCACGGTGAAGGGCACGCCGGGGAAGAAGGTCGTGAGCGCGTGAGCGGTCTGCTCGGCAAGGTTGCGCCGGGGCACGAGGATCACCGCCGAGCCGTCGAGGGCGCTGGCCAGCGCGCAGAACGTGATGGTCTTCCCCGACCCGGTCGGCGCGTCCACCCAGGTGCGCGACGAACTGGCGCGGAGCCGGACGGCGAGTTCGTCGAGGGCCTCGATCTGGTGCTCGCGCAGCACCACATGGGGCCACCAGGCACCCGGGTCGGCCAGCGCGGCTTCCAAGCGCTCAGCAGGCGCCAGCGTCTCAATGGTCTCGATGTGCGTGCTCATTCCATGTCGCACCTCTCAGCGCATGGCGCAACCCATGCACGACAGGCCCCCGGTTGGGGCCGATGCGGACTGAGACTCGGGTGGCGGTCGGCGTGGCGCTCGTGCGAGGAGCCGGACGGCCTTTGAGTCGCGTGGAACGATAGCACGAGGCGGAGGGAATGCACGGGCCGCATGGTGAAACGGGTCATGGCGCTGCCCATCCCCGCTACAGTGGCCCCACCATGGGTACCCGATCCTCACGGAACAGCGCGAACCAGTGGGCACGTCCCGTGCTGCTCGCGGTGTCGTGCATCGTCATCGGCTTCGTTGTCGGGTGGTTCGCCCGGGGCGACGGCGGAGGGGTTGTACTCCCGACGGTGGCGGATGCGGTCGAGCAGACCCTCAGCATCCAGACGACCGACACCGTGGGCACATCCACGACTGTCGACACCACCGGGACCACGGACACATCCGGGTCGACGGTCACCTCTCAGCCCCCACGCGCCCAGATCAACCTGGTCATCCTGAACGGCACCGAGACCACCGGCCTCGCGGCGAAGACACAGACACAGGCCGAGTCCATCGGGTACATGACGGTCGGCATCGGTGACGCGCCCGAGACGCAGGCAACCACCGTCGCGTACTACCGGCCCGGCCAGGAGGCGGCTGCCCAGCAGGTGGCGGCCGACCTCGGGGCGCAGACGGAGGAGCTCCTCGTCGCGGGCAGCGGCATCGAGTCGGAGGCGATCACGGTCCAGCCGAACGTCGACGTGGTCCTGGTCCTCGGGGGATGACCCCCGGCGACGGCGCCGGTCTCAGGATCGGGGTCCGGCTCCCGCAGTACGCATCGTCGTGGCCTGATCTCCGGGACGCCGCGATCCGGGCCGAGTCGCTCGGTTTCGCGTCGGCGTGGCTGAACGACCACCTCTGGACACCCGGTCGGCTTCACCGGGACGATGCGTTCGACGTCTTCACCGGCTTGGCCGCGGTTGCAGCGGTCACACACCGCATCGCCCTCGGAACCGCCGTCATGTCGGCGTCGTACCGGCCCGCACCGCTCGCCGCCAAGATGGCGTCCGTGCTCGACGTCATCTCCGGTGGCCGCCTCGTACTCGGCATCGGGACGGGCTCCGACCAGGAGGAGCACCGCGCATACGGGTACCCCTTCCTGGAGCCGGGGGGCCGCACGACGCAACTACTGCGCACGCTCGATGTGATCGAGGCCATGTGGGCCGAACCCGGGGGCGCAACGCTCGACGACCTGCTGAACAACGCGCCCTGCAACCCGCCGGTGCTGTCGCGCCCCCGCCCTCCCATCATCGTCGCGGCTCACGGGAAGCGCCTGCTGCGAGCGGCGGGCGCACGCGCCGATGGCATCTTCGCGGCCTTCGTACAGCCTGACGTGCTGCGCGCGCGCGTGGCCGTGGCGCGTGAAGCACGCGAGGCGGCGGGCATTCCCGACCCCCTGCGCGTGGCCGTCTACCTCTACGCCCTGCCCATCCGCGATGAGGACGAGGCGCTCGGGTGGCTCGCCCCCGAGGCCGGAGCCCTCGGTACCTCGCCGCGCTCCCTCCTGAAGTGGATCCCCTCCCACGGCCTGGCCGCGCCGCCGGAGGAGATCGCAGGCGCGCTCGACCTGTTCGCAGCGGCCGGCGCCACCGACGCCGTGCTCGTACTTCCCAACCGCGTGCCGCCCGAGGCCCTCGATGCCCTGGCCGAGGTGCTCCCAATGCCCACCCCCGGAACCGCGGGGACAGT
>CAMAVU010000053.1 GCA_945861935.1 Bifidobacterium breve | reverse complement strand
CATTCCTATCACATGCCGCGACGCGCTCACCGGCGCAGGTCATGTGCCGACCGTCTCCCATCCCCGCATCGGACCGGCCCGCTCGTCATGCCACCCACGGCCCCTCTGGACCGCGCGCCGGGTGCGCCACACGACGGTCGGGCCCTACCTCGAAGGAATGCGCATGGTTGCCGATTCGGCACCACGCCCTCGGACGCGGGGGTCGAATCGCATTCCGAGGCCTTTGCGGATTCCCCATGCACGACCCGCCCCATCGAATCCCCCGATAGGTACGTGTTTCCTGATATCCGTGGCCCGAAGCCCGATGGTACGACAAGGGCGTCGCCGGGTCGGGTCCGGAATCCGGGTTCGACCCCGGGGCGGCGCGTCCGGCGTACGCTCGCGGCGTGACTGCAGGGGGATCCCCCATCGACCGGTACCTCGCGGCGCTCCCCGACGAGCAGCGCACGACGCTGAGCGCCCTCCGCGACACCCTGCGCGAGGTGCTGCCCGGGGCCGAGGAGAAAATGGCCTACGGGATGCCCTGCGTCGCCGTCGCCGGGAAGCAGGTCGCGCTGTTCATGGCGTTCACTCACCACTGCACGTACTTCACGGCCAGCGGCAGGGTGATCGCAGCCGCGGGGGCGCTGCCCGGGTGGTGCGATCCGACCACCTCCGGCTTCCGGTTCCCATCCGGCCGCCACCTTCCGACGGCGCTGGTCCGACGCATGGTCAGGTTGCGACTGAAGGACATCTCCGATGTGCGTCATGGGAAGCGCATTGACTTCTTCCCCGATGGCCGTGTGAAGGCCACGGGCCCGATGCGGGACGGTCTTCTCCACGGCCGATGGCGGTGGTACCGGGCCGATGGTTCCCTCATGAGGGCGGGGGCGTTCCGGAGCGGCGAGCAGACGGGCGAGTGGCTGACCTACGACCGGGACGGCGAGGTGGTGAAGGCGACCCGTTTCCCCCGCTGATGACGGGGGGGACACCGCGGGCGGACCTCGGCACCCTGAGGTGCGAGCACCGGCACGGGCGCTGGCACCTCAGGGTGCACGGCCAGTGGCAGCCGGGCGGGAGCCCGCCGTCGCGAGGCCCGCGGGGCCCGGGGGCACTCTCAGGCCACCGGCTGGTACACCCCATACGACATCACGACACGGGAGGCAGAGTGGCACTCATCGACGAGGCACCAATCGACCCCGAGGAGGGGTGGGTTGCCGACCATGTACGCCTCTACGTGGCCTCGAACGGCGCCGAGGGTCACCATTGGCAACCCGGCATCCCCACCCTGCTGCTGACCACCCGGGGGAAGCGCTCCGGGGCGGCCCGGCGCACCGCCCTGATCTACGGGCGCGACGGCGACGACTACGTCGTGATGGCCTCGTACGCGGGTTCGCCCACCCATCCGGACTGGTACCTGAACCTCGACGCCGCCCCCGGTGTGGTGATCCAGGTGGGATCGGACGTGGTGCCCGCGATCGCCCGCACGGTCGGGGCCGGGGACCGCGAGCGCGTCTGGCAGGTGATGACGGCCATCTGGCCGGACTACGACGAGTACGCCGGCAGCACCGCACGGGAGATCCCGCTGGTCTCCATCACCGCCGCCGGGTAGAGCCAACCGGAGGGTGTGATCCCCCGTGCGGGCGTGCGCGGGTGACCCATCACCCCCGCCGGATCCGCCCGGCGGGGGTGATGGGTCACGCCCCCGGCTTCCAGACCATGAGCACGAGGACCAGAACGGCCAAGGCGACCGACGCCCAGTGCAATGCCCAGGTGAGCCGGTCGGCCAGCATCGTCCGGAGCACGGCCTCGTCGCCCTGCCCGCGCTCCGCAAGGGCCACGGCGTACTCGCGGGTCCGGCGGCTCCGGCGTCCGCCCCATGCGCCCGCGATCAGTGCGACGACGAACAGGATGATGGAGGCCTCCAGCCAGTGCTGCCCGTATCCGTGGATCTTGCCCGCCAGATAGAACCCGGCGAGGAGCAGGATGACCCCACCGATCGCGAGCATCACCGCACCGGGCCGGGCGAGGCCGAGAATGGCGGCGATGTCCGACGGCTTCCTCCGTCCCGTGGCCGCGGTAGCAACCACCCCGGCCACGGCAGCGCCGGAGAAGAACAGGATCACGCCGATCAGGTGGAACAGGATGCCGATCTGGTAGCCGGTCATTGCCCTCCGGTGCCACGGGGAACGGGACCGGCACGACGATAGCCCGATCGGGCCATCAGGTGGAATCATGGATGCGCCACTGGGGCAGCCGTCGCGAACGGGGAGAGTGCGCCGGTTTGCTACCGTCGCCAACCGCTGCGAGAGCGGCCCATGGCGGAGTAGCTCAGCTGGTTAGAGCAGCGGAATCATAATCCGCGTGTCGGGGGTTCGAGTCCCTCCTCCGCTACTCCCCACCTCCCCGCGACCCCGGTAGGCTCGCGGTATGTGCGAGGCCAGATCCCTGCAGGTTGTCTTCCCGGGCGACACCAACCACATGGGCACCCTCTTCGGCGGGACGCTCATGGCTTGGATGGACCGGGTCGCCTACTTCGCCGCCTCGCGCCGTGCCCGGGGAACGGTGGTCACACGCAAGGTGGACGAGCTCGAGTTCCGGGTCCCCATCTTCGTGGGCGACTTCGTCGAACTCGTGGGGAGGATTGAGGCGGTGGGGCGAACGAGCATGCGGGTCGTGGTGGAGGTGCACCGGGAGAACCGCGACAACGGCGAGCGCGAGCTCTGCACGACCGGGTGCTTCGTGATGGTGGCGGTGGGTGATGATGGTGCCCCGGTGGTGCTGCCCCCGGCCTGATGGCGCCCGTGGTGGTGGTGGTGACGGCAGGGATGAGGACCAACGCCGGCAGCCGGGCCCGCCTGGACGAAACGCGCATCGGGAGGGTCCACTCCCCAAGGAGGCCACCCACGAGGTGCAACGCGCCCGCGGGGGCTGTGCCGGGATGATCGGCCCTCCGCTACGTCAGATAGAAGTACAACGCGTAGAGCAGTTCGACCGCCGGACTCGAGGTGTGCACGGTTACGTCGGACGGCACCGAGAGCAGGGCGTCCGAATAGTTGAAGATGATCTTCACCCCCGAGGCCACCAGATCGTCGGCCACCTGCTGGGCCGCGGAAGCCGGGATCGCCAGCACCCCTACCTCGACGCCCTCGGTCTCGATCACGATCGGGAGTTCGCTGTAGTGGCGTACGGTCAGATCGCCGATGCGGATGCCGACCCTGTCGGGGTCGGTGTCGAACATCGCCGAGATGCGGAACCCGTGATCTGCGAAGGCACCCGACCCCGCGATGGCCTGACCCAGATTCCCCGCCCCGAACAGCGCGATGTTGTGCTGGCCCGAGGTCCGCAGGATCTTCCGGATCTGGCCGATGAGCATGTCGATGTCGTAGCCCACCCCGCGCTTGCCGAACTTCCCGAAGCCCGAGAGGTCGCGACGGATCTGCGTGGGATTGACGTTCGTGTATTCGGAGATCGCCTGACTCGAGATGGAGGTCTTCCCCATCCGCTTCGCCTGCGTGAGCACCTGCAGGTAACGCGAGAGTCTGGCCGCGACCCCGAGCGTGAGTTGTTCGGCCACGGGCGTCCGTTCGACGGCTTGTATCAGGACGTCACAAAGTAGCAGGCGACCTCTGCCGCCGACCGCGGTGCCCGGAGCGGCGCCGAGGCGGCGATACCGGCGACGGGGATGTCCGTGTGGAGCGGTTTCATGCGGCGATGCCCCCGGGGGGCGCCGTTGCGATGGCGTCCTCGCCCACGAAGTCGGGCCACGGGATGGCATTGGTGAAGTGGGCGGCAGCCGCGATCATGGCGGCGTTATCCGTGCAGAGCGACCGGTCGGGAATGGCCACCCGCAGGCCGCGCCCCTCTGCTGCGACCCGTATCAGGTCGCGCAGGCGGCCGTTGGCGGCCACACCGCCACCGATGGAGACCGCGGGCACGCCCGCGATCTCCGCAGCCCGCATGAGCCGGTCCACGAGGGGCCTGACGATTGCCTCCTGATACGAGGCGGCCAGGTCCGCGCGGTGTGCGCGCACCCCGTCGTCGCCGAGATCGCGGGTGGCGTAGAGGAGAGCCGTCTTCACGCCGGCGTAGGAGAAGTCCAGCCCGCCCGGGCCGCGGGAGCGCAGGCCCACCGGGAAGTCGAACGCCGTGCGGTCGCCCTCGCGGGCGAGCGCCTCCAGCCCCGGCCCGCCGGGGTACGGGATCCCCAACAGGCGCGCCCCCTTGTCGATCGCCTCGCCCGCGGCGTCGTCGAGGGTTTGCCCCAGCACGACGGGCGCGGCATAGTCGCCGACGAGATCGAGCCGGGTATGCCCACCCGACGCAGTGAGCGCCACGAACGGGGGGTCGAGGGCCACCGGCTCGAGCCAGCATGCGGCCACATGGCCGTGCAGGTGGTCCACCATGACGAGGTCCTTGCCCAGCGCATAGGCGACGGCCTTGGCAGTGGCGACGCCCACCAGGAGCGCTCCGATGAGCCCCGGTCGGCGCGTGACGGCGATGCGGTCGATGGTCTCGAGGGTCACCCCGGCTTCGTCGAGGGCACGATCAATCACGGCGTTCACGGTGGTCAGGTGGTGGCGGGCTGCGACCTCGGGCACCACGCCGCCGTAGACCGAATGCAGGTCGGCCTGCGACGCGACGACGTTGGACAGGATGGCCCGGCCCTTCACGACAGCGGCGGCGGTCTCGTCGCAGGAGGTCTCGATCGCGAGGACGACGTCGCCCATCAGCCCTTCTCCCCCACCGGCTCCCGCCACATGATCAGCGCATCCTCCCGGTTATCCGAGTAGTACCGGGGGCGCACGCCGGCATCCAGGAAACCACGGGTGCGATACAAGCGGATGGCGGCCTCGTTCGAGACCCGGACCTCGAGGGTGTACCGATCGTGGGGACGGCCGTGGACGGCTGTGATGAGACCGTCAATCAGCATCCCGCCGAGGCCCCGGCGCCGGTGCGTGAGTTCCACGGTGACATTGAGGATGTGCCATGCATCGCCCTGCCCGGCGCAGGTGATGAACCCGAGCACCTCCTCACCCCGGGCGGCCACCAGCACGGCGCCCTCGGCCCGGTGGAACTCCTGGGCGAACTGCTGCCGCGTCCACGGGATGGGGTTGCTGCGGGTCTCGATACGCAGCATCGGCGTGAGGTCCGCGGGGCGGGCGGAACGGATGACCAGAGCGGGGACCCGGACCGCGCGCGCCCTCACGCGGGAGCCCCATGCCCCTCCCGCCGGAGGCGGTTTTCCTCGGCGTCGGGAAGACGCAGGTACTGCGGCGCGACCGGCAGCGCCCCGCCCCGGCGCACGCGGGCAATCAGGTTGGAGGCCATGATGCGATCGGCGGCCGCGGTCGCCCTGTGGCCCTGAGCGGGCACGGGCACCAGATCGGCCCCGTCGCCTGCGAGCACGCACGGACCCGCCGCGGCGAGTGCCGCCGAGAGGTCGGTCGGGTCCCACGCCGATGGGGAGATGACCTCGGTGAGGGAGCCATCGGCGCCCGCTGCGTACGCCGCGGCGAACACTTGGCGGCGGCGGGCATCGATGATGGGGACCAGCAGCGCCTCGCCGGGCCGGGTGGCGCCCACCATGCCCTGGGCGAGCGCCTCGAGCGTGGACGCGCCGTGCACGGGAATTCGGAGCGCCTGACCCAGACCCAGAGCGGTCGCGATGCCGATGCGGATTCCCGTGAACCCTCCCGGGCCGACGCCGACAACGACCTCCGACAGGTCGGCGGGACGAAGCGCCGCCATCGCCAGAAGGTGATGGGCCGCCTGGAGGACGCGCCGACCGCTGCCCGGTGCCCTCCCGAGCCACGCCTCGGCCAGCACCTCGTCCCCGGCGACGAGCGCCAGGGCGGGATCAGGGGTTGCGGTGTCGAGCGCGAAGGTGGTCACACAGGGCCTCGAGCGACGCATCCAGTGCGGGATCCGCGCCGTGCAACCGTATCACCCGCCTGTCGCCGCCCCCGTGGGCGATGTCCACGCTCACGCAGGGACGGGGGAGGCTGTGGACCAGCGCCTCAGGCCACTCCACGAAGGCAACGGCGTCGGTCCCCACCCCCTCGAGGACAAGGCCCAGTTCCTCGTCGTCGGGGTCGTCGAGGCGCCAGGCATCGAGGTGCGCCACAGGGACGCGGCCTTCGTAGCGATTGGCGATGGCGAAGGTGGGGCTCGTGATGGGCCCCTCCACCCCCAGAGCGCGCGCAGCCGCCCGCACGAAGGTGGTCTTGCCCGCGCCGAGGTCGCCTCGCAGCACCACCACGTCGCCGGGGGCGAGCAGGCGGGCCACCGCGGAGCCGAGGGCCTCGGTGGAATCCGGCCCGTCGCTCGCGAAGTGCCCGGGCATCAGAAGAGACCGAGTTGGGACGTCGCCTCGACGCCGGGTGGCGCGGGCGCCGGTCGGGGTGCGCGGCTCCGGGGTGAGGCGGGGGCGCTGCCCGCCGTGAGGAGCGACGGGATGCGCGCGAAGTCCTCCTGCAGGGTGCCCAGCATCGCGCGGGTGTAGAGCGCCGCGACCGGGTGGTACACGGGGTAGAGGATGGCGTCCACACCCCCCATCGTGATCGGGAGGGGTTGGCCGTGCACGCGACCGATGCCATCCGGGTGTCCCGAGAGCAACCGGGTGGCAAAGTTCCCCAGCGCGCAGATGACCCGTGGCCGCACCAGGGCGACCTGCTCCACAAGGAAGCCCCGACATTCGGCGATCTCCTCGGGACGGGGGTCACGGTTGCCCGGCGGCCGGCACTTGAGCACGTTGGCGATGAACACCTGCTCGCGCGACAAACCGATTCCGCCGAGGAGGCCGTCCAGCAGACCGCCCGCCTGACCGACGAAGGGAAGCCCCGTCCGGTCCTCGTTGGCACCCGGTGCCTCGCCGATGAACATGAGGTCGGCGTCGGGATCACCCGCGCCGACGACAACCATCGTGCGGCCCTCGGACAACGGGCAGCGCGTGCACCCACGCAGGCGCTCGGCAAGCCCCTCAAGCGCCTGGGCGCGCAGCGCGGCATCACTCATTTCCCCTCCACGGTACAACCGGGAGCGGATGCGTCCGCCGCGCGGCAAAGGGGACTTGCGACGGCGGCCCCGCACGGTCTAGATTGCCGCATCCGATCGCGGCGCCAAGCCCGGTACCCCATAGTGGGGACTGGAGCGAGTCCGGTTCGGCGAGGCCCGCCCTATCCGGCGGGCGCGTCGCGTTGCGCCCATTAGACATGACCGAATCCCACGCCGAATCACACCCCGCCTCGCCGCTCCCCGGCGTGGTCCGCACGGTCCCGGAACTCCGGGCAGCCGTTGCCTCCCTGCGCTCCCGGGCGGGATCCGTCACGCTCGTCCCGACCATGGGGGCGTTCCACGACGGGCACCTGTCGCTGATGCGCCGTGCGGGTGAGGGCGGGAGCGCAGTGGTGGTGTCGCTGTTCGTGAACCCCACGCAGTTCGCCCCCACCGACGATCTGGATGCCTACCCCCGTGACGAGGCCCGCGACCTTGCCTTGGCCGCTGGCGCCGGCGCCGATCTGGTGTGGGTGCCCGACGCGGGGGACGTCTACCCGGACGGCTTCGCGACGCAGGTGACCGTCGGGGGGCCCGCCGGGGTGCTCGAAGGCGCGAGCCGCCCGCATCACTTCGCCGGGGTCACCACCGTGGTCACCAAGATCCTCACCGCCGTGCGTCCCGACCGGGTTGTGTTCGGCCAGAAGGACGCCCAGCAGGTGGCGGTCATCCGGCGGCTTATGGCAGACCTCAACCTCGACAACATCGAGATGATCGTCGCGCCGATCGTCCGCGAGGCCGATGGTCTGGCGATGAGCAGCCGCAACGCGTATCTGGGCCCCGGGGACCGCGCCGCCGCCGTGGTGCTGTCGCGGGCGCTGGGCGCGGCCGTCGCCCTCGCGGAGGAGGGCGAGACCGATGTGTCGCGCATCGAGGATGCCGCGATGGGCATCCTCGCCTCCGAGCCGCTCTGCACTCCCGACTACGCGCGGGTCGTGCATCCCGACACGTTCGCCCGCCTGCAGCGCCTTGAGGCGCCCGCCCTCATGTGCATCGCCGCACGGGTCGGTCCCGCGCGGCTCATCGACAACCGAGACCTTCCCGTTCCCACCACACGGAGGACCGCCGTGCCCCGAGCACGCACGATGCTGAAGAGCAAGATCCACCGCGCCACCGTCACCGACGCGAACCTCAACTACGTCGGATCGATCACCGTGGACCGCGAGCTGCTCGACCTTGCCGACATCCGCGAGTACGAGAAGGTTGCGGTGCTGAACATCAACACCGGTGCGCGGTTCGAGACCTACGCGCTCCACGGGCCGTCGGGGTGCGGCGACATCTGCCTCAACGGTGCTGCAGCACGCCTCGCCCACCCCGGCGACCTCGTGATCATCCTGTCCTATGCCGAGTACGACGACGTCGAACTGGCCGACGGACACGAGCCGACCGTCGTCCATGTGAACGAGCGCAACCAGGTCACGGATCTCATCGAGGACTTGGTCCCCGTCATGTGGGAGATGGACTAGCCGTGCTCTCCGCCCCGGAGATCCGCGCCCAGAAGGGACACCGCGGTCTGGCCATGCTGACCGCCTACGACTACCCCATGGCGCTTGCGCTGGATCAGGCGGGGCTGGACGTCATCCTGGTCGGCGACAGCCTGGGTGAGGTCGCCCTGGGATTCGACTCCACGCGCTCGGTCTCGCTCGCGATGATGGAGCACCACGTCCGGGCGGTGGCCAACGGCGCCACGCGCACACACATCACGGGTGACATGCCCGCCGGCTCCTACGACGACCCGGCGCAGGCCGTGCAGAGTGCGCGGGCACTGATCGCGGCGGGGGCCCACTCGGTCAAACTGGAGGGCGCGCTCCTGCCTCAGGTCGAGGCCATCATCGCGTCCGGCATCCCCGTCATGGGACACGTCGGCCTGCTGCCCCAGACAGCCATCGGTGGATACCGCAAGCACGGACGGTCCATGGACGAGGCCGACCGCCTCGTGGACGACGCCCGGGCGCTGTCCGACGCTGGCTGCTTCGCGATCGTCATCGAGTGCGTGGACGCCGACGCCGCCCGCCGCATCACCGAGGCGATCGAGACCCCGACCATCGGCATCGCGGCCGGATCGGGGTGCGACGGTCAGGTCCTGGTGAGCGCAGACCTCGTGGGCCTGCTGCCGGACCCTCCCCCATTCGTCGCCCCGCGCGCCGACGTGCGCGCGATCATTCAGGGCGCCGCCGCGGAGTTCGCCGCCGATGTCCGTGCAACGGCGACCCCCACGCGCCACCCCGCCTGCACGCCCTGACCCACACGCCTGGGGTGAGGTGTCTGGCACCGGGGTGGCGTGAGGTGTCTGGCACCGGGGTGGCGTGAGGTGTCTGGCACCGGGGTGGCGTGAGGTGCCTGACACCGGGGTGTGGTGCCTGACACCGGGGTTCCGGCTCCCCGCGCTTGTGTTAAGTGCCTGACACCGGGGTGGCGTGAGGTGTCTGGCACCGGGGTGGCGTGAGGTGTCTGGCACCGGGGTGTGGTGCCTGACACCGGGGTTCCGGCTCCCCGCGCTTGTGTTATGTGCCTGGCACCG
>CAMAVU010000052.1 GCA_945861935.1 Bifidobacterium breve | reverse complement strand
TCGAACAGAACGACGAGTGGTTGGTGTGCCGGCGCTACCTGTCGGAGGAATCGCTCGCTCTGGTCCTTAAGGACCAGAGCGAGGAGGAACGGGAGGAGGTGGCTGAGCTCACGAGCGCTACCTGAGCCGACGAGGAGTTACACCACTTCCCACGACTTGACTTCTGCCGCCGCCGCCGGGCCGGCCAGAGCCAGCGCTCCGACGGCTGCTCCCAGCGCCAGGGCTGCCCTCCCCGCCGTTCCCCATAAGCGACGCATCCCCGTCCTCCTCGTTCGATGGGAGTGAGGGAGAGTCGCCTTGTGCCTCGAACGTCCTTACATCCCCCTCGATCGCTCGCCTTGACGACGCTGGATGGCGATGGGTGGAGCGGCCCTCTGGGCGTCATCGTCGCCCTGACGGAGGTGTCCACGACAGTGGGGGAAGCCCAGGCACAGCATGCGTGGGCGGGTCCGGGGGGGCATACGCGAATCGCTCACAGCACGGTCTTGCGGAGCGGAATGCTCCGCTCCGCGCACCACTCCTCAAAGTCGCTGATCGCGCCGCATCCGCCGCCAAAGCGGTCGGCGACAAGCGCGGCGACCAGCTGTGGGATGGCGTCCGGGGCGGCCTCGAGGACCCACTCGTGCTCGCCCGTTCCGAAGATCGCCTCCAGCGGATAACCGGCATCGCGGGCCCAGAAACGGAGTGCGCCCTCGTGGATGTCAACCCACTGGGTCGTGGTCACACCCCTGATGCCGGTGGGACCCGTGTAGAACGTCCGGTCGTCCACCTCAGACCTCCCTCGCTATCGGTGTCACTGCGATGCCGGCGATCCTGCGCCCGGAGAGGGGTGCTCCTCTGGGGCCACCCGCCTCCCCGGGATGCTTCGCACGGGGTCGGCGGCGACGTCGCCTGACGCGCGCGGGTCGAGTGGACGAACTCCAGTCGACCATCACGAAGCGGTCAGAGAGGCTCAGTCCCACATCACCGTGACGTGCCCGGTGTCGACGACAGGGCCGCCGCACTTCGGGCAGGGGGTCCCGCTCGTCCAGCGCACGACCGCGTCGGCACCGCAGGCCCGGCACTTGGGCAAGTCGCCCTCCAGTGAGTCGCCGTCGAGGAAGTACGACTCGCCATCCCCCATGCACGCGACGAGGATGTCGTCGAGCTGGCCGCAGTCACAGCATCCGACGGTGGTCGTCACCGACATCATCCCGACGTCCGGACCGCCCGCCTGTCGCAGGTCACGCACTCATATTCCCGGCACCTGCCCATACCCGCTGGCCTCCCTGCCCGTATCTTGCGGACGCAGAGGAGTCAGTGCGTCAGATCCGCAGACTTACGTGCGCTGGTGGCCGTCTCGTTGCGGTCAGGAGTGCAGACGGCAGACCGCCTCCGTGGACCCGTCTGGCTGACAGGGCATCATCACTACGCTGCAGGGGTCCGCGATGGGCGCCTCGGGTGGAACTCGAGCGCAGGGCCAATGCAGGTGACAATGCAGGAGCGGCTGGCTCTGCCACCGGCCTCCTCAGAAACCACGCCATATGTAGGTACATCGCCCCCGTAGCTCAGGGGATAGAGCACAGGATTCCTAATCCTGGTGTCGCAAGTTCGAATCTTGCCGGGGGCATTGGAAGGGTGGCATCCGTCCGCAGGACGGCCTGCGGCGGTGCGGTGGTCGGCCATCCCGGCCCCACCGCGATGCGTCACGGTGGGGTCGGGATGGTGCGCTGCCGTCAGATCAGGCGGATGATGTTCGACAGCATGGAGTCGCTGTCGGGGGCAGTTGCGCGCACCCGGACCGTGGCCCCCGGTGTGGCCGCAGTGCGGGCAGCCGCGGACCGGATCAGGGCCTGGGCGCGCGTGATGCGTGCCACGACGCGGCCGTTGACGAGGATCTGGTAGGTGACCCCGGCAGTCGCCGTGGCCATCCTCACCCGCAGGCCCCTCGTGGTGAGGGTGGCCGAGATCAGCCTGGGCCGGGTGGCCCGGGTCCGGACCGGCGGGGTCACCGGGGTCTCCGGGGCTGCCGTGGGAACGGGCGTGGGAGCCGTGATGGGCGTCACGTCGGCGGGCGGCGTGACCGCCGGGGCGGGCGGCGTGATCCTGACCCCGATGTTGAGGAGGCGGTTCGCCGCGCTGCTGGGGTCGGTGACCACGCCCTGGGTGGCGCCCTCCACCATCGCGTTACGCACGCTCGCGGGCGTCGCGGACGGCGTGGCCGAGAGCAGGAGCGCCGCTGCGCCCGCGACGTGCGGGGATGCCATGGAGGTGCCGCTGAGGGTGGCCGTGGAGGTGGGCGACGTGATCCACGCCGACGTGATGGACGATCCGGGGGCGAAGATGTCGAGGCACGAGCCCCAGTTCGAGAAGTACGAGCGGGCATCGGACGAGCTGGTGGATCCGACCGTGATCGCGGTCGGCTCTGACGCGGGCGAGTAGTTGCACGCATCGGCTGACGAGTTGCCGGCGGCCACGGCGAAGGTGATGCCGTCGGCGACTCCGGCGGCGACCGCGGCGTTGAGGGCCGGTGAGAATCCGCCGCCGAGGCTCAGGTTCGCCACGGCGGGCGTGCCCGCCTGGTGGTGCTGCACCGCGTAGTCGATGCCGGCGATGACGCCCGACGTGGACCCCGATCCGTTGCAGCTGAGCACCCGGATCGGGACGATGGTGGCGTTCGGCGCGACGCCGTAGGTGGCACCTGCGATCGTGCCGGCCACGTGCGTGCCGTGGCCGTTGCAGTCGTTGCTGCCGTTGCCATCCGAGATGGCCGAGAAGCCGGACGAGACGCGCCCGCCGAAGTCGGAGTGGTCCGGGCGCACGCCGGTGTCAATGACGTAGGCCGTTACGCCCAAGCCGTTCTGCGGCGTGTTGATGGTTCCGTTGAGCGGCAGCGCCGCCTGATCGATGCGGTCGAGCCCCCACGAGGCCGCGATGCGGCTGACCGGGCCCGGGGCTGGCGTCGGGGCTGGCGTCGGGGTGGGCGTCGGCGTGGGCGTCGGGGTCGGCGTGGGCGTCGGCGTCGGCGTGGGCGTCGGCGTGGGCGTCGGGGTGGGCGTGGGCGTCGGTGTGGGTGTTGGCGCCGGCGGGGTGGTGCTCGGCACGCTCAGGGTCCATGTCAGGACGGTGGAGCCGGTGTAGCCACCCCAGCCGTCAATGGCGATCCGGTAGGTCTGCCCCGCGGTCACGGCGATGGCGACGCTGCTCCAGAGCCCCCCGCCCGAGTCGTCGTTCGCGGCCCGTTGCGTGAGATGTGACACGTCGGTGCCGGTGTAGGCGCCGAGCAGCGTGTCGTAGTTCGAGCCACGGGTGTTCAGGTGGAGGGTGCCGGTTGCGGGGGCCGTCCAGTTGTACCAGATCGAGGAGCGTCCGCTCGTGGCGCCGTGGTTCGGCTCGCCCGACTCGCGCTTGGTCCCGACGGTGCTGCCGGTGACACTGCCCCCGGTGCCGGAGATCCCCTCGGCTGCGGCGAACAAGTCGTTGGCCACCACGGGCGGCGGCGCGGGGGCGCCCAGGAGCGACCAGTTCAGGACGACTGAGCCCTTCCAGCCACCGTAGCCGTCCACGGCCAGGTAGTAGGTGTTGCCCTGTACCACGGGGAACGCCACGCGGCTCGACCGGACGCCGGTGTCGTCGTCGTTCGAGGCCAGGGTCTCCAGGCCGACGAGGGTCGTTCCCGCGTAGGAGCCGAGGAGGGTGTCGAACGAGGAGCCACGGGTGGTGACGGTGAGCATTCCGGTCGCCGGCGCTGTCCACTGGTACCAGATCGAGGCGCTGCCGCCCACACCGCCGTGGCTGGGCTCGCCCTCCTCGCGGGTGGCGCCCACCGTGGTGTCGCTCACCATTCCCATGATGCCGGTGATGGTCTTGGGAGCGGCGAACGGGTCGTTGGCCGCGGCCATCGTCTTGTACTCGGGCGCCGAGCCGGAGTCCTGCATGCCGACCCCCGCCTGAGCGGCCGTGGGGCCGGCAATCAGGGTGATGGGGCGGTCGGGCTCGATGTGCAGCACGTCGGGGTCCGCCTTCAGGCGGGCGATGTCCGCGCTGTCGAGATCGGCGACGAAGCCCTTGCCGATCGTGCGGATGACGGCGTCAATGTCGTTGCCCCTCAGGCGCTCGTCGCGCATCTGGGCAGTGAGGTTGGCCGAGGGGTTGAGGATGACGATCTGCGGCGTCTCGGTGGGCGCGGCCGACGCGGTGGCGGCGCCGGCTGCGAGCAGGGCACCCGAGACGAGGGCGGCGGTGATGTGGCGGAAGGCGGGGCGTGGAGTGTTCATGACCTGAACCTACGCCGCTCCCAGCACCTCCCCCCGGAATCGCAACGTGATTCACGCATTTCTCACATGGGGCGAACAGTTTGCATGCACCCGGGGTCAGCGCTGCCCCGGACACCCCCTTGACAGGGGCCCGGCCACCCGGGTCGTTGCCGCCCCGGTGCAGCCGGGCCCGGCAGGCCCCCTATGCCTTCTTGGCTGCAGCACCCTTCTTGGCGGCTGGCTTGGTTGCCGCCGCCTTCGCCGGAGCCTTCGCCTTCGCAGGTGCCGCCGCCTTCGCGGCCGCCTTCGCCTTCGCAGGTGCCGCCGCCTTCGCCTTCGCAGGTGCCGCCGCCTTCGCGGCCGCCTTCGCAGGTGCCGCCGCCTTCGCGGCCGCCTTCGCCGGAGCCTTCGCCTTCGCAGGTGCCGCCGCCTTCGCGGCCGCCTTCGCCGGAGCCTTCGCCTTCGCAGATGCCGCCGCCTTCGCGGCCGCCTTCGCCGGAGCCTTCGCCTTCGCAGATGCCGCCGCCTTCGCCGGTGCCGCCTTCGCCGCCGATGGTGTGCTCGCCTTCGTCGCCTTCCGGGCGGCAGGGGCCGGGGTTGCCGCGGCCGCGGTCTCCAAGGCCTTCTTCTCGGCCACCTTCTCCATGGCAGCCCGCGCCATGGCCTGAACGGATTGCGGCGTGGATGACAGCGGCGGGCGCACGGTGGCCCGCATGGAGGATCGGGACTGCTGGGCGGCGGCGGCGCGCGCGGCCGCCGCTGCCTTGGGGTCGGCCTTGGGCGGCGGCTTGGGGGCGATGCGCTTGCCCGTGGGCTTGTACTTGATGACCAGTTTGCCGGTGAGGGCGTCGTCGATCAGTTGGCTGGCGGCCTCCTCATCAACATTGCGTGCGTACATGAGCTCGCTCACCAGCACGCGCCGTGCGCGCTCGAGCATCTGCATCTCGCCGGGGGACAACCGCGCGTCCTGCTGACGCCGCTCGAGGTTGCGGACGACCTCGGCCAGCTCGAGGATGTCCCCGCTTCGCAGCTTCTCCTGGTTGCGCTTGAAGCGCTGGTTCCACTGCGCGGGCATCTCGCTGCCCTCGGCGGCGAGGACGGCAAGCACCTCGTTCACCGCGCGCTCGTTGATGACGGGGCGCAGGCCGGCGTTCGCGGCATTCGCGCACGGGACCATGACGGTCATATGCGGCTGCAGGATCTCGATCGTCAGGTACTCGCGGCGTTCGCCGCGGATCTCGTGGAACGCCTTGGCCAGAACCGTGCCTGCGCCGTGGTGCGGATAGACGACCTTGTCCCCAACCTTGAACATGCATTCTCCTCGTGCCATCTGATCGCGCCACCGGGCGGCGGGCGCCCATGTGCGGCGCCAAGGCCGGTCCCCGGTGGGATCCGGATCCGGCGTGAATCCACCCTGCATGGTATCGCGCCCCGGGGCGCGATACCCCTACCCCGGTCCTACCAGTTGGCTGGCCAGCGCTCCAGGACGTCGCTGTGCCGCTTGGCGCGTTCGCGTCGCGCCTGCTCGGCGGGGTCGGCGGCGGCCTCCTTCGCCCGGCGCAGCGCCTCGATCATGTCGTAGCGGCGCTGCTCCTTCTCCCGTGCGTCTTGGGCGGCCTTGCGCTTGGCCTTGGCCAGCGTGCTGTCATGGTGTGCTCCGAACACGACCGCACAGACTAGCGCCGCAGTGCGGCGCGGATCAGGAGATGAGTCCGCCGGAGGCGAGGGAGAGGACAATGATCCCGAGGGCGACGCGGTAGATCACGAAGACCTGCAGCGAGTGGCGTGTGAGCCAGCGCAGCAGGAAGGCGATGGACGCATAGCCCACGATGAACGCCGTGATGGTGGCGATGACGAGGGCACCGGTCCCGACTCCGCCGCCAGATGCACCCGCCTCGCCGTACAGGCCGTACAGGCCGTACAGGCCCGACAGCACGATTGCGGGGATGGAGAGCAGGAACGAGAAGCGCGCTGCGGCCTCGCGGTCGAGGCCCATGAGCAGGCCCGCGCTGATCGTGGCGCCCGAGCGCGATACCCCGGGGATGAGGGCCAGCGCCTGGGCGAGCCCCATCGCGATGGCGTCGTTCCGTCCCACCGACCCGACGGGGCGCGTCCGGCGGCTGAACCAGTCGATGACGCCCAGAATGACGCCGAAGACGATCAGGGTGGTGCCCACGACATAGAGGCTGCGTGCTGCGGTCTCGACCTGGTCCCGGAAGATGAACCCGAGGACCACGATCGGGACCGTACCGATGATCAGGTACCAGCCCATCCGGGCGTTGAGGTCCGACCGGAGCGCCGGGTCGCCCCACGAGCGGACCCACGTGGACCCCACGCTCACGAGATCACGCCAGAAGTACAGGACCACGGCCAGCATCGTCCCGAGCTGCACGATGGCGGTGAACAGCGCCCCGGGGTCCTGCCATCCGAGGAATGCGGGCACGAGCAGCAGATGGCCCGAACTGGAGATGGGCAGGAACTCGGTGAGCCCCTGAACCACTCCGTAGACGATGGCCTCATACCAGATCACGGGCGGGCACCCTACCCGCAGGGACGGGCGTGGCCCGGTCCCCGTGGAACCTGGTCAGTCCGTGCCGGGGCGGGCGAGCAGGATGTCGCAGGGCGCGTGCCGCGCCAGATGCAGGGCGAAGCTGCCGAGCAGGAGGCGCTCGACGCGGCTCCGCTCCGCACCGGCAATCAGCAGGTCCACCTCGTTTCCGGCTGCCCATGTGCAGACGGCCTCGGGTGGGTGGCCCTGCAGCACGTGGGGCTCGGCACCCGGGACCCCCTCCACCACCGCGCGCAGCCACGCGAGCGCGGCGTCGCGGATCACCTCCGGGTCGGGCAGGAACACGCCGCCCTCGCCCATGTAGGGCGGTGGCATCGGGAGGCTGGTGACGTGCAGCACCGACAGCCGTGCACCGGTGAGAGCGGCCATGCGTTTCGCCTCGGCCAGGGCCTTCCTCGAGCCGGGGCTGTCCTCCACGGCCACAGCCACGTGCCGGTAGGCAACCATGCGCCCATCGTAGGCGCAGGCGTAGCATCGGGCCATGCCCGTCTCGCCCGCAATCGCCGGGAAGTACGCGGGGCTCATCCTCGACCTCGATGGCTGCCTGTGGGTCGGTGCCGATGCCGTGCCCGGTGCGCCCGAGGCCGTGGACCGGTGGCGGGCGTCGGGCAAGCCGCTGGTGTTCCTCACCAACGACCCGCGCTCGGCTCCGGAGGAGGTTGTCCAGCGACTGTGGAGCCACGGCGTGCGCGGATCGGCGCATGAGGTGGTGACCTCCGGGGTGGTGATGCAGGAGTACCTCGCCGAGCGCTTCGCAGGCGGTGCCGCGGTGGTGGTGGGCAGCCACGCGATGGTGCGCCACGTGCAGGCGGCCGGTCTGAAGGTGGTCTCGCGGGAGTCGCGCGTGCTCGATGCGGATGTGGTGGTGCTCGCGGGTCACCCGGACCTGTCGTACCGCGAACTCACCTGGGCCGTCCGCGCCGCGCACGCCGGTGCCAAGGTGATCGCCACCGGCCGTGACCGGCTGGTCCCCACCGCGGACGGCGTCATCCCCGGCACGGGCGCGGTCGTGGCCTATGTCGAGTATGCCTCGGGCGCCGAGGCTGTGGCGGTCGGCAAGCCGGGGCCCGATGCCTGGCGCATCGCGCGCGAGCGGCTCGCAGTGGACGGACCGGTGCTGGCCGTGGGTGACCGGCTCGACTCCGACGTGAGCGGGGCGGTCGCGGCGGGTCTGGACGCCGCCCTGGTGCTGACCGGCGTGACCAGCCGGGAGGACGCCGATGCCTGGCGCGGGGCACGCCCAGTGGCCGTGGCCGACGACCTGGGGGCGTTGCTCGCAGGGATGTGACGGGCAGGCCTCACGGCGACGGTGTCACTCGCCGCGGGAAGGCTCCCGCAGCATCCGGCGGGCGACCTTGCCCGATGCCAGGCGCGGCAGCGTGGTCTGCCACTCGATCACCGTGGGCGTGCAGTGGGCACCGAGGGCGCGGGAGACATTCCGGCGGATCTCGCCCTCTGTCGCTCGCGTGCCGCCGCCCTCGCGGGGCACGATCACCGCCACCACCTGCGTGAGCCCCCGCTCGTCGGGGCGACCGACCACCGCGACCTCGGCCACGGCCCCGTGGGCGAGGATGACTCCCTCCACCTGCACCGGGCTGACGAATCGGGCGTCCACCTTGAACAGGTCATCGGCGCGGCCCACGTGGCGGTAGATGCCGTCCTCCTCCACGAGCATGTCGCTCATGCGCACCCAGTCGCCGTGGATGAGACCGCGCGACAGATCGGAGCGCCGCCAGTAGCCGGACGTGTTGCTCTCCGAGCGGATCCAGAGCCGCCCGGGCGTCCCGGGTTCCACGGGCTCGTCGTGCTCGTCGCGCAGGGACACCTCGGCACCGGGAACGGGCCGGCCGAGGCGGCCGGGCAGGTTGTCGCCGGGGCGGGTGGAGAGAACGATGTTCGATGCCTCCGAACAGCCGAAGCCCTCGATCACGTCGAGTCCCGGGATGACCTCGCGCAGGCGGGCGAGCACCGGCGCAGGCAGCGCATCACCGGAGGACACGCCCAAGCGCACTGACCCGATGGCCTCCTCCTGGTCGGGATGCCGTGCGAGGAACTCGGCGAGTTGTGCCCAGAAGGTGGGGACGCCCGACAGCACGGTCACGCCGTGGCGGGCGCACGTGCGCAGGACCGTGCGCACGTTCGGGATGGCACGCGCCTCCACCACATGCGCGCCGCGGCCGAGTGGCCGGAAGAAGCCGTTGCCGAACCCGAGCGACGTGAAGCCACGCGACACGGCGTGGCAGGTATCGCCGGGACCCAGTCCCAGCACATGCGTGCTGTACCCGTCCACTGAGGTCTGCATGTCGCGGTGGGCGTGCATGGCGCCCTTCGGCGCGCCGGTGGAGCCCGAGGAATAGACGATGTACGCCACATCGTCGGGGTGCACGGCGGCGATGGGGGCAGGCTGCGCGCCGTCGAGCGCGTCCGGGGTGACGACGCGCCAGGGCCCGCTGGGCACGTGCCCGTCGGCCACCACCATGGCGGCGGAGGCGTCGTCCAGGACCCCGCTCAGGAGCGCCGGCGCCATCAGCGGGTCGAGCGGGATCACGACGCCCCCGGCCGCGGCGATGCCGAGGACCGCCTGCACCCAGCGGCGCCCGTCGCGGTGCACCACCGCGACATGTTGCCCGCGACGGAGTCCCGCGGCGCGGAGCGCCCCTGCCGCCCGCCGCATGGCGAGCGAGAGATCGTCGAACGTCCACGTGCCGTCTTCGTCGCTGACGGCGGGATCCCGGCCCCGCCCGTCGCGGCGGTG
>CAMAVU010000051.1 GCA_945861935.1 Bifidobacterium breve | reverse complement strand
GAGTTCCCCGATGTTGCGGAGCACGCCGACGGCCGGGGCCATCGTGCGGAAGGCGTCGTCCTTCTGCAGCACACCGACGGTGTAGATGGGCACGTCGGGCTGCAGACGGCTGAGGGTGGACGCCGCATCACGTGAGCGGGGGATGGCCTTGTAACACGCGACGAGGACGGCGTCGATGCCGCCCTCCTCCACCCGCTGGAGCGGGCCGGGCCAGAGCGGGTCGATGGTCTCGACATCCCAACCGGCCTCGGTGAGTTGCTGGACGGCGGCCTCGGAACCGGGGAACCGGACCGTTCCCTCCTTGCTGAGGACCTCATCTGTGGGAACGGTGACGAACAGAAGTTTCGGCATGGCGGGCAGGGTAGACAGGCGGGCGCGGCGTGTGCCCCGCGAACGGATGACTCCGTGACTTAGCAATCCATGCAACGTGGGCCCGGCCTGTGTAGATTGCCAAGCGACGCGCCGACTGCGGCGCACCGCTTTCCACCGCCCGCAACCCAGGGAGTTCTCTTCGATGGCCGTGAACGCCTCCGATATTCCCGACATGTCGACGCTTGAGGCGATCGGCAGTCGCCGTAGTTACCGGTACTACGACCCCACGAGGACGGTCGAGGACTGGAAGATCGACACCATGCTCAACGCGGCACGCTTCTCGTCGTGTCAGGGCAACATCAACTGCACCGAGGCCATCGTCGTCACCAAGGACTCCGACCTCTGGGACGAGATCGAGGAGTGCGTCTCCGGCTTCAACGTGCAGATCATCAACCAGTCCTCGCACCTCATCTTCTGGCTCACCAACCTGAACGCCTGGTACGGCCGCGCGAACGACGGCCTCTCGACCCTTGCACTGTCGGGGGCCCTGACCAAGTACCACGGCTGGAACTACGAGTTCACCATGACGCAGACGGTTCCGCGCCTGATGAGCTTCCCGACCACGCTCACCGAGCCCATGCTGCGCTTTGAGACCGGCCAGCACGTCGGAGCCTCGATCATCGCTGGCCAGGCCCTCGGGGTCGGCTCGATCCTCATTGCGTTCGGGCGCAAGCCGGGCGGAATCAACAAGGCCTTCGACCTTCCGCCGAACTACCGCTTCACGTGGGGCCACGCCGTCGGCTACCCCCTTGAGGACATGGCGGCCGGCGGGCAGCGGGTCCGTCTGAAGTTCGACAAGCTGTTCTCGAACCAGACGCAGGGTAACCCGCGTCAGATGGCCGATGGTCTGGAGGACGCCCTGAAGGTCAAGGGCCTCATTCAGGAGCAGGCGCCCAACTCGGGTCGCTTCGAGGAGCTCGACGCGCTCGCCGCGCAGTTCAGCCGCGACTCAGGGGTCGTCTCGTGGCCCGAGAAGGACATCAGGCGCCTGCTCAACGACGATGACTGGGACTTCGGCCCCAACATCAAGGCTCGCGCCGAAGCGGTGCTGGCCGCGGGAGACCTTCCCGACTACCCGGAGGAGATGGTCGAGACCTTCGAGAAGTTGATGAAGGAGCACGGCATCGACACCAGCAAGTATCTGGCGTAGCGTCCGCTCGTCATGATGGTCCGAACGGGCCCCGCCACCTCCGGGTGGCGGGGCCCGTTCTGTTGAGGCGGCCCTACGCAGGCATGCGGATTATCCGCGACGGGGCACACGCACCACGATGGGTATACCGTTGCCTCCGAAGCCTTCCCCCGTGTAGTGAGAGGAGAGCCACACCCCATGAGCGCCCGTCGTTTCCTCATCCCCCTCGTGCTCACCGCTGTCGCGGCCGCGGCCCTTGTGCCCGCCACCGGCGCGCTCGCGGTCCCCGGCACCGGCGCACAACGCGCGTCTCAGGTCCAGCCCGCCACCCAGACCGGGCTGCGGGGGGTGATCGCCGTGGAGGTGGGGCGCGTGAGGTTGCGGGCCACACCGCCGTCCCCATCCGAGGCATTCCTCCGAGGGCTCGACACGCGCCTGCAGAAGGCCAACCCGATCGTCCCCGTTGACGGGCCCCCGGCAGGCCCCTACGACACGGGCCTTCCCACCTCGATTCCCCAGGACGTCACGCCCCCTGACCCGACTCCCCCGGTGGTGGACGCACCGACGGTCGGCGGCGGCGCAGCGGCCGGGCGGCCCCCCGGATCCGTAGGCGGCGGGCCCGTCGTCCGCGGCGCCCAGTGGTCCAACGCGACCGCGACCGCGACCTCAGACTTCCGCGTCTTCCGTCGGAGCACGGTCATCAGTGGTAGCGGGGTCACGCCGGGAGGGGGCACGGTCAGCACGAGCGGCACCTCTAACGAGCCGACCGTGTCCAACGATCGCAACGCCCTCTTCTTCACCGGCAACTGGTACACGGCGTGGTCCGAGAACGGTGGCATCACCTGGAGTTACATCGATCCGTCCGTGGACATCGGCACCCGCGCCGGGGGGTTCTGCTGCGATCAGGTGACGGTCTCGGTGCCACGCGATGGCTACAACATGGTGCTGTGGAACCTGCAGTACTCCATCGCCGCCGACACCGGGAACAACGCCATCCGCATCCTCAGATTCAGCGGCCGCTCCGACGTCGGGTCGCTGTCGTACTGCTCGTGGACCATCGCCCCGAGTTGGGCAGGGTACGGGGCGAACCGCTGGTTCGACTACGAGATCCTGGGGGCCTCCGAAGACTGGCTGTACATCACGACCAACGTGTTCAATACGTCGAACCCGGCCGTGCTCCAGGGCAGTCAGGTTATCCGCCTCAACCTCGATGACCTTGAGGACTGCGTGGACGCACGCGCCACCCGCTGGAGCCGGTCCGAGTACCACGTGCGACCCGTCCAGGGCGCCGGCAGCACGATGTACATGGGCTCGATCGTCGACACCAACACCCTCAGGCTGTTCTCGGTTGGCGACTCCTCGAGCACGCTCAGCACCGTGGACCGCGACGTTTCGTCCTTCAACTCCCCGGTGGGCGCGACATGCACCGCGCCGGACGGCACCAACCCGTGCGGGCGGATCGCAAGCGACACCAACGCGGCCTACCGCAGCGGCAGCGAGGTAGGGATCCTGTGGACTCAGGGTGCCAATGCCAGTGCCGGGCTCCCCTTCCCCAGCACGCGCCTCGCGCGTTTCCGGACATCCGACCTCACCCAGACAGGCGGCACCACCGTCTGGAACCCGAGCTACGCATGGATTGAGTCGGCCGTGGCCGTCAACTCGCGCGGGGACAAGGGCGGAACCGTTCAGGTGGTGGGCGGTACGCGGACCACCCAGACCCAGGCCTTCCTGATCGACTCGGTTACCCCCAACTGGGATCCGCTCCCGAACGCCACGGTGCGCGTCGGCACGAACGGGCCGGCGGGCAACCGGTGGGGCGACTACTTTGGGATCCAGCCAATGCGGGGGTGCTCGCAGACCTTCCTCGCCGCGTATGCGTACCTGAGCGGTGGCACCGCGAACGCCAATGCCGTGGGCGAGTCGGCCTGGTTCGGCCGGGAGGGCGACGGATGTCCCGATCTGATCGTCCCGTCGCTGAGCCTGACGATCCCCTCCGGGCTCAAGGGCGGCGGGTCGGTGAGCGCCGCCGACACCACGCAGAACATCGGTGGCTGGACGATGCCGGCGTCGGAGACCGCGTTTTACCTCTCCCGTAATGCCAGCGTGGGCTCCTCCGACACCCGCCTCGCCGAGCGCGCGGTCGGGTCGCTCGCGGCCGGGGCCCAGAGCGCGGGCACGACCGCGGTGTCGCTGCCCGGGTACGCATGGGGGTCGTACTACCTCATCGCATGCGCGGACGACGGCGATCCCACCGATGAGGTGAGCGACACCAACAACTGCCGCGCATCCAGCGCGTTCTCCGTGACCCTCAACCTCGGCTTCCTCATCTCCGTGAGCAAGCCGAAGATCACCGAGTTCCGTAAGGCGGATGTGGCCAGCCAGTTGCGCGCGGGCGCGGCCGTGCGGTTCACGATCTCCGGGGCCATCACGGGTGGCAAGGCCGTGCGCACGCCCATCTACGTCTTCCTCTCCTACGGCAAGCAGCTCGGTCCCGAGGCGATCCGGATCGGCAGGCTGCCGATCCCGGTCCCGCAGGTCACCAAGCCCCCCGCCCCGCGCGTGAGCGGCCGGTGGACCTTCGTCTCGTCGGATGCCGGCGGGTTGGTGCGTATCCCGAAGCGCCTTGCACCCGGCCAGTACCGCGTGTGGGCGTGCCTCGGCGGGGAACCCGACCCGGCTCTCTGCCAGCCGCTCGCCCAGACGCTGCAGGTTCCCCAGGGCAAGTCGACCCCGGCGGTCAGGTCCTAGCCCATGGGAGGCGCGGTCAGCCGCACGGTGACCCGCGTCGGGGCCTCGGCCCTCGGTAGGCATACGGATCTTGCGGGATGCGGCATTTGCAACGCAATGGGTATACCGTTCACTCAGAGGCCGTCCCCCATGCAGCCAGAGGAGAGTCACGCCCCATGATCGTCCGTCATCGCCTGACCCCCCTCATCCTCGCCGCTGTGGCGGCCGCGGCCCTTGTGCCCGCCACGGGGGCGCTCGGTGCCCCCGGCACCGATGCGCGCCGCGCGACGCAAGTCCAGCCCACGACCCAGACCGGGCTGCGGGGGGTGATCGCCGTCGAGGTGGGGCGCGTGAAGCTGCGGGCGACACCGCCCTCCCCGTCTGAGGCATTCCTCCGCGGACTCGACACACGCCTCAAGAAGGCCAATCCGGATGTCCCCGTTGACGGGCCACCGGCAGGCCCCTACGACACGGGCCTTCCCACTTCGGTACCCCAGGACGTCACGCCCGCTGACCCGACTCCCCCGGTGGTGGGCGCGCCGACGGTCGGCGGCGGCGGAGTGGCCGGGCGGCCCCCCGGATCCGTCGGCGGCGGACCCGTCGTGCGCGGCGCGCAGTGGGCTCATGCGCGCACGACGGCGGCATCCGACTTCCGCGTCTTTCGCCGGACCCCCGTGCTCACCGGCAGCGCGGTCGTGTCGAGTGGGGGGACGGTCAGCACGAGCAGCACCAACGAGCCGACTGTGTCCAACGATCGCAACGCCCTCTTCTTCACCGGCAACTGGTACACGGCGTGGTCCGAGAACGGTGGCATCACCTGGAGCTACATCGATCCGGCGGTGGACATCGGCACCCGTGCCGGAGGCTTCTGCTGCGATCAGGTGACGATCTCGGTGCCGCGCGATGGCTTCAACATGGTGCTGTGGAACCTGCAGTACTCCAGAGATGCGAACGGGAATAACGCCATTCGCATCCTCAGGTTCAACGGTCGCTCCGACGTCGGGTCGCTGTCCTACTGCTCGTGGACCATCGCCCCGAGTTGGGCGGGGTACGGGGCGAACCGCTGGTTCGACTTCGAGATCCTGGCGGCGTCTGAGGACTGGCTGTACATCACGTCGAACGTCTTCGACACATCGAACCCCGCCGCGTTCCAGGGCAGTCAGGTCATCCGTCTCAACCTCGACGACCTTGAGGACTGTGTGGATGCGCGCGCCACCCGCTGGAGCCGGTCCGAGTACCACGTGCGCTCCGTCGAGGGTGCGGGCAGCACGATGTATATGGGCGCGATCGCCGACAGCAACACCCTGAGGCTGTTTTCGGTGGCCGACTCCTCGAACACGCTCAGCACCGTGGACCGCGATGTCGCGTCGTTCAACAGCTCGTCGAACTTGACAACCGACGCGGCGGACGCGACATGCACCGCGCCGGACGGCACCAACCCGTGCGGGCGGTTTCTGGGCGACATCAACGCGGGCTACCGCAGCGGCAGCGAGGTGGGGCTCCTGTGGACCCAGGACATCAACACCAGCGCCGGGCTGCCCTTCCCCAGCACACGCGTCGCGCGTTTCCGGACATCCGACCTCACCCTCACGGGCGGCACCACCATCTGGAACTCGAACTACGCATGGGCGCTCCCGACAGTGACCGTCAACTCACGTGGGGACAAGGGCGGGACCGTCCAGGTGCTGGGCGGTACGCAGAACACCCAGACCCAGGCCTTCCTGATCGACTCGATCACCCCCAACTGGAATCCGCTCCCGAACGCCACGGTGCGTGTCGGCACGAATGGGCCGGCGGGCAACCGGTGGGGCGACTACTTCGGGATCCAGCCGATGCGTGGGTGCTCGCAGACCTTCCTCGCCGCCTACGCGTACATGAGCGGTGGCACCGCGAATGCCAACACCGTGGGCGAGTCGGCCTGGTTCGGCCGGGAGGGCGACGGATGCCCCGATCTGATCGTCCCGTCGCTGAGCCTGACGATCCCCTCCGGCCTCAAGGGTGGCGGGTCGGTGAGCGCCGCCGACACCACCCAGAACATCGGTGGCTGGACGATGCCGGCCTCGGAGACCGCGTTTTACCTCTCCCGTAATAACAGCGTGGGCTCCTCCGACACCCGCGTCGGTGAGCGCGCGGTCGGGTCCCTCGCGGCCGGGGCCCAGAGCGCGGGCACGACTGCGGTGTCGCTCCCGGGGTACGCATGGGGGTCGTACTACCTCATCGCATGCGCGGACGACGGCGATCCCACCGATGAGGTGAGCGACACCAACAACTGCCGCGCCTCCAGCGCGTTCTCCGTGACCCTCAACGTCGGCTTCCTCATCTCCGTGAGCAAGCCGAAGATCACCGAGTTCCGCATGGCGGATGTGGCCAGCCAGTTGCGCGCAGGCGCGGCCGTGCGGTTCACAATCTCCGGGGCCATCACGGGTGGCAAGGCCGTGCGCACGCCCATCTACGTCTTCCTCTCCTACGGCAAGCAGCTCGGTCCCGAGGCGATCCCGATCGGCAGGCTGCCGATCCCGATCCCGCAGGTTACCAAGCCCCCCGCCCCGCGCGTGAGCGGCCGGTGGACCTTCGTCTCGTCGGATGCCGGCGGATTGGTGCGTATCCCGAAGCGCCTTGCACCCGGCCAGTACCGCGTGTGGGCGTGCCTCGGCGGGGAACCCGACCCGGCTCTCTGCCAGCCGCTCGCCCAGACGCTGCAGGTTCCCCAGGGCAAGTCGACCCCGGCGGTCAGGTCCTCGCAGCAGCACCCCGATTTCGTGTGGGGGTCCCACCGGGGGACCTCCTGAGAACGTCGCTCGGGGTGGCGATCGGGGTCTCGGCCCTGATCGCGTTGGGCTCCGGGACCGGAGTCGATGGTGCACCTGCCGCAGCAGGTCTGACGGCGACGACGTTCGCGCCTGCCACGATCGTGATCACACGCCCTCCCGTCGTGCCCCCGGTCGTGCCGGTCATCCTGCTGCCGAACCGGGTGGCCCCGCCCGTGGTGATCGGCAGCGCCCGACCCGGGTCGGTCCTGTACTGCGACCCGGGCGTATGGAACGTCACCGTGCCGACGTCGGCCCTCTCGTTCGTGTGGGAGGTCGCCGGAATCACCTCGGGGACGAAGCAGCGCCAGACGGTGCAGGTCGCCGATCTGGGCAAGAGCATCCGGTGCATCGCGTACAGAACGACTCAGGGCGCTCCGAGTACGGGTGATAAGGCCGGGACGGTGCTGAGTGACATGTCGTCGACGGTCCGTGCCGACGTCGTGGCGAGCAGCCCCATGCCGCTCAGTCCTGTCACGCTCTCGGGTGCGCAGGTCGGCCAGAGCGCCACATGCGGCGTCGGCCGGTGGAGCGGCGCCCAGGGCTACACCTTCCGCTGGCGGCGCGCGGGACTGCTGATTCCCGGTGCCGCCCGCGCCACCCTGCTCCTCCCGGCGAGTTCGGTGGGCCTGGCCCTCGCCTGCGAGGTCCTGGCGCTCTCCGGTTCCGGTGCGAACGCGGCCCTGTCGGGCGTTGTCTTCATCAGCGCAGCCCCTGCGACCGGCGAGGACAACCCGCCGCCCCCCGTTGACGACGGAGACCAGGATGCGCCGGAGGAGGACTGGGGATCCGACGGGTGGGATGATCCGGAGGCGTCCCCCGATGATGTGGTCTGGTCCGACACCGACCTCGATCTGCGGTTTGCGGAGCCGGAGGAGGAGGCGGTGGATTGGACCGCGGCCCGACCAGGAGCGCGGTCGTTCAACGCCTTCGCCGCCACCCCGGCCGCTCGCGCCCTGCGGACGATGCTGGGCCAGAAGCCCGTGACGTTCCGCGTGCGGGTGACCCGCGCTCCCTCCGGCGTGCTCATCGCGCGGCGTGTCGGGACGGTGAGTGGTGGCGCAGCGGTCCCCGTGCGCCAGTACCTGAGGACCCACCTCACGACGAAGGGTCTGCGCATCCGCACGGCTCGTGCTCGCTGCACGGCAACGGGCACCTCGCCCCCCCGCACGGTCCTTTGCGGATCGCTGGTGCGTGACGCACTGGCAGCAGGGCGCATCGTTCGCGTGACGGCGCGGGTGCTCCCCGTCAAGCGTCGCCTCGTCGTCACGGCCGTGACCATGCGGGCCCCGGTGGGGTGAGCGCAGGGGCGTGCCGCGGTCGCGGACTACGCTCCCGGGCGGGCGCCCGTAGCTCAGATGGATAGAGCACCCGACTTCTAATCGGAAGCGCGCAGGTTCGAGTCCTGCCGGGCGCGTCGGGGGGATGGTTCATACGGTGGTACCATAAGGGCATGGGCTCTGCCCCGCGAATCGCCCTCGCATCGGTCCTCGTGGCGGGCATCGCGGCGGGTGCGGGCGCCGGGGTTGCGGCCGGCAAGTCCACCACCATCTCCGGCAAGATCAAGGGTGCATCGCTGGCGAACGCCCGCGTGGTGGCGTTAGGGGTGGCCAGCGGTGCGATCTCCGTGAAGGCCAAGGCCGGCACGTTCCGGATCACGCTGCCCTCCTCCTTCACGAAGAAGGGCGCCAGCCTTCACATCGTGAGGGCGAATGGCATGTACGTGGGGCCGATCGTGCTCGCCAGGAAGGCGAGGAAAGGCTCGGGGACATCGGAGAATCAGGCCGGCGGAATCGGATACGAGGGCCTGAGCGGGTCGGTGGGCAATCTGGTGCTGGGGAACATCACGGTATCGGGCGGTGCTGGTTCCCCCTCGGCCACCGTGCCCACAGGGTCGGTGGACACCTCCACGGGTGTCCCGCTCCGGCCGAACGGCCGTCCGCTGGGCGCCGGCGAACTGGGCATGGTGGATTCGCCGACCACCAGCACCGATGTGTCGCAGGGCGGCGACCCGGATAGGGACGGGATCGCCAACGCCTTCGACGTGGACGTGAACGGCAACGGAGTCCTGAACGCGCAGGACGCCGCGACCACGGGTGCACTCGCGAGCAGGTTCCACCCATTTCTGTTCTCGAGCCTCTTCGTGCCCTATGCGCAGGCCACATCGTCGAACGCCGCGGCATTCGACACCAACGTCCAGCAGTTCCTCACCGTCAACTTCGGTGTCGCCGGCAGCGGAGCCACCACCCTGCCGTCGGTGTCGGTGGACTGTCAGGGCGTCCCGTGGTGCGCGACTGCCACGCTGCAGAGCAGTGGCTATGGCTACCCGCTGGGCACGCCGTGGCCGGTGGATGCCGCAGGCTTCCATGTGGTGGGGCACCGTCTCGGCGGGGCCGACTGGGACATCGGCCTCCTGCCCAACCAGCCCACGACGGGTCTCGCCGTGGGCAGCGTCTTCCGCTTCATTCTGGGAACAAAGACGGCAGCGCTCACACTGGGCCCGTACTTCCAGGCCCCGCCGGTGCTGATCCAGATGGGGGCCACGCCTCTGGGTGACAACCGCCCGCCCTCTATCTCCGTGACTCGCACGGCAGTGACCATGACGCTGCAGCGGCCGCTCCGCACGCCGGTGCCCGGTGCCGAGACGGGCACGGCCATCAGCATGGGGACCCTGAAGTACGGGGTGATCATTCAGGAGCCCCCCGCATCCACGCCCGGGAGGCCTGTGTACTGCCCGGCGTCGGCATACAGCGGGCTCTCGGCAACGCTGTCGCGGACGGGTGACACCGTGGCCTACCCGATGCCCTATGGGGTGGCGGACAGCGCCCCGGACGCCTTGCCGGGTCCTGGGCGGGTCATCTCGTTCACGGTGGATCTGACTGCGTGTACGAACGGCGCCGGCAGGGTGCCTGCCGCTGCCCCGGTGACCAGCCTGAACATCGGTGTGTTCGCGTGGGACGCCGCGGGCAACAACGTGAGCACGTCGACCATACCGCTCACGTTGCAGTAGCCGGATAGCCTGTCGCCATGGCGCGGCCGGATGGTGACGATGTGGTGGTGCGCCGCGAGAAGATCCTCGCGGCGCTCGCCGCGCGTGCCGGCGAGCGGGTGTCCGGCGGGGCGCTTGCGCGTGAACTCGGCTGCTC
>CAMAVU010000050.1 GCA_945861935.1 Bifidobacterium breve | reverse complement strand
AGGCGACCCCCCCACCCCCGGTGCCAGGCACGTAACCGAACGGAGTTCGGTTACGTGCCTGGCACCGGGGTTGGGGGCAGAACGGAGTTCGGTTACGTGCCTGGCACCGGGGTTGGGGGGGTCGGGCGGAACGTCTGCGTACGGGGGGTTCCCGGTGATGCGTTACTATCAGGAGGGCGATTCTCCCCGAGCACAAGGACGTAACCCGTGGACAGTCCGACCACTGCGCATGGTGGTAGAGCCTTTACGGCTCTCCTCGGCATGGTCGTCGTCCTCACCGGGCTCGCCGCACCCGGGACCGCCGATGCCCAGGCCACCCGTACGTGGGTGTCGGCCGCTTTTGGTGTCGGTGATGACGCGAACCCGTGCTCGCGCACCGCACCCTGCCGGACGCTGGCCCGCGCCATCTCCGTAACGGCTGCGAAGGGGGAGATCAACGCCATTACCCCCGGTCAGTTCGGTGTGGTCACGGTGGCGAAGGCCATTGATATCGACCTCTCCTTCGGCCGGGGCAGCGTGCTCTACGACGCGGTCACGGGGGTGACGGTGAACGCCGGGGTCTCCGACATGGTGATCCTGCGCGGCATTCACTTCCACGGCATCAACGGAGTCAAGGGGGTGAAGATCATCCAGGCCGGGTCGGTCGTGATCGAGGACTGCACGTTCACGGGCAGTGCCACGGCCGCGATCAGCATCGAACCGACCGCAGCCGATACAACCGTGACGATCAACGGCGTTGACATCCGGAATGGACTCGGCACGGGGAACGGCATCGCCGTCATCCCGGGCACCGGGCACGCAGCCAGGGTCGGCATCAGCAACGTCGTGATCACCGGCACACAGACGGCCGTGCAGGCCGGGGCCGGGGCCACGGCATGGCTGGAGGGATCGATGATCTTCGGCAACGCGCTCGGGCTCAACGCCGTAAACGGGGGGGTCATCAACCTGTTCACCGACACCCGGGTGTTCGGGAACGCGGTGGACGGGGAGCCCACGTCGGTCCTCGACCTGCCGCCCGGGACCCCCGGCGCCACCGGTCCGGCCGGGGCGACAGGAGCAACCGGTGCAAACGGGACCACCTCCATCCTGCTGCGCCCGAAGAGTCTGCGCGCAACCCGCGGCACCGGCATCCGCGCGGAGTACGTCGCCACCGTCGCGGGACCCGGCGTAGTGACCATCCGGCGGCAGAACCGGGTTGTCACCCGCTACGGGGTCCGCATCCAGCGCGGTGCCCACTCGGTACGCTGGAACGGGCGCATCGGGCACCGCCCCGCGCCCACGGGGGTGTACTCCCTCACCGTTCAGGTGACCGGACCCGGCGGAACCGTCGCCCGTCACCGCACCCCACTGGTCATCGGCTAGGGCGTCCCGGTGATCATCGCGCGCACAACCGAAATGGCACCCCCGGCGGGTGAGACATCACCCGCCTCCCACGTGGCGGGTCCGCACCCACCCGGATGCGACGGCTACCCTCACATGGTTACCCACCCCGTCGGATCGGTCCCCGGCGATGGCGTCCCGGGCACGAGGAACGTCCAGCGGCGCAGCAGACTCCGCATCGGCCTCGTCGGCATGGCCACCGCTCTGGCCACGCTGACCGCCGCCGGGGCCGCCGACGCCCTGCTCACCCAGACGTGGATCTCGGGCGAGGGGGACGACGCCAATCCCTGCACCATCACCGCCTTATGCAAGACCATCCCTGGCGCCTTTTCCAAGACGGAGGCGGGGGGGGAAATCCGCGCACTGGACCCGGCTGGTTTTGGTCAGGTCACTGTGACCAAGGCGATGACCATCGACCTCTCGTTCGTCCGCGGCGGCGTGCTCTACTCCTCCGGCGCGGGGGTGCAGGTGAACGCCGGGGCCTCCGACACCGTGATCATTCGCGGCATCGACTTCGTCGGCACCACCGGTGCCCTCACGGGCGTGAGGATCATCCAGGCCGGGTCGGTCGTCATCGAGGACTGCACGTTCACGGGCACCGCCACGACCGCGATCAGCATCGAACCGACCGCGGCCAATACGACCGTGACGATCAACGGAGTTGACATCCGGAACAACCTCGGCACGGGCATCGCCATCGTTCCTGCAGCCGGCCGGACCGCCAAGGTCGCCATCCGGAATACGGTGATCACCGGCACGCAGACGGCAGTACAGGCCGGGGCCGGGGCCACGGCGTGGCTGCAGGGAACGAAGATCTTCGGAAACGCACTCGGGCTCAACGCTGCCGGTGGGGGGGTGATCAACCTGTTCGCCGACTCCCAGGTGTTCGGCAACACGGTGGCCGGGGAGCCCACGTCGCTGCTGGGCATGGCGCCCGGGGTCCCGGGCGCCACCGGTCCGGCCGGGGCGACCGGGCCGACCGGCGCCCAAAGCCGGGATGCGACTGCCGCCATCCTGCTGCGCGCGACGCTGCTTCGCGCGACCCGCGGAAGACGTGTCCGCGCAGACTATGTGTCAACGGTGAGCGGCCCCGGCGTGGTGACCATCCGGAAGGGCACGCGCACGCTCACCAGCGTCCCGGTCCGCATCCTCAGCGGCGCCCACGCCGTGCAGTGGAATGGGCGCGTCGGGCGGCGTACTCCGGCGGCCGGTGTGTACTCAATGACCGTTCAGGTGACCGGACCGGGCGGAACCGTCGCGCGCCACCGCACCCCGTTAGTCATCGAATAGGGGTCCGGCGGGGCCGTTGTGCCAGCCGGGCTTGACGAATGACCTGACAGGGAGCGGAATCTCCTGAATCCGTCCTCGTTCCAGGAGTCGCCATGGCCTCCCTCCGCTGGACCGCCGCCGCCATCGCCGCGGCCCTCACCGTCCCCGTTGCCGCGCACGGGGCAACCGTCACGGGCACCATCAAGGGCGGGAAGGGCATGTCCATCATGGCCCTCGGCCTGGATGGCACCGCCACGACCGCAAAAGTCGCAGCCAACGGCCGCTTCTCGCTCAAGGTGCCCGCGGCACGCGCGAAGACCGCGACCCTGCACCTCATCACGCCAGCCGGTGACTACGCCGGACCCGTGGTGCTGGCACGGAAGAAGGGCACCGGGTACGTGCGCATCACCACCAAAACGGCGGCCCTTGGGACGGTCACCCGGAAGAGCGGCTTCGCCCTTGCGTCGGGCCTGAAGGCGACTGCCTACGCCACGGCGGGCTCGATCAAGGTGAATGCGGCGACCGGGAGGCCCATCGGCGCCGGTCGGCTCGGCCTTGTGAAATCCGCGTCCTCGTCCAAGGAGATGTCGCGCGAGATGCAGCAGGGTGGCGGTGGCGGCGGTGGTGGTGGTGGTGGTGGAACCGGTGGTGGGGGTGGTGGAACCGGTGGCGACGGTGGTGGTGGCACCGGTGGGGGTGGTGGCACCGACGCCACCAACCCGTGCGGCGGCGGCGCGGGCGGTGACTGCGACCGCGACGGCGTGCCGAACCCGCTCGACGTGGACGACAACGGCAACCTCACGATCGACATGACCGACGCCGCGTCGGTAACAACCACGGCCAAACTGCTCACCTACAGCTCGGTGGTCCCGCGCCTCGCAGACACGCTGAACGCCAACATCGGGGCCACGCCGGCCCAGATCAACGAGTTCCTCGGCACGAACAGCCTCACCAGCCCCACGGGCCTCATTCTCACCTTCTACTACGGCACCTCAGACATCCTGGGGCAGGGCGTCCCAACGCCGCTGGCTGGGATGTGGGTCGACTGCGCGCCCGCTGCGGCGTGGTGCGCCCCTGGCAGCCCCACCGCCACGCTCTCGGGCTTCTCCGAGTACCCGCAGCCACTGCCGGGCACGGCGGCGTTCGGCTCGGTGCCGTGGTTCACGTTCTTCGGCTCCACCTGCACCGCTCAGGGCACCCCGTGCCAGCCCTCTGCCACGCCGGCCCCCAGCAACGGTTTCATGAAGTCGCCCCAGAACGGTGCCCCCGTCGGATCCGAGGGGTGGGCGGCCTTCATCCGGCCCAACTCACCGGACACACTCACCCAGGTGAACGCCGACACCGTGCTCAACCTCACCTATCGCACGGCGGCCGGTGCGGTCAGCACGAAGCCCATCGGTATCAGCCCGTACTTCGTCACCACCCCCGCGATCACGTCGATCACCGGAGCAGCGACCACCGCGCTCCAATACCCGTACTCCACGACGGGGACGGGGACCAACAACTCCAACGGGTTCCAGATCTCGCCCAGCGGGACGCTCGGGCTCACCTTCCTCCGCCCGCAGCGCCTGGCCCTGCCGGGGGAGAGCGGTCAGTTCCTCGACGTGGGCGGCCTGCACTACGGCCTGACACTCGATTCGTACTTCGCGACCCCGAACAGCCAGGAGCAGCGACCCAGCACCGAGGCCGGGTGCCCGGTGACGCTCGGATCCGGATCAGGCCTCACCAACACGCCGGCCTCCACCGACCCCCAGAACCCGTTCTCGCGGATCGCCCCGGCCACCGATGCGACGCTCACCGATCGGCCGCTCAATCCGACGAGCGTGCTGTCGTTCACCGTGGACCTCCGGGCCTGCGCCCAGACCTATCTGAGCCTGACGCCCCCTGCGGGCGCCGTCGCGAATGTGACGCTGCAGTCCCTGGGCGCACCGCTGGCGCACGGCGCGAACCGGACGGGCGTCTCGTTCACCATCAGGTTCTGACCTGATCGCGGCCTGACGGGGGCCGGGTCGCCCGCCCCCGTCAGGCCGCGATCAGGTAGGGCGACCAGGCCGCCGGGCGTCTGGCCATGGCGACGTCAATGAATACGCCGGGGTGGGGCGTGTGCGGCGTGACCCGCGGGTACATGTGAACCTCGTCGCACAGGGCATCACCCTTGCGGGCGTTGCACGGCGCGCACGACGTGACCACATTCATCCAGGACGAGTCACCACCCCGGCTCCGCGGCACCACATGGTCCACGGTCAGCCTGGACCTGCTGCCGCAGTACTGGCACTCGTGCCCGTCGCGGGCGAACAGGGCGCGCCGGCTCATGCGCCGGGCCTCGTAGCGCGGCACCCTCACGCGGTGCACCAGACGGATCACGTGCGGGGAGGGGAAATCGCGCGTGACGCCGCGAATGGCGCGCGGGCCATGCTCGAGGATCTCGGCCTTCTCCTTGAGCAGGAGCACGACGGCACGCCGGATCGAGCACACGTTGATGGGCTCGTAGGACGCATTGAGAACGAGTACGTGCTGCGGAATCACCCCCTCGCTGCGGGCATGTTACCCAGAGGGGGTGGGGGTCAGGCCCGGGGCGTCACTCTCGAGGCGGGGCGGACGCCGGGTACGACCCCAGCGAGGTCACGTGCGCGATACCGCCGTCCTCGATGGCGGCGAGGGCCGCCTGCAGCGGCAGGTCGCGGTTCCGGTTGCCCTCCGCGTCGATGAAGAAGACGTACCGCCCCAGGCCGGTGCGCGCCGGGCGGCTCTCAAGGCGCGTCAGGTTGATGGCCCTGAGGGCGAACTCCTGCAGGATCGACAGGAGCGCCCCCGGGCGGTCGCGGGCGATGCCGCAGATGATGGACGTGGTCCAGGGGCCGGCGGCAGTGGACACGATCTCCTCGCTGCCGATGACCGCGAAGCGCGTGCGGTTGTCCGCAGCGTCCATGATGTCCTCGGCCAGGATCTCGCCGCCGTAGATCTCCGCGGCGCGCCGGTTGCCAACCGCCGCGGCTCCGGACGCCCCGCCGACTGCGGTACGCACGGCGTCGGCGGTGGACAGCGCGGGCTCCACCGGCACACCCGCAAGCTCAGCGCGCAGCCACCGGGCACACTGCGCAGTGGCGTGCGGGTGGCTGATGACGCGCGTGACGCCATCCGGGCGCGACCCCGGCGCCCCGATGAGGTGGTGGTGGATGGGGTGGATCACCTCGCCACGGATGACGATGCCTCCCCCGTGCGCGATCAGCTGGTCGAGGGTCTGGCTCACTCCCCCCTCGATCGCGTTCTCGATGGGCACCAGCGCCTCATGCACCTCGCCCGAGGCGACCGCGTCGAAGCAGTCCTCGATGCTGGGGTACGCACGCTCGCATGCTGCCTGGTCGGCTCCGATCCAGGCGATGAGGGCCTCCTCCGAGAACGTACCCGGGGGACCCAGATATCCGATGGTCCCGCTCATGCGGCTGCCGCTAGAAGACGATCTTGACGGGGTACTCGGCCCGGTTGTTCTCGGTCCTCTCCTCCCCCGGCACCGGCACCACCTCAACCTTCAGGACCGAGGCCTCGCCGAAGGTCGGCGTCTTCGGACCCGGGAGCGTCACCGACTGCTGCTCGCCGGGTGCGATGGACGCGATCTCCTTCTCCACCGTCTGCGCATCTCCGGGAGATGCGTCGCTGGCGAAGGTGACCCGCACGATCACCTTGGTCTCCACCGACTCCCCGGAGTTCTCCACCGTCACCTGCCATTCCAACTTGTCGGACGCCTGCACCTCGGTATCCACGCCGGGCTCCAGTGTCAACCCCTGTGGCAGAGCCTGCACCACGACGATGCCGGTGCCGCGCAGGTTCCCGGTGCCGGTGGTCGTGCCACCGGTCGTGCTGACGCGCTGCAATGCCGGGATCAACTGCCCTGCACCGGTGGGCGAGGCCTGATCCGCGCGCACGCCCGACAGGAAGAACTGCCGGTCCGGAACCTGCACGCCGGTGATCCCGGCATCGGCGAGAGCGCGCTTCGACGGTCCCACGAAGGAGTCCTGATAGATGACGTCGCTCGCGAGGAACCGCTGCATGGCACTGGCCAGCGTCGCCGACGAATACGCCCGGTTCTTCGAGTCGATCACCGAGGGCAGCGAGTCGGCGAGCGCCTTCAGGCCGGTCACACGGTACTGAAGGGCGGTGACGAGGCTCTGGTTGGGCGCCACGAGGGCGTCGGGTGGCGACAGCGCCTCGGCCTGTCCCACGAGCGCCTCGGCCCCGCCTGCCAACTCGCGAATCTGGATCTGCAGGTCAGGCGCCTTCGCCGCGTCCTTGTTGAGCAGGATCTCCTGCAGGGCATCCGACTCCTTGCCCGATGCCGTGACGACAGTGGTGACGTCACCCATGTACGAGCGGTAGGAGTCCTCGAGCGCGCTGCGCTGGCAGCCCCGCACCACGAGAACCAGGACGATGATGAGGACGAGCAGCCCGCCGACCGCAAGCGCGATCCGCGCGGCCGGCGACTGCATCCCGCTGCCACCGCCTGATGAGCGCGGAGCCCTGCCCATGCGGCGCCTGCCGCCGGTCGGGCGCGCACCACGGCCCCTCCCCCGACGCGGGCCGCGCTCGCGGGGGTTGGGCCCCTCTGCAGGCGGAAGGGGACCCGACACGCCTGTGGGCTGGTCGTCGTACCCGTGGTCCCTGTGAGTGTGGTCGTTGTCCAACGTGCACATGCTCCCGATGGGCGAGGGGGGACTCGAACCCCCACGTTCTTACGAACACTGGCACCTGAAGCCAGCGCGTCTACCAATTCCGCCACCCGCCCGGGGTCGGCCGTAAGGCGCGGGGACATTAGCGCACCCGGGCCGCACCGAATCCGTGCCGGTGGTGTCGACGATCGGCTCTCCGTTCGGCGCATCCACCCCGGATTCCTGCGCAGGATTCCCCCCTTGGCAGTGGAAGGCCCAATCGCCCAATGCGCACCACCGGATCCAGACCGACGGCCCCGCGTGCTCACGCGCCCGTCCGCGTGCTCGGCCGCTATGACCTGATGGAGGTCATCGGCAGGGGTGCGACCTCCCGCGTGTTCCGGGCGCTCGACCGGGCCACCGGGCACGAGGTCGCCGTGAAGGAGATCCCCGTGGACCTGGGTCTGGAGCAGCGCGTGGCGGCCGAGATCCGGGCCGCATCGCGGCTGGAGCACCCAGGGGTGGTACGCATGCTCGATTGGGGCGAGGACGCCGAGTCGCTGTACCTGGTGAGTGAGTTGGTGGACGGGCCGTCGCTGGAGCGCATCTACGCCGATGCGCCGCCCGGCGACCGGGCCACGGCCGAGATGGCCGCCGACGTGCTGGAGGCCCTCGAGCACGCGCACGAGCGCGGCGTGATCCACCGCGACATCAAGCCCGCCAACATCCTGGTCGACCACCGCGGCCACGCTCAGGTGACCGATCTCGGTGTCGCGCGCCTGTCGGGCGAGGCCGGCATGACCCAGACGGGCGGCGTGGTGGGGACCATGGCCTACATGGCACCCGAGCAGGCCACGGGCGAGCAGGTGACCGGTGCCGCGGACGTGTGGGCGGCATCGCTGGTGCTCTACGAGGGGCTGACGGGCAGGAACCCCGTGCTGGGCGCGAGCCCCGCCGACACGGCGCGCCGGGCAGCACTGGGCGAGATCCCACCCCTCC
The DNA here is from genome assembly GCA_945861935.1 of Bifidobacterium breve. Taxonomy (GTDB): domain Bacteria; phylum Actinomycetota; class Thermoleophilia; order Miltoncostaeales; family Miltoncostaeaceae; genus SYFI01. The sequence continues at coordinate 2,599 of CAMAVU010000050.1, read as the reverse complement.
GCACCCTGCGGCCCGACCTGCCCCCGCGCCTGACCAAGGCCATCGACGCCGGATTGGCACCTCATCCCGAAGCCCGCCCCGGCGCCGCGCGCCTCGCGCGCATCATCCGCGACGTGGCCCCGTCCCTGCCCGAGGGCCGGGGCCGGCGCGCACTGGCGCTGCTCTCGGGTCCGGTGCCCGCGCTCGCCACGGGCATCGGCGCTGCCCTGCTGGGGGGCCTGATCGCAGAGCGCGGACTGTCCACCGGGGTTCTGGGGACCGTGGGCATCGCCCTGCTGGCAGGGGCCATCGGGGCATGGCGGGCGCCGCTCGCCGCATTCGCACTGGTGCTCCTGGCAGGAGTGGCGATCGCGGCTGCGGCGCCGGCCCTCGCAGGCATCACCGTGGTCATCGGGCTCCTGCTGGTTCTCACCGGGGCCCGCCACGGGCGGGTGGTCCTGCTGCCGGTGCTCGCACCTGTGCTGGCCGTCCTCGGCCTGCTGCCGCTCTACGCGCTGCTGGCCGGATCGGCACGCACCATGGCGGGGCGCGTCTGGGCAGCGATCGCCGGGATGGTGAGCCTTCTCGTGTGGCAGGTGACGGCCGGGACGTCGTCTCTGGTGTTCACCGGGTGGGAGGTCCCGGCGGCATGGGACTCCCTTCAGGCGGTGCGATCGCCCCAGGCAGCGGTCGAGGTCCTGCTCGCGCCCGTCACGGCCCATCCCCAGGCGTTCGTCGGGTGCCTCATCCTCATCGGGGGTGCGCTCACATGGCCGCTGGTCATGGGCGCACGCGGCTCCCACAGGCTCGGATCCGCCGTCCTGTGGGCTGCGGCCGTCACCGTGGCAGCGGGGCTCGCCGGTGGAGGGGGACTGGAGGCCGTCGGTGCCGTGCTGCCCTCGGCTATCCTCGCCGTTCTATGGGCAGCCCGGCCCTGGCGCGCATTCCTGCGCACCGGCTCCGGGCAGTCGCCCTCTCTCAGTGGCACGGTGGGATAGATGGCACTCCGCGACATCGAGCAGAAGATCGAGGGCGTGGTCGAGAAGACCTTCGGCCGCATGTTCCGGAGCACGCTGCAGCCGGTGGAACTGGCGCGGCGCCTCGCCCGCGAGATGGAGGACCACAAGACCGTCTCGGTGTCGCGTGTGTACGTGCCCAACCAGTACACGGTGTACCTGTCGCCCGCCGACCGGCGCCAGTTCTCCAGTTACGAGTCCGCGCTCGTCCTGGAACTGGGCTCGTACCTCGAGGCCCACGCCCGCAGCGAGGGGCTGTCGCTCCTCACGATGCCCCGTATCCGCCTGGAGACCGACACGGACCTGCGCCCCGGCGAGTTCGGTATCGCGTGCCGGATGGTGGACCCCGGGCGCGGGGGCGTCGAGGAGGTCCCCCCGGTCGCTGAGTCCGTGCCCACGCCCGAGGCTGCCCCGGTCGCGCCGTCGCCGGTGCCAGCGGCGCCCCTGCCCAACGAGGCCCTTGAGGCCGTCAGTGGCACCCAGATCCTGACGCCCGAGCAGGCCCGTGCCGCCGGGCTGGTACGCGAGCACGTCACCGTCTACGTCTCCGGGCAGGCGTTCCGGATCTCGCAGAAGGTGACCTCCATGGGCCGCAGCCGCGACTGCGACATCGTGGTGCCCGACCCCAATGTGAGCCGAGTGCACGCCGAGGTGCGCCACGAGGGACTGGAGTACGTCCTCGTGGATCTGGGATCCACCAACGGCGTAGAGGTGAACGGCCGGAGGGTCCTGAGACATAGCCTCCGCGACGGCGACCGCGTGAGTCTGGGCGGCGCCGAAGTGCTGGTCGAGCGGCGATAGCCCGAGGCACTCCGTGACAGAGACGGGGCTCATCATCGGGCAGGCCGTCTTCCTCCTGCTCCTGTACCTCTTCATCGCATTCGTCGTGCGGGCGTCGACCCGCGCCCTCAGATCGTCCGAATTGGAGATGACCCCCCCGCGCCAGCCGGAACAGCACGCCCCGGCGTCGCCGACCGAGGTGGGCGATGCCGGCGCGGGGGGCCCAATCGCCGCCGCCGCGCGCTGGGGCCGACGCGCAGTGCGCCCCGAGCCACCGCTCAGCGAGTCCGTGCGCCCCGAGGTGGTACACGCCGCTGCGGCAGCGGAACCCCACCTGGTGGTGAGCAGTTCCAACACGTTGCCCGTGGGGACCGCCTACGAGGTTGCAGGCGGCGTGACCATCGGCCGCTCCCGAAGCAGCCGCATCCCGATCACCGACCAGTTCATCTCGACCAGCCACGCGCGGGTGTTCCGCACAGGCCACTTCTGGTTCGTCGAGGACCTGGGCTCGCTGAACGGCACCTTCGTGAACGGCCGACGGATCTCGGGGGAGCAGCAACTGCACCTCCGCGATGAGATCCGGGTGGGCGAGACCGTGCTGAGGTGGGAGGAGTGAGTGGGCGCCCCGATCTGGCCGTGATCGAGGTGGCGTCGGCCACGGACATCGGCCGCGTGCGCACGGACAACCAGGACCGCGACCTTCTGTCGCCCCCGCTGATCGCCGTTGCCGACGGCATGGGCGGCCACCTGGGAGGTGCCACAGCCGCCAGCATCGCCATGGATACCCTGCGCGGCGTGGGCGGCAGCGCCGACCCCACCGTGCT
>CAMAVU010000049.1 GCA_945861935.1 Bifidobacterium breve | reverse complement strand
TGGTGTCCTTTCGTCAGTCGACTTGGTGGTCAACCGACGAGTCTGGGGCCCGCGGTGGCCGGGCGTCGTTGCGGTGCGTTCCGCAGAACGCACATGCGCGGAGTTTCCGGCCGCTACGTGCTCGTTACACCACTTCTAGCGACGTGACCAACCGGATGCGCCTTCAGGTGTTCACAACGTGTGTGGGTCCTACAGCTAGGTCAGGTGGGGCAGGCACGACCACACGCGGGGCAGGGGTCGGCCCGGGGCTCCGCGTCGTGTCTGGGCCCCGGCGCTGATCCGGGGTGATGACGCGGTCCGGCCCGTCGTCTGCTAACCCTCCCGCCGTGGCGGCAATCGGGATCGTTGGACGGCAGGGGCTCTCGGCGTACGACCTCGGCGCCGACCATCCGCTGGCCCCGCTCAACCGCGAACTGGCCGTGGATCTCATCCGGGCCTACGGCATGCTGGATCGCCCGGATGTCGTGGTGCTCCCGCCCGGGCCCGGCGACGAGGATCTGGTCGCCCGCGTGCACACCGGTGCCTACATGGCCGCGGTGCGCCGGTACAGCGCCACCCCGCAACTGGCCGCGGCGTTCGAGGCGGGCATGTGGGGTCTGGCGCATGGCGGCGACACGCCGGCGTTTGCGGGGATGCACGAGGCGGCGATCGCTGTGTGCGGGACGTCCGTGACCGCCGCACGCGCCGTCTGGGAGGGGCGCGTCGATCGTGTGCTGTCCGTTGCCGGCGGCCTGCACCATGCCTTCGCGAACAAGGCCGGGGGCTTCTGCATCTACAACGACCCTGCCGTGGCCATCCACTGGCTGCTCCTGAACGGGGCGGAGCGCGTGGCCTATGTGGACGTGGACGTCCACCACGGGGACGGCACGCAGTTCCTCTTCTACGACGACCCGCGTGTCCTCACGTGCTCGGTGCACGAGAGCGGGCGCTACCTGTTCCCCGGCACCGGTGCCATCGCCGAGCGCGGCACCGGACCGGGTGAGGGGTACTCGGTCAACATCCCGCTCCCCGCCTTCTCCGGCGATGGTCCGTACCTGCGGGCGATCGAGGAGGTCATCGTGCCCGCGGTCACGGCGTTCCGACCCGATGTGATCGTCACCCAGGACGGAGTGGATCCCCACCACCAGGACCCCCTCGCTCACCTCCAGGTGCGCATGGCCGTCTTCCCCCGGCTGTGGCGCACGCTGCACCGGCTCGCCGACGCCGCCGCAGGTGGGCGTTGGGTGGCCCTCGGGGGAGGCGGCTACAACGTGGATGTCCTGCCGCGCGCGTGGGCGCTGTTGTTCGCCGAGATGACGGGCGCCGATCTGCCGGATGACCTCCCGGCCGACTGGCTGGACCTGGCAGCCGGGCGAACCGGCCGTGGGGACCTCACGACGACGCTTCTGGGCGACCCCGAGCCCGAGGTGGTAGAGGACGAGCGGACTCGTGCCGATGCCGAGGGCCATGCGGTGGTGGACGAAGCCGTGGAGACCCTCCTGTGACCGTGCGTGCGCCTGCGGCCGGCATCGCCCACCCCGCGTCCGGTCCGCCCGTCACGCGGCTGGTCGCGCAGCGCAGAGCCGGGGGGCAGGCACCGTGAGCAACCGCGTGGTCGCCGTGTTCGGCAGTTCGCGGATCACGCCCGGGCACCCCGACTACGCAGCAGCGGAGCGGCTCGGGGTGTTGCTGGCCGGGGAGGGGTGGACGGTCGCCACAGGCGGCCACGGCGGCGCGATGGCGGCGGTTTCGCGGGGCGCGCGGGCGGGTGGGGCGCACGTGATCGGGGTCACGCTGCCGGGCCCGGAGGGGCAGCGGCCGCCGAACGCATGGGTGGCCGAAGAGCGCCCGGCCGATGATCTCTTCGCGCGCCTTCGCATGCTGCTGGACGCCGATGCCTGGATCGCCGTGGCGGGCGGCGTGGGCACGCTCGCCGAGATCGCGGTCGCGTGGAACCTGATGCAGAACGCCCACGTGGCCCCCCGGCCGCTCATCGTCATCGGAGAGGGCTGGCAGGCGGTTCTGGACGCGCTCGGCGACGAACTTCTGGCGGGCCCGGCGGATCTGGCGCTGGTGACGTCCGTGCAGGACGTGGATGCCGCGATGGCGGCTCTCGGCCAGCGTCTCGGGGGCGGCTGAGGTGCTCTGCCCACACACGTTGTAAACGCCCATGGGAGGCGTATCCGCGTTCCCTCCAGGCAGGGGACCGGCGGGACGCGGTCCTTCAAGGTGTCGTTCGGACCGCGGCCATCTGCCCCCCCCGGGCCACCGCCTCCACCGGCGGGCGGTGCACCTACCGGATGGTCTTGACCTTCACGGACCTCGCGACCCCCACGGTCTTCGACAGCGCGGTGGTGGTGATCGTCCAGCGACCCTTGGTCAGGCGGGTGCGGCAGGTGAAGGTGCGGACCTTCTGCTTGCCGGCCTTTGTGGTCCGGATGGTGCACCGGCCCTTGGCCGTCTTCGCCTTCACAGCGCCGGGAACGGTGGTGGCGGTCTGGGTGATCCGCTTCGCACCTGCAGGCATGCGACCGGTGGTGACGCACACCCCCCGGGTGCAGCGCGGGCCGGTCACCCGGAGGGCCTTCAGGGGACTGACCGCCTTCGATGGGGCAGAGGCTCCCGATGTGCCGTCAGCATTCGTCGCCGTTGCGGTGAAGGTGAATCTGGTTCCGTTGGTGAGGCCCCGGACCGTGCAGCGGCGTGCGGGCACCACGACCGTGCAGGAGGCCCCGCCGGGTGAGGCGGTGACGGTGTAGGTGGTGACCGACCCACCCGCGAGGGAGGGGACCGTCACCTGAGCCTGAGCGATGCCGGCCACGGCGGTCGGGGCCTGCGGTGGGATCGGTGCGCTCAGGTACTTCACGGTGAATACGTCATCGGCCCCGCTGCTCGTGAGCGTGATGGAGCCGAAGGTCGCGGTGCCTCTAAAGGACCCGGTGATGATGGCCGACCCGTCGGGGAGTGCGGAGACGCCGAAGACAAAGTCCGTACCTGACCCCCCGGCTCTGCTCGCCCAGGCGAAGGATCCATCGGCATTCACCTTCGCGGTGAATGCGTCAACGTCCCCGCTGCTCGTGAGCGTGGTGGAGCCGAAGGTCGCGGTGCCCGTGAAGAGCCCGGTGACGATGGCCGAGCCGTCGGGGAGTGCGGAGACCCCGGTACCGACGTCCATTTCTGCCCCCCCGGCCCGGGTCGCCCAAGCGTAGGTTCCATCGGCCTTCACCTTTGCGGTGAATGCGTCAACGTCCCCGCTGCTCGTGAGCGTGGTGGAGCCGAAGGTCGCGGTGCCCGCGAAATACCCGGTGACAATGGCCGAGCCATCGGTGAGTGCGGAGACGTTCGGGCCAAGCTCCAACCCTCCCCCCCCGGCCCTGCCCACCCAGGCGTAGGTTCCATCGGCGTTCACCTTTGCGATGAATGCGTCCTGGGCCCCGCTGCTCGTGAGCGTGGTGGAGCCGAAGGTCGCGGCGCCCGTGAAGAGCCCGGTGACGATGGCCGAGCCATCGGGGAGTGCGGAAACCCCGTAGCCAAAGTCCGCTCCTGTCCCCCCGGCCCTGCTCGCCCAGACGTAGGTCCCATCGGCGTTCACCTTCGCGGTGAACACGTCCTCGCTCCCGCTGCTCATGAGCGTGGTGGAGCCGAAGGCCACGGTGCCCGTGAAGTACCCGGTGACGATGGCCGAGCCGTCGGGAAGTGCGGAGACGCTGAGGCCAATGTCCGTTCCGGTCCCCCCGGCTCTGCTCGCCCAGACGTAGGTCCCATCGGCGTTGACCTTCGCGGTGAATACGTCAGGGTTGCCGCTGCTCGTGAGCGTGGAGGAGCCGAAGGTCGCGGTGCCCGCGAAGTATCCGGTGACGATGGCCGAGCCATCGGTGAGTGCGGAGACCCCGTAGCCTCTCTCCGTTCCGGTCCCCCCGGCTCTGCTCGCCCAGGCGAAGGATCCGTCGGTATTCACCTTCGCGGTGAATACGTCCCCGCCCCCGCTGCTCGTGAGCGTGGTGGAGCCGAAGGTCGCGGTGCCCGTGAAGTATCCGGTGACGATGGCCGAGCCGTCGGGGAGTGCCGAGATCGCGTTGCCAGACTCCGAGCTCCCCCCCCCGCCCCTGATCGCCCACGGAACCGAGGGGGCAAGTGCCAGAGCGGTGCCCACCCCGGCTGCGACGAGCATCACGAGCGCGAGCAGCAACCTCCGGAGGTGACGGGGGCCCTGCAGCGGGCGTGCGGGACGGCTCACGAGATCTGGCCTTTCATCCACCGGCGGGTGAGAGCAGGTCATCGAACCTGTCCGATCCCACCGAAATGCACCTGGTCTGGCGGTTCCGGTGCTCCCGTGGGGGAACCGGACAGACGCATATGTACCACGCCGCGCACGCCCGGGGCCAGCCTGGGTGCCTAGGGGAACTTCGCCCAGACACCGCCGGGTGCAGGGAGGGGCAGGGCACACATCCATGTGGACCCGGAGGCCAGCGTCGCCCCTGGGGTGACGTGCGGAGATCGCCCGTGGCTCGTGTCAGGGCGACGGGATCCAACCCCTCACCCCGGGGGAGGTGGTCGTCGATCTCCTATTCGAGCACGAAGCCAGCGGGATCGGCTGCGTGAGTCACTGCCCCATCGCGTTCGGGGCGCGCGCCGCCGTGGGTCAGGTCGCGCTCGCCGCCAGTGACTCGATCGCAGCCTGCACCACGTACTCGGGGGTCATGCCCAGCCGCGCCAGCACCTCGGCCCCCGGCGCCGAGGCCCCGAACCCGTTGATGCCCACCGTGCGTCCGTGGGTGCCGGTCCACCGCTCCCAACCGAAGGGGGATGCCGCCTCGACGGAGACCCGTGCCGTGATGGATGGGGGCAGCACCTCGTCGCGGTAGTCGACGGGCTGTGCCGCGAAGAGTTCCCACGAGGGCATGCTGACCACGCGGGCCGAGATGCCCGCCGCCGCGAGCCGCTCGCGGGCGACGAGCGCCAGCGACACTTCGGAGCCCGTGGCGATGAGGACGCACCCGTCGCCCGGGGCCACGACGTAGCCACCGCGGTGCACCGGGGGATCGGCGGTGGGGAGCACGGGAACGGCCTGGCGGGTGAGCACCAGCGCGGTGGGACCATCTGTGCGGGCGATGGCCACGCGCCATGCGGCGACGGTCTCGCGCGCGTCGGCGGGGCGCAGGGTCACGAGCCCGGGGATCGACCGCAGCGCAGCCAGTTGCTCGACGGGCTGGTGTGTGGGACCGTCCTCTCCCACCGCCACGGAGTCGTGGGTGAAGACCAGGATCGTCGGCAGTCCCTGCAGGGCCGCCATGCGGATCGCGTTCTTCATGTAGTCCGAGAACGTCATGAAGGTGGAGCCGTAGGCGCGCAGCCCCCCGTGCGCCACCATCCCGTTCACGGCTGCGGCCATGCCGAACTCACGGACGCCGAAGTGGATGTTGCGTCCGGCGAACGCCCCCCGCGAGATGTCGCCCGCGCCCTTGATCACGGTGCCGGTGGATGAGGCCAGATCGGCAGCGCCGCCCACGAGTTCGGGCACCGTCTGTGCGATCGCCCCGAGCGCGGTCGTCGAAGCCACCCGCGTCGCCAGGGAGGTACCGTCGTCGAACGTCGGGAGGGCGGTATCCCAGCCCACCGGCAGGTCGCCGGCCAGTCGTCGGCGTAACTCCGCGGCCTCTCCGGGGAACTCGGTCGCGTAGGACTGCATCGCGGCGTCCCACTCCGTCACACAACGCGCACCGCGCTCGCGCAGCACGCCTGCCCAGACTGCGACCTCGTCGGGCACGAGGAACTCCGCGTCATCCGGCCAGCCGTATGCCTGCTTCGCGAGGCGCACCTCGTCATGCCCGAGCGGTGCACCGTGCGCCCGGCTCGTGTTCTGCACGTTCGGGGCACCGAAGCCGATGTGGGATCGGTAGCGCACGAGGGTGGGGCGGCCGTCGGACGCCCGAGCCGCCCCGAGCACGGCCGTGATCTCGTCCAGGTCGTTCGCGTCGGCGACCTCGAGAACCCTCCAGCCATAGGCGCTGAAGCGCATCTCCACGTCGTCGCCGGTGGACATCGCCGTCGGGCCGTCCAGACTCACGCCGTTGTCGTCGAACACCACGATGAGCTTCCCGAGGCCCAGGAAGCCGGCGAGGGAGCAGGCCTCGTGGGAGAGACCCTCCATCAGGTCGCCGTCCGACGCGATCACCCACGTGAGGTGATCCACCACGTCGTGGCCGGGGCGGTTGAACTCCGCAGCGAGCATGGCCTCGGCCAGAGCCATTCCCACGGCGTTCCCGAGGCCCTGCCCGAGCGGTCCGGTGGTCACCTCGACCCCGGGCACGTGACCGCGCTCGGGGTGGCCGGGGGTGATGCTGCCCCATTGGCGGAAGGCCCGGATGTCGTCGAGCGAGATGGCGTACCCGGTGACATGCAGCAGCGCGTACTGCAGCATGGATGCGTGCCCAGCCGAGAGGACGAAGCGGTCGCGGTTGGGCCACGAGGGGTCGCCGGGGGCGTGGCGCATCTGTTCGGCGTACAGCGCCCAGCCCACCGGGGCGAGGCCCATCGGGGCGCCGGGGTGCCCGGAGTCCGCCTTCTGCACCGCGTCGATCGCGAGGGTGCGAATGGTGGCGATGCAGGTCGCCGGCGCTGCCGGCTCGGTCACGTGGTGATCCCCGTCATGGCGGGCCGCAGTCTACGTATGCCCGGGGATCGTGAATGCGGGTGCAGGCGCCCGTAGTCTTCGCGCGGTGATGCGCCGCACCGGACCCGCCTGTGCCACCGCGCTTGCGGCACTTGCGCTCGTCGGTTGCGGGCAGTCGCCCGGAGAGGTCAGCGAGGCAACGACCTCCCCCCCCGCGTTCGTCGAGGCCGTCCGGCAGTTGGTACAGCCCGCGGAGCGCATGGGAGTGGTGGCGACCGCGGCGCTCGACGTCTCCGGCGACCAGCCCGAGATGGTCGAGGTGGACGGCTTGGTCGGTGACGCCGAGCGCGAGATGACCGAGTTCCGTGCTCTCCGCCCGGGGGATCAGCCCCTGCGGTCCGAGCAGGCACGGCTGCTGAGCGCGATGGCGCCGATTGTCTCCCGGATGCGCGGGGTGCAGGCCATCCTGCGCTCCCGTTCCCGCTCGGGTCTGGGCGACGCGACGATCGGTCTGCTGGCCGCACTGGAGGGGCTGCCATCCGCCGCGCGATCCTGACCATCGCTTCGGTCGGAGTGCTGGCCACCGGGCTTGCGGGATGCGGGGGCCAGCCCGCGCCGCTGTCCACGGCGGAGGTGCAACCGGGTGCGACCGTGGCCCCGGATCGCTACCTGGGTCTGGTGCGCGAGGCCGTGGCCGCCGCACGGGCGGCGTCAATCCGCCTCGATGCCCTGCCGGACGCGCCCACCGCAGGGGAGGTGCGCGGGGCCGCAGCCGGGCTCGACGCAGCGGCAGGGCGGAGTGAGGTCGCGGCCCGGCAGATCACCGCCGCACGGCTCGACGACCAACGCCTCGAGGCGCAGCGCCGCGAGATCGGTCCGTTGTACGTCGCGCTGGCGGCCCACCTCCGGACGGCGGCCCGGGCCGCGGCCGGGGGCGACGTGCCCGCTCTGCGTGAGGCCGTCGCGGCTGCGGCGGTTCAGGCCGGCCGTATCCACACGGCCACCGCGCCAGAAGGCGACGCCGCCTGACGCCCTGCATCGGGCTGGATGCGGGAGGTGTAGCCATTGCGTCGCTCATGCCGGCGCTGCCCGAGCGCATCGCCGACCGTGCGGGTGCCGACGAGCAGGCCGTGCGCGCGATGGTCACCCGCGACACGTTCCGGCGCTCCTCCTGGGGTGGTGATCGTCCTGAGCCGGCCTTCTGGCATCACGCGGGAATCGTGCCGCCCTCCGCTGCCCTGCGGGACGAGATGCTCGATCTGCACCTGCTGGTTCCCCCGGAGCGCATTGCCGGGTGGCGCATGGAGGCCGACATCTGGGTGGTCTCCAACCACCGCCATGAGCGGCTGCTGCCCGCTCTGGCCCGGCACGGTCTGGACGAGGTGGTGGGCCGCATCGAGGTGTCCAGCCTGACCGGGCGGGTGAAGCCCGACCCCGCCACCTGGACCGGCGAGGTGGACGTCTGGCTGGCGGGCCTTCGCTGAGGGTCTACTTCTGGGTGCTGCGCGACTTCGAGGACATGTCGTCGGAGCCCGGCGGATCGGAGATCACCAGATCGCCGACCGTCGCGAACTCGTAGCCCCTCGCCCGGAGCCCTGTGACGATCCGCGGCAGCGCCTGGACGGTCGCCGTGCGGTCGCCGCCGCCATCGTGCATGAGGATGATCGACCCGGGGACGGCGTTGGAGAGCACCGTCTCGACGATCTGGCCAGCGCTCGGCCGGGTCCAGTCCATGGTGTCCACGTTCCACAGCACCGACAGGAGCTTGGCGTCCTCGGCGCGCTTCAGAACGTCCGGGTCAACCGCGCCGTACGGGGCGCGGAACAGGCGACTGGCCACTCCACTCGCCGCGAGGATCTCGCCCGCCGTGTTCTCGATCTCGGACCTCTGCGCACGGCCCGGGAGTGCCGTGAGGTCGGGGTGCGTCCATGTATGTACGCCGATCTCGTGGCCGTCCGCGACGACCTGCCGGAGCGCGCCCGGGTTCTCCGCCACGGCATGGCCGACGACGAAGAAGGTCGCCGGCACATTCAGCCGTTTCAGTTCCGCGAGCACGGCAGGCGTGTCCGGGCCGGGACCGTCGTCGAACGTGAGGGCGACGTACTTCCGGGCGCCCCCGGCCCTGATGATGCTCACGCCGGTCTCACCGATGTCCACGAGTTCCTGATCCCGTGGCCCCAGTTGCGCGGCGGCGGCAATGATGTCGGCCTCGCTCACGGCGGGGATGACGGGATCGGCCACGGCGGACGACCCACCCGACTCGCCGCCACCCTTCATGGCCAGAGCGATCACGCCCACGACCACCACGATCCCGATGATCGCAAGGACGAAGGGGGGGACCGGGCTCCGGCGACGACCCTGCCGGCGCGGCGGGCGGGGTGGATGCGGTCGTCGCGGGCCCCGTCCCCGGGGTCTGTCCTGTCGGGCCACTCCTCCCATCATGCCGCAGGGGAGCGGCGCAGGCCAGCCGCGCCGCTCCCCTGGTTTCCCGGTCCCGGGAGGGGCTCTGCTAGCCGGCGAGTGCGCGGCCGGAGTCGTCCGCCGCCATCGCGCTCCAGGGGATGGTGATGGCGCGTCCCTCCATGTGCACGTCGCCCCCCAGACGCAACTTGCCGAAGGCGGTCGTGACGGCTTCGCGCGAGGCACCCACGAGGGAGGCCCACTGCGCGTGCGTGAGGCACAGCCCGATCCGCACGCCTTCGGGCGCAGCGGTGCCGACCTGCTCCGCGATCTGGTGAAGCCGCCTGCGCAGGCGGTCTTCCACACGCATCTCCGCGACGATCGCGACCGTCTGGTGCAGGTTGGACAGCCGGGCAGTCAGGGCAACGGCCAGATTCACCCCGAAGCGCGGGTAGCGCGTGATCAGGGTCTCGATCGCGTGAACGGGGACCGGCGTGACGGCACTGCCCTCCAGGGCAATGGCCGGCGGCGGCGCCCCAATGCCGAGGGATGAGTACACGGCGCCCGGCTCGACGATGGTCGTCGTGATGTCCGGCCCGTGGCCCGGGAGATCGCAGAGGGCGATCCGGCCCTTCCGGACGAGGTACACATGGTCGCCACGCCTGAGCCCGGCGGGGGCACTGGCCTCGCGTGGCCAGTGCACGAGCGGCAGGCGCGAATCGAGGAGGTCCAGATCCCGGCGGGGGATGCCGTCGAACAGGTCGAGCCGCGCCAGTGCCGGCCGCGTGGTATCGCCGGGGCCGGTGGGAATGAGTGCGGCGAGCGGTGTGAGAGTGGCCATGTGGTCACCCTCGCACGGGGTTGTAAGAGACTTTTGAGGTCCCCGGTAAGGCTTCGTGACGCCTCTGTTGAGGTATCCCGACGCCCGCGTTGCGAGATGGACAAGAGGTGACGTGCATCGCCTCTCCCCATGCGGGGATACGCACGTGTGAGGAAAGTGGGGGGGATCCACGGCTACCGGTCATCGTTGCACGCCCCGGGCACCGTGGAGGCGGGAGATGTCGCGGTGGGACACCCGCGCCTATGCGGGCAGGCGTCCGTCCACCCGGATGACCCGATCGGCGTAGAGGATGGCGATCGCGATGAGGGCGAAGGGCTGTACCGCCAACTGGATGGCGGTGCTCCAAATGCCCTCACCCCACGCCAGGGCGGTGCCGTCGAGGGGGGCGAGGATCGCTGCGCCCACCAAGCCGATCACCACCTGCGCGACCGCGGTGACGATCTGGATGAGGATCCACGCGAGGAAGATGGTCCACCACGAGCCCCGCACGAGGTCCTGGCTGCGCCGGAGGGCGTCGCGCACGCCCTTGCCCTCGATCACCACGGCCTGACCGGCGAAGAGCCACAGGACGGCGAGGAAGATGCCCGGGATGATCAGGGCGAGGAACCCGGCGAGCACGCCGAGGGTCACGAGGACGAGGGCGAGGAAGAGGGCCCAGAACCGGACGCCCACGCGCTCGAGCGCTGCCCCGGCACTGATGGGATCGCCGTCCAGACGCCGCACGGTCGCCACCGCCACCGCGGCGCCGCTCACAGGGATCAGGAGTACGGCGGGGATGAGCGCGATGCCGATGATGGCGCCCGCCCGCGCGAGGTCGCTCGATTCGGACGCCGCCTGCGCGGCGATGGCCGAGAGGATCCCGACGGGCACGACGGTGACGGCCGTGAGGAGCAGGAATATCCACGGCTCGCGCCGGTACATGCCCCAGGCGCGCGTGAGCAACTCACCGAACGTGAAGGGCGCGTTTCCGTCTGTGCCCACGTCAGTCCACCGGCTCGTAGGGGACCGCGTCACGCACCAGGTCCTGTTCGTCCAGCCCCATGCTCTGAAGGAAGAAGGGGGTCATCAGGTTCAGCGTGTGGCGGCAGGCGGGGCAGATGGGGAGGGGGGGAGGAAGGGGC
>CAMAVU010000048.1 GCA_945861935.1 Bifidobacterium breve | reverse complement strand
CGTTGAAGGTGACGCCTGTGGGCAGGGTGCCCTGCACCGAGAAGGTACGGGTGCCCTGCCCGCCGGTGATGGTGGGTGAGAGCACCTGTGCGTTCTGGCCGAAGGTGAAGGTGGTCTGGGGGAATGAGATCGCAAGTGGATCCGGTGCGGCCGGGGCCGGGGTCGGGGTGGGGGTGGGGGTGCCGCCGCCCTGGGGTGCATCTGCAGGTGCGCCCAGCACGTTGGAGTAGGCCGGATCGGACTTTCCCCCGCCGTTACGCGCGGTCACCCGAAGCCGCACCCGCTTGCCCACATCTGCCGCAGCCACGGTGTACCTGAGTTTGGCGGCCCCCTTGCCGCGGGCCGTGCGCCAGACGGTGCCATCGGTGGAGGTCTGCCACAGGTACGTGACGGCAGCGCGCTTTGCCCCCGTCACCACCGCGCGAATGGCGGTGAGGGCCTTTCTCTGGGCAATGGTTCCGCTGATCAGCGGTGCCCGGGTGATGGCGGGCACCACCATCTTCGTCTGGCGCGAGCAGGCGGGAAGTGAGCCCCTGCCTGCGGTGAGGCAGACGGTGAGGTACCTGCCGGCATCGGCCGGCTGGACGCGGTACACGGCACCTGAGGCCCCGGCGATCGCTGCCCCGCGCACCTTCACGCGCGCCGAGCGGTGCCAGGTGAGGGTGGGACCCCCGGATGCCCCTGTATGGGCGGTGAGATCGGCTCCCGGGCGCGCCGTGCCGGTGATGGTGGGGGGGGAGGTGGCCGTGGGGGCGGCTGCGCCAGCGATCTGGGCACCTGCGAGGGGCAGGAGGGAGAAAAGGGCGATGGCCACGGCGGCCATGGGCAGGGTTCTGCGGGGCGGGGGTGGTGCGGAGGCTGCGGGGGGTGAGGTCACTCCCATAGGGCCTTGTACTCCCCGGAGCGGGGGGATGCAACGTTTCAGGTTCCGGGTGGGCACAGGGCCCGGGTGGCGAATACGCCTGCGCAGGGGGCAGAGGAGATCTGCGGCCTGCCCGGGACGGCGGAGGACGTCTGGGGCGGGCGGGATGTCCATGCTCCGAGGAGGGCATTGCGGGTGCCCGGGGGCGGTGCCGGGGGGTACCCTGCCGCCCGCGCGGATCACCGTAGATCGCCCGCTGGATGCGTTCCCCCGCGGCCGCGGAGCCGGGGGACGGACTCGGTGGGCACGGGGCCGTGTGGCCACCTCGTGGGGAGGGCCGACATCCGACGTGACCCGCATTCCCGGGCCCGCGGGCCGGGGGCCTGTATGTGCACCGGCCGCGGGTTCCACAGCCCGCCGCCAACCCAGCGCAGGGCGGGGGAGGCGCGGGTCAGGCCCTGCGCCCCGAGTGCCTCAGCCCCCGGTGGACCCGAATCCCCCGTCACCCCTGCCGTCCGATTCGGGCAGAGCCGCGACCTCCACCGCCGTTCCGAGTGACACGGGGGTCACCACGAGTTGGGCGATGCGGTCGCCGACGCCGATCTCGCAGGGGGCATCCCCGAGGTTCATCAGGACCACCTTCAATTCCCCCCGATAGCCCGCGTCAATGAGACCCGGGGCGTTCGCCACCGTCAGGCCGTGGCGCAGGGCATTGCCGGAGCGGGGGACCACGAGCCCGGCCATCCCGGGCGGGATTGCAACCGCCCACCCCGTACCGACCGCCGCCCGCTGCCCGGGCATCAGCACCACCGCCTCAGCGGCAGCGAGGTCGAGGCCGGCATCACCGGGGTGTGCGCGTCGCATCGGGACGGCGGCCGGGCTCAGCCGGAGCACCGGGATGTCAGGACCGGACGAGACGGGAGATCCGCTCCGCTGCCTCCATGAGGCGGGCATCGGGAACGGTGAGGCTCATGCGCACGAAGCCCTCACCGCTGCGGCCGTATGCGGAACCCGGCGTGATGACCACACCGGCCCCCTCGAGCACCCTCTCGGTGAACGACGCGGACGTCTCCCCCTCCGGGACCCGGGCCCACACGTAGATCGCGCCCTTGGGCGGCGTCACGTCCAGACCAATCGCCCGGAGGGCGTCCACGAGAACGTCCCGGCGGCGGCGGTAGATCCCGCACATCTCGCGCACCGACGCCTGATCGGACTCGAGGGCCGCGACGCTGGCCTCCTGCACGGCGTCGAACATGCCGGAGTCGAGGTTCGTCTTCAGTTGCCAGTACGCGCTGAGCACATCGGGGTTCCCGACGACGGCACCGCTTCGCCACCCGGTCATGTTGTAGGTCTTCGAGAGCGAGAACACCTCGATGCCCACCTCTTTCGCCCCCGGGGTGGCGAGGAACGACGGGGCCACATAGCCGTCGTAGGTGATCTCCGAATAGGCGTTGTCATGCACCACGATGAAGTCGTGCCGGCGCGCAAGCGCAACCGCGCGTTCGAAGAGATCACCCTCCACCACGGCGCCCGTGGGGTTGTTCGGGTAGTTCAGGTACATCAGTCGGGCGCGGTCCAGCACCTCCGCGGGGATGGCATCGAAGTCGGGCTCGAATCCGCGGGAGGGGATCAGCGGCATCGGCACGGGCTCTGCTCCGACGAGGAGCGGACCCATCGTGTACACGGGGTAGCCCGGATCGCTCGCGAGTGCCACGGCGCCCGGGTCGAGCAGCGCCAGGTTGATGTTGGCGATGGCCTCCTTCGCCCCCAGCGCGGGGATGACCTCGGTGTCCGGGTCGAGCGATACCGCGAACCGGCGCTCGTAGAAGCCGGCGACCGCATCGCGGAACGACGCGCGCCCGCGATTCGACGGGTACTGGTGGGTGCCTGGGTCGGCGACGGCGTCCTGCATCCTCCGGACCACCACACCGGGTGTCGGCGTGTCGGGGTCTCCGATCCCCAGAGAGATGATGTCCACGCCCTCTGCCCGCTTTGCTGCGATCTTCCGCTCGATCTCTGCGAACAGGTACGGGGGCAGCAGGCCAAGGCGGGCGGCGCCGACGGCACGTCTGGTCACATCGCCTCCAGTCGTGAGATGAGATCCGGGGAGAGGACCCCCGAGAAGATGGGCTCGGCGGGACCGGTCATCGTCACCCGCAAGTCGTCGCCGACAGCGATCACCAGATCCCCCCCGGCCAGATGGACGGTGACAGGGCTCACGAGGCCGTCGAGGCGCACACCGGCGGCGGCGGCGGCGCATGCGCCCGTCCCACAGGCCATCGTCTCCCCCGCGCCCCGCTCCCAGACACGCATGGTGATTTCGGAGGGTCCGTCGCGACGGACGAACTCCACGTTCGTCCGGTCGGGGAATCGCGGCGAGGCCTCCACCAACGGACCGATCGTCGCCACCACGGCGTCGGGGTCGTCGTGTCGGATCACCGCGTGCGGATTGCCCATCGACACCTCGGCCAGCGTCACCGTCCCGACGCCGGTCTCCAACGCCTCGTCCCCCTCCCCCGCCGGGAAATGCGCGTACCCCATGTCCACCGACACCACCGGGCCGTCCACCGACACCACCACCTCGCCCGCGCCGGTGAGGATCCGGCCGCCAATCGGCAGCAGGCCCCTCCCCTCGAGGTACCGCGCGACAACGCGGACGCCGTTCCCGCAGTTCTCGGCCACGCTGCCGTCGGGGTTCCACACCCGCATCTCCGGGACGCCGCCTGCCAGAACCACTTCCAGGACCCCGTCCGCGCCCACACCCACATAGGAGTCGCACAGAACGCGGGCCCGGGCTGCCGTGATGGGGAACGCCCACGCGGACGACTCGGTCACCACGAAGTGGTTGCCCAGTCCCTGCCACTTCTCGAAGGCGATCCCGTCGGTCACGAGGGGGCAGGCTATCCCACGCCCCCGCGGGAACGCCGCCACATCGCGGCAATGTGTGCCACCGCCTCGTCACCCGGACCGTCGCCGAGATCAAACAGCGCGTCCACCGGCAACCGGCGAAGCCAGGTGCGCTGCATGCGCGCCAGTCGGCGGGTGCGGGCGCACAGCGCGTCCTCAAGAGCGGCGGCGTCCAACGTGCCATCTGCAATCGCGCGGACCTCCGCGAGACCGATGATCTGCGACGGCCCGCGCGCGAGGTCCGGGCGTCGGCACGCGGCCTCGAGCTCAGGCCTCAGCCCGTCGTCGAGTTCGCGCCGCACACGCAGCGCGATACGCCGGTCGAGGACGTCGCGGGGGCGGTCCACTCCGACCAGCAGGGTGGGACGCCGATGCGGTGCCGCCCACACCCCACTGCCGGCGGGCACCTCGCCCACCCACGCGCGTTCGAGGGCCCGGGCGAGCCGCCGGGGGTTCCGGGCGTCCACCGCGGCAGCCGCCTCCGGATCGAGGGACCGCAGACGCGCGATCGCGAGGCCCGGGTCCTGCGCGAGCCCCTCGGCCCAGGCCCGCACCGCGAGTGGCGGCGGCGGGCGCATCGCCAGATCGCAGGTCGCCGCCCGCACATACAGGCCCGTGCCGCCCGCGACGATCGGCACCCTGTTGCACCGCACGAGTTCATCAATCACCCCATGGGCGCGACCCGCGAACTCCCCCGCGGTGGAGTCCGCCGACAGGTCCAGGTCGCCCACGAAGTGGTGGGTGACCGCGTCCAGCGCCTCCCGGCCGGGTGCATCAGCGGCAACCTCCAGCCCGCGGTAGCGCTGGAAGGGATCGGCCACCACCACCTCCCCGCCCAACTCCAACGCCAGCGCATGGGCAAGCGCGCTCTTCCCCGTCGCGGTCGGCCCGAAGAGGGCCAGCACCTGCGGGGGTTCCGTCAGGCGACGACCGCCGGCGCGGCCACGGCGGCGACGTGCCCGGCGAGCGTCGTGGACGTGGCGGTCTCGATGAGCACCGGCACCAGCGTCCCCGGCTGGGCGATACCGCTGAAGTTGGCCGTGACGTTGTGCCGGGTGCGCCCACTCCAGCGCGACTCGTCCGTACGGGACCGTCCCTCCACCAGCACCTCCGTAACCCGGCCGACGTGGCGGGCCAGACGCTCCCTGGCGGTGGCCTGCACGGTGTCGATGAGGGCGCTGATGCGGTCGGACTTGGTCTCAGGAGACACGTCATCGTCCATGGACTCCCCCGCCTCTGTTCCGGGACGTGGCGAATACACGAAGGTGTACGCCCCGTCGAAGCCCACTTCCTCCACGAGGGACAGCGTCTCGCGGAAGTCCTCGTCGGTCTCGCCGGGGAAGCCGACGATCAGGTCCGTAGTGAGCGCGATGTCGGGGACGGCGTCCCTGATACGCGCCACCAGATCCAGATACCTCCCCCGGTCGTACGTGCGGCGCATGGCCCTGAGGACACGGCTGGATCCCGACTGGGCCGGCAGATGGATGTGCTCACACACCTCCGGAACATCGCGGTGCACCTCAATCACGTCGCCCCGGATGTCCTTCGGATGGGGGCTCGTGTACCGCACGCGGTCAATCCCCGGCACCGCGGCCACCGCGGCCAGAAGCTCGGCGAACCGCATCCGCCCGTCGGCGGGCAGGTCCCGACCGTACGAGTTGACGTTCTGCCCGAGCAGTGTCACCTCCACGACCCCGTCCGCCGCCTGCGAAGCCACCTCGGCGAGGATCGCCTCGGGGTCGCGACTGCTCTCCCGCCCGCGCACCTGCGGGACGATGCAGTACGAGCACACGCAGTTGCACCCCACCGAGATCTGCACCCACGCCTGATGGTCACGGTCGCGCAACGACGGCAGGTCGCCGCTGAAGCGCCCGTCGAAGGTGAAGGCCCCGACCGCCTGAATCCGCTCCCTGGCCAGGAGTTCGCCGAGACGGCTCACCTCGCCTGGCCCGAACGCCAGGTCCACGAACGGGAAGTCGCGGAACACCATCTCCTTCTGGCTCTGGGCCCAGCACCCACCCACGGCCACGACGACGTCCGGGCGCTCCCGTTTGATGCGGCGAGCCTCTCCCAGGTTGCCGAGGAACCGCTCGTCGGCGGATCCGCGGATCGTGCAGGTGTTGAACACGATCAACTCCGCCGCGTCGCGGTCGGGTGCCTCCGTGTAGCCGAGGGAGACCAGCAGCCCACGCATCCGCTCGGAGTCGTGGGCGTTCATCTGGCACCCGAAGGTCGTCAGGTGGAAGCGAGGCATCTCCCGGATTCTAACCCGGGGGCAGCATCCCGCACCTCCGCCACCCGCCTCACCACGCGGGGGGTGCCGCCGACCGACCTCATGGCCCGGACCGACGTAGCGGTCGGCCCGGGTGTGGCATGGCCCCGGTGCTGCACACGCCCGCCACCGCACCTGTTCTCCGCCACTGATGCCCTCCCGGTGCCCCCGCCCGAGTCCCCGCACGGGCCTGCACCGGCCTGCACGGGCCCCACCTACGCCGCTTTGGCCTCCTCCTGCTCCCCGGCGGCCATGGCGTCCAGGACCTCCCCAGTGGATGGATCCACGACCAGATTCTGGGGCGGCTGCACGCCCACGGCCTCCCGAATGCGTCGCTCGATCTCGTCGGCGATATCACCGTGGTCCCGCAGGAACGCGCGGGCAGCGTTGCGCCCCTGCCCCATACGCTCATCGCCGAACGAGAAGTACGCTCCGCTCCTGCTGACGACGTCGTGCTCGAGACCGAGGTCGATGAGGCAACCCTCCCGGGATACGCCCTCCCCGTAGAGGATGTCGAACTCGGCCTGGCGGAACGGCGGGGCCACCTTGTTCTTCACGACCTTCACGCGCACGCGACTGCCGATGACCTCGGCGCCTTCTTTGAGGTTCTCGATGCGGCGGACGTCGAGGCGCACGGATGAATAGAACTTGAGCGCCCGACCACCAGGGGTGGTTTCGGGCGACCCGAACATCACCCCGATCTTCTCCCGCAACTGATTGGTGAACACGCAGATGGTCCCTGCCCGGTTGAGCCCGCCAGCCAGTTTGCGGAGCGCCTGGGACATGAGGCGGGCCTGCAGGCCCATGTGGGTGTCGCCCATCTCGCCCTCGATCTCGGCCCTCGGCACCAGGGCCGCGACCGAGTCAATGGCGACGATGTCGAGCGACCCGGACCTCACGAGAAGGTCGACGATCTCGAGGGCCTGCTCGCCGTGATCCGGCTGGGACACCAGGAGCTCGTCGGTGTTGACGCCGATGCGGCGTGCGTATGCCGGGTCGAGCGAGTGCTCGGCGTCGATGAAGGCGGCCAGGCCGCCCCGCATCTGCGCCTGAGCCATCATGTGGTACACGAGAGTCGTCTTGCCGGACGCCTCCGGACCGAACACCTCGACGATCCGCCCGCGGGGAAGGCCACCGATGCCCAGCGCGATGTCGAGCGGCAGCGCCCCGGTGGGCACGTAGTCGATGTCGGCCAGCGGCATGTCGCCCATACGCATGATCGCGCCCTTGCCGAACTGCTTCTCGATCTGGGCAACCGCCGATCCCAATGCCTCGGACTTCTCCACCATCTCCCCCTGTCGCGCGCCGTGCGGCGGCCGTCGATTCACTCGCGAGCCGGACGGAGTCTATGTGCCCGTCCGGCGTGATGGAACATATGTTCGCATGTCCCACGGACGTTCCTCCCCCCGTCCCCACGCTACGACCACACGGTGCGCAGATGCGACACGCCCGCGCCACAGGGCGCGCGCGCCCGGGTCACCCGGCGAGCGCCGTCCGCAGCATGTGGAGGGCGATCGCGGAGGAGCGCAGCCGGATGCGCTCGCGGTCCCCGTGCAGGTGGTGCTCGCGCACCTCCACGCCACCCGGGCCCGCCACCCCCACGTACACGAGGCCCACCGGCTTCGTGGCGCTGCCCCCACCGGGGCCCGCAATGCCCGACACAGACACGGACCAGTCGCAGCCCAGCACTGCGATCGCGCCGGTGGCCATCGCCGCCGCGACATCAGCCGACACCGCCCCGTGCCGGCTGAGCACGGCCCCGGGCACCCGGAGCACCTCGGCCTTCACGGCGTCCGAGTACGACACAACGCCGCCGGCGTACCACGCGCTGGATCCGGGCACGGATGTCAGGCGGGCGCCGATGCTCCCCCCCGTGCACGACTCCGCCGTGCCGACGGCCTGGCCCCGGGCCACCAGAAGACGGCCGATCACCTCCTCCACCTCGGACCCGTCCCGCGAGAAGATCGCCCCGGGGAAGCGGCGGTCGAGGTCGGCAACGAAGACGTCGGCGGCAACGCCCCGGGGCCGGACGGTCACCTCGAGTTCCGCCGGGCGGGCGCACACCCCCACAACCAGCCCCTGCGCCTCCGGGTGATCGTCCGAGGTGGCGTCAATGAACTCCGACTCCACCACACCGGCCAGACGCAATCGCAGAGGAGTCGTGGTCGCGCCGGCCCCGACGACGCTGGCGACCTCCGCCATCCCGCGCGCCGAGCGCCATGCGGCCATGCACTCCCAGGGGGGCCCGGGAAGGACGACAATCACGGTGGCACCAGCCCGGAGGACGGCCCCCGGCGCCGTGCCCGGCGGTGGGATGACGGTTGCCCCTACCGGGAGGGTCGCCTGCTTGTGGGCGCCGCGCTCGCGGACAGGGCCGGGTACGCGGGCCGGTACCGCCTTCTGCGCCCGGCGCACCATGTCGAGCGCCGCGGGGTGGACCTCGACGGCGACGCCGGCCGCATGTGCGACCGCCTCCATGGTGCGATCGTCGTGGGTGGGACCGAGGCCCCCCGTGATCACGAGCAGGTCCGGGGACGACGCGAGCGCATCCGCGACGACTCCGCTGATCTCGGCCCGGCTGTCCCCGACCACCGTGATGCGGCTCATGCGCATTCCGCACTCGGTGAGGACGGCCGCGAGGGCCGGCCCATTTTCATCCTGCACCCTGCCCTCGAGGACCTCGGTGCCGGTCACCACCAGCGCCGCCCGCATCAGGTCATCCGGCGGGCAGTCGTGCCGCCCCGGCCCGGGTAATGAGGAAGGTTCCCGTGCCACCGCTGATCTCCAATCGCGCACCGTTCACGGAGACGGCGACGGCGCGTGGGGAGCCGATGCGCACCCACGCAGACTCCTTCACCGTGAACGTTCGCGTGGCCTCCGGCACCAGCACCCCGCTGTACACCGTCGTCCCCTTGTCCGAGCCGACGCGCACCTCGAGATACGTGCCGCGTTCCCCGCGCCCGGTGAACACCAGATCCACCGAGGGCGATGGCACGGTGCCGGCGGTTGTGGTTGTCGTGGGAACACCGGGCACCGGGGACGGAGACGGGACGGTTTGCTGGCCGAGTCCGAGCCAGGCGAGCAGGGCGATGCCCATGACCCCACCGATGGCCAGCCACAGCACCTGAGCCTCGCGGCGCCGGGGGCGGCGCTGCTCGCGACGGCGGCTCCGGCGGGCATCCTCCGGGCCGAGCGCCCCCCCGAAGGTGCCGAAGCGCGAGTCGTATTCATCCACGGCGAGACCTGGATCAAGACCGAGGAAGCCCGCATATGCGCGTAGGAACCCCCGTACGTATGACGGGTCCGGGAGCAGGTCGAACTGCTCATCCTCCATGGCCTTGAGGTAGCGAGTACGGATGCGCGTACCGGCCTCGGCCGCGGGGTAATCGATGCCCTGCCTGACGCGGGCCTCACGGAGGCTGTTCCCGATCTCGTACGTGCCGCGACGGTATCACCGGGCCGGGCGCCGGGACCCGGCGGACACCCCGTCCCAAGCACATCAACCGGTTGAAGAGACGACGGCTCCCGGTTCGGACACCGCATCGGCCAGGCCGAGCACCCGCGGGATGTCGGCCTCCCCGATCAGCACACTGCGTGGCTTCGACCCCTCGTGACCCGAGATCACGCCCAGACGCTCCAGCGAGTCCACCAGGCGTCCAGCGCGCGCGTAGCCGACCCCGAGGCGCCGCTGCAGCAGCGACACCGAGGCCGCCCCCTGCTGGACAACGGTCTCGAGGGCCCGCTGCAGCATCTCATCGCTGGCATCCACCTCGGGCTCATCGCGCGCGACCCGTCGGATCAGGTCGGCGCGCAGGGCCGGGGCTCCCTGCCTGCGCCAGTGGTTGGTGATCGCCAGGATCTCGTCCTCCGACACATACGCGCCCTGCAACCGCTGGAGCCGCGATGAGCCGACGGGACGGAACAGCATGTCGCCGTTGCCCAGAAGGGTCTCGGCGCCCCCGGAGTCGAGGATCACACGCGAGTCAACCTGCGACGCCACGGCGAAGGCGATACGGGACGGCACGTTGGCCTTGATCATGCCGGTGATCACGTCCACCGATGGCCGTTGTGTGGCCACGAGCAGGTGGATGCCCACGGCACGCGCCTTCTGGGCGATACGGATGATGGCGTCCTCAACCTCACCGGGGGCCACCATCATCAGGTCCGCGAGTTCGTCGATGACCACCAGGATGTGGGGCACCTCGCTCAGACCCTGACCGGCACGGACGGTGTTCCAGTCCTTGATGTTCCGCACCCGGGCCGCACCCATGATCTCGTATCGCGACTCCATCTCGCGCACGATGTTGGCGAGGACGGCCGTGGCGTTCTTCATATTGGTGACCACGGGCGTGAGGAGGTGGGGGATGCCCTCGTAGTGGTTGAGTTCGACTTTCTTCGGGTCGATCATGACAAGCCGCAGGTGGTCCGGGGTCGCACGGAGCAGGATCGAGGCGAGGAGCGCGTTCAGGCACACGCTCTTGCCGGTGCCCGTGGATCCGGCAATGAGGAGGTGAGGCATCCGTGCGATGTCCAGGTACACCGCCTTGCCACCGATGTCGAGGCCGAGCCACGCGACGAGCGGGCCGCTGTCGCCGGGGAAGTCCCGCCAGATGTCCCCCAGCGTGACCATGCTCGCGTCGGGATTCGGAACCTCGACCCCCACCGCCTGTTTCCCGGGGATCGGGGCGAGGATCCTCAACTCGTCCGTGGCGGCGAGCGCATAGGCCAGGTCATCACGCAGGTTGGAGACCTTCGAGACCTTGGTCCCCGGCGCGAGGCGCAATTCGTACCGCGTCACGCGTGGACCGGATACCGCATTCACCATCTCGGCGGCCACGCCGAACTGCGCGAGGGCGTCAACCAGTCTTCTGGCGGTCTCGCGCACCTGCCCGGCAGGCATTTTCGACACCCCTGCCGACCTCTGCAGGCTCTTCGAGGGCGGGCGCTTCCAACCG
>CAMAVU010000047.1 GCA_945861935.1 Bifidobacterium breve | reverse complement strand
CGCCCCCCGGTAGCTCTCGGTGTACCCGCCCTGACGGCCGGAGCCCTTCACCTCGCTGATGGACATGGAGGGAAGCCCCATGCCCGCCAGCCTGGCGCGGATCTCGTCGAACGCCTCGTGGCGGATGAACGCCTCGATCTTCTTCACGTCCGGACCTCCCTATTCCGCAGTCGCGGTTCGTGAGGCCGACGACGTCAGGGTGGCCATGCCCGCACTGCGGCGGATGGCCCCCGGATACGCCCCCGGAACCTCGATGACCTTCTCAGGGTACCCGTACCACGTCCCGTGCGACGGGGGGCCATGCCCCGGCCGGCGCCCAGATGGGACCCGCCGGGCGTCCACGACGCAGGGTCCCATCGACATCGCATGGGCCGGACGGGGGGTCACCGGGCCGGAAGTGTTCCCCCGGTGTGCGCGCTGGGCTCCTCGGGCTCGGCCCCGGTGACCTCGATGAAGCGCTCCGGGTACCCGAACATCCCGTGCTCGGAGATATCGAGCCCGGCCATCTCGTCCTTCTCCCTGGCCCGCAACCCCATCGTCTTCTTGATGAGGAAGAACACGACATAGGCCGAACCGAAGGCGAACGCCGCGATCGCGGCGAGGCCGACGATCTGCCAGCCCAACTGGTCGAGGCCGCCCCCGTAGAACAGACCGGGACGGCCGCCCAGCCGCTCTGCCGCGTCGGCCGTGGTCAGGAAGCCGAGGGAGAGGACGCCGACGATGCCGCCGATGCCGTGCCCCGCGAACACACCGATCGGGTCGTCAATGCGCGCCCGGTCAATGAGCAACACGACCGGGACCATCGCGCATCCGGCGACGAGGCCGATCAGTGCCCCTGCCCACGGGTCCACGAAGGCGCACGGTCCGGCGATGGCGCCGAGGCCGGCGATCGCGCCGTTGCCCATCATCCCGATGTCGAACGTCCCGAGGAGCAGACGCGCCATCATCACGGCACCGAGCACGCCGAATGCACCTGCGAGGTTGGTGACGACGATGACCTCGCCGATCGGCTTGCCCACCGCTCCGAGGAAGGAGCCGGCGTTGAATCCCATCCACCCGACCCACAGGATGAGCACGCCGAGGATTGCCAGCGGCATGGAGTGGCCCGGAATGGGCTGGGGCCGCCCGTCGCGGTACTTCCCGATCCGGGCGCCGATGACGATCGCGCCGGCGAGCCCGGCGAATGCACCGGTCACGTGCACGACACCCGATCCGGCGAAGTCCTGGAACCCGTTCTGCGCGAGCCACCCACCGCCCCACGCCCAGTGCGCGATGATCGGATAGATCACGCCCACGAAGACCGCGGCGAAGGGGAGGTATGTGACGAACCGCGCCCGGTCGAGCATGGTGCCCCAGACGATGGCGAGCGCAACCGCCGCGAACATGGCCTGGAAGAAGAACTTCGTGGCCTCATCCACACCCGAGTACCCGAGGGAGGCAACCCCGCTGTCGTTCCCGATCTCGATGAACCACGCGGTCGCCCCGGCGAAGCCGTTGCCGTCACCGAACGCGATCGCGTAGCCGATGGCCCAGAACGCGACGAGGGCCAGGGAGAAGTTCACGATGATCTTCGCAGCCACCGCCCCCGCGTTCTTCATGCGCGAGAGCCCCATCTCGAGAGCCGCGAACCCCGCCTGCATCAGGAGGACGAGACACCCGGCAACGACGACCCAGACGGTGTCAATGGCAACAGCATTCATCGGCTGGCTCTCCAGGGCTTCGGGGACGACGGCGCCCCGGCTCCGGGGTGCCGTCACGCTCGCAGGACGCACCCCGTGCCCGTCATGGCCCGATGGATAGTCGCTGCCGTCGGACTATGGCCAATGGGATAAACGGGGACCCCGGACACCCCGATCGCAGGTGAGCCCCCTGTGATCGCGATGATCCGAGGTTGCGCATCCGAATGCTCGGTATTAGACAGGACCTGCGATTAGTCGACAGAGCAACGATGACCAACATTGACACGTCTGCCACGTCGACCCGAGGTCTCAGGCCGCGACGTCTCGTGTTTGTCTCACTGTTCCTGGCCGTCGCGGTTGCCGCCGTGCTCTTCTTCGCGCTGCGCGTTGGTGACGCAGAGACGGGTGCGCCCGCTGCCTTTAGCAAGGACTCGGCCTTGGCGATCTCGGGCCTTGAAGTCGAGTCTTTCTCCACCTTGGGGGAGATGAGGGCGGCATCTGACGGGGTGGCTACGGGTCAGGTTGCGAACTTCCGCATAAGTCGAGTGATTCAGGGCGATGCTCCCGAGGATCAGGTCGTGTACGGAGTCGCGGTCTTTCGAGTCGATGACGGGATTCGCGGTGTGGAGACCGGCCGCTCATATCCTGTCGAGTTCCTGCTCCCAGTGGTCAGCGCCGCGGAGGCGACGAGCCGCACCGATGAGTTCGCCAAGGCTCTGGGAACCGGAAACACGCTCCTGTTTCTTCGCTCGAAGGCCGGACGCGGCGGCGCAAGGGATCCCGTCTTGGCCAAAGCAGAGGCAGGGCTCTACCGAGCCGTGAACTCCAACGGGTTGTGGTCCGAGCGCCCGGACGGCGGCGTCCATCTGCCACTCACGAGAGACAACGTCGCAGCGACGTACGCAGCAGAGCTCGGGAGCGTGCGGTCATTCACCGGCGTTGTCACCATCGTGAAAGCGCTGCCGTGATGTCGTCGCACCGTGGGCGGGCCGAGATGCCCGGGCCCGCCCACGAAGAAGCGCGGTGCCAACCATTCATGCGTGGCGTGCCTCTTCCGGTGGTGCGGAACGTCGTCGGCCATTCCCGCGCGTCGGTGACCCTCGACGTCTACTCCCACGCCCTCCTCGACGAGCCCCGCTCGGTGCTTGCGGAGCGGCGTGAACTGGTCCTGGAGCGCGAGGAGCGCGATCCCCGTGATGCCTCGGTGATGCCTCGGAGTGATGACCAGCACCCCGAAACCCTTACGGAGAATATGGAGGATACCGGGATCGAACCGGTGACCTCCTGCTTGCAAAGCAGGCGCTCTCCCATCTGAGCTAATCCCCCGGGGCGCGACCACGGTACCACCCCATGCCCGAGGAGGCGGTCGTCCGCGGTGACCTCTCCGACCTGATCGCGGTGGACCGGCAGAGGGCCTTCGACGCCTACGGGCGGGGGGTGGACTCCCCCGCGGCCCGGCAGGCGGTCACCCCGGGGCCGACGGGTCCAGAAGGGTCTCCAGGCACTCGCGGAGGTCACCGGAGATCCATGCGTAGCCGTGGGCCCGGGCGGCGGCGGGAGTGCACCGCTGACCGTCGAGCACCAGTGCCGCCGACCCGCCCATGAGGCCCCGGATGGCTATCGCCGGTGTGGGCACCAGCGCGGGCCTGCCGAGTACACGCCCCAGCGTCGTCGCCACCTCGCGCTGCGGCACCGCCTCCGGCGCCACGTTGTTGAACGGGCCGCGCCACGTCTCGTCGTCGAGCGCCGCAAGGATCATCCCAACGACATCGTCGATCCCGACCCACGGCACCCATTGCCGTCCCCCACCGATGGGGCCGGCGATCCCGGCCCGCGTCATCGTCGCCAGCCGCGGGAGCACACCGCCGTCCCGGGCCAGGACCATGCCGGTGCGCGAGATCGCCACCCGCACCCCACCCGACTCCGCACCACGCGCGGCCGCCTCCCATGCGAGAGCGGTGTGCGCGAGGAAGTCGTCTCCGGGTGCGGAGGACTCATCCAGCACCTCATCACCCCGGTTGCCGTAGTACCCGGTGGCACTCCCGCTCACCAGCACGCGTGGGCCGGCCCCGGCGGCGAGCGCCTCCGCGATGCGCGTGGTCGTGATGACACGACTCGTACGGATCTCCTTCTGGCGTTCCCGAGTCCACCGGCCGTCGGCGACGGATGCTCCCGCAAGGTTCACGACCGCGTCCACCCCCCGGGCGGCTGCAGCCGGGAAGTCGTCGAACACCGGGTCCCACGCCACCGTGGGGACCCCGTGCACCTCGCCGTTCGAGCGCGAGAGCGGCACGATCTGGTCCCCGCGCTCGAGGAGGGCCCGCGTGAGGTGGCGTCCGATCAGTCCCGTGGCGCCCGTGACGGCGACTCTCATATCTGAATCATGCCGTGTACCGTTGCCGTGAGCGAGCGGACGACCGGAGGTGGGGGCATGGCCGTTGAGGACATCACGCTACGCGGGGTCGCCGTCCGGAAGCGCGGGCCGGTCATCGTGTGGCTCCTGTTGATGGTGACGCTCGGGATTTACGGCCTGTTCCACTGGTACTACATCAACCGGGAGATGCGCGATCTGTCGGCCGCGCTCGGGGTGCCCTTCGGAAACGCACCCGGGCGGAGCGTGCTTGCCATCTTCCCCGGCGGCATCCTGCTCGTCCCTGCGGTGTGGACGTACGTCACCACGGCGCGGCGGGCACGGGCGCTGCGTGACCTCGCGCTCGACGGGCGCCCGGGCGAACACATGTCGGTACCGATCGCCGTGATCCTCGCGTTCTTCTATGGCCTGAACCACGCGTACCTGCAGGCGTCGCTCAACGCAACCTACGACCTGGCCGCGGTACCCGCCGACTAGTCCGCATCGCGCTGCGGGGGCTCTCCGTGGCCGTACTCGCGGGATGCCGCCGGGTGGTCGGCCAGCACCGCATCAATGGCGGCCTCCTCATCAGGAGTCAGAGCAGCGCCGATCAGGGCTGCAGCGCCCCGGGCCTGGTCGGCATCGTGCGCGCCGACGATGGCGGACACCACCTCGGGGCGCCTGAGCACCCAGGCAACGGCCAATTCGGCCACGCCGCCCGGCCGCCCGGCCTGATCCGCGATGTCCTGCAGGCACCGCACCACCGAGATGCGCTTTGCGAAGTCGTCGTCGGCAAACAACTCGCTCTGACTGCGCCAGTCGTTGCCGGGGAACGTCGTGGACTCATCCATACGGCCGGTGAGCAGGCCGTGCGCGAGCGGCCCGTAGGCCAGCACGCCCACATGGTGCTCGCGGCACCACGGCATCTCGGCCCGCTCCATATGCCGGCGCATCACGTGGTAGCCGACCTGGTGCGACACGAACGGCGCTGCTGCCGAGGCCGCGTCGAGGTCGGGCAGATGGTAGTTCGAGACGCCGATCCAGCGGATCTTCCCCTCGTCGCGCATGTCGAGGAGCGTGGAGAAGGTGTCGTCGGCCGGCACACCCGCCACAGGCCAGTGCACCTGGTACAGGTCCACATGGTCCAGTCCAAGGGCCTCGAGCGACCGCTCGAGTGCCAGGCGCAGGTACGCGCCGGACGCCTCGCGCCAGATGCGGAGGCCACCCTCCGTGACCTCCCACGCCACACCGCCCTTCGTGGCGACGATCACGTCGTCACGTCGCTCGCGCACCACATCGCCCACGATCCGCTCGGCCCTACCCTGCCCGTAGATGTCGGCGGTATCGATCCAGTTGATCCCGGCATCCAGAGCCGCGTGGCACGTGGCCCTGCTGTCCCTGTCGTCGGCGCCCCCCCACCGGCCCCCGAACTGCCATGTGCCGAGGCCGATCACAGTGAGGTCGAGGTCCGATGCCCCGAGGCGGCGGGTCTCCATGGTCATCCCCCCGTGACGGGCGTGAGGGCCACGAGAACACCCCCGTCGTCGTCGTATGCCGGGAAGATGTCGGCCACGGCATCCCGGTGCTCATCCATCCGGTACGGGCGGAAGGTGCACGGTTCCCTGCGCACCCGGACACCCCACTCGAGCGCCCGGGCCACCGGATCATCACGTGCCCCCGGGAAGGCGAGGCCGAGGGCCTCGGACACCTCGCGGCCGATCATCTCGGCCTCGGGCCATCCCGTGACGGGCCTGCTCGCATGCCCGGCCACGAGTACGTGCCGTTCCCGGTCGCAGCAGACCAGAGCCGTCAGCGGTCCCGCGTAGTAGTCGTCCATCATCTCGACGACGAAGCCGAAGCCGCACGCCGGGCATCCGCGCGGCTGGTGGCCCTCGGCGCGCTCTGCCCCGGTCACGCGGTGGGCGCACGATGGGCACAGGAATACGGGCACGCGGGCAGGCTATCGGCCCCCGTTCCCGTTGGTCCGGGTCACGCGAGGGGGCTGCGTGGCCGCACCGATGCAGCGCCTACGGGCGGTACGCGCCTTCCCATGGGGGGAGATCGCGCGTGCCGGGGATGTGCCAGCCCCATGACGGATGGCCTGTCGCTCCACCGGCCGTCCGCTGGATCTGTCCCACGAGCGGCACGAGGTCCATGGGCTCCACGAGCGACCCGGGGGTCATGGGATCGGCCGCGAATGACAGTACCCTGCCCTCCCCCACCGACCGCAGCACTGCCGCCGGTCGCTGGTCGAGATGCGTGGCCACCACCACGGCGCCCGACGGGATGTCCGAGAAGGCCCACGAGCGCCGATCCGCCACGGGGATCGTGTGGATGTCGGGGGGCGTGCCCGGCCCGAGCGCACCCGGCTGCACGAGGAGCACGGCGCCGCCCGTGCCCGTGAGCCGACCACCCATGAGGTCCGCTCCGACATCGGCTAAGTCGCCGCCCGCGGGGGTGCGCGTGAAGGCCGTGGGGTCGGTGACGATCAGGAAGCCGCCGGCACGGACCCAGTTGCGAAGCGCCTCCGCGAACGACCGCGACAGCGTGTCGCCGCGCGGCAGCCACACCACCCGCGCCCGCGTCAGGCGCTCGCGCTCGGATGCGAGGCGCTCGTCGGTGTCGAAGATGAATGGCGCGCCGTTCATCTCACCGAGCAGCGAGTACGTGGTGTACAGGGCGTCGCCGGACGTGCGATACCGGGCGTCGCCATCCTTCCCGGGCTGCCCCTGCCCCTCGCTCATCAGCGAATAGACCACCACGGTCGTGGGATCCACCGGCTTCTCGGGCAGGTTGATGCCCCGAAGACGCGTCGCGAGGCCCAGCATCCCGGCGTAAAGGGTGCGATCGGTGAACCGGGGGTTCTGCAGGGCGAACATGCTGATGTGGGTCGCGCCCGCCCGGAGCGCCTGGCTGGCCCAGGTCTCGACGTCCGAGGTACGCGGGGAGAAGCGCGCATACGGGAACGCCTGTACGACGATCCGGACCTCCCGGCCCGTGAGGTCCGACATGAACTTGGCGCCGAAGCCCGGGTTGTAGCGACCCCTCCCCGGGTTCAGGCGCTCGGCGTACGACACGTAGGGGTCGGCCTCGACGATGTCCGCGAAGGCACCGAGCCGCGTGTAGTCCCAGGGCATGAACCCGTTGATCATCCCGTAGTCGTTGGGGGTCACGAGCGCGTCGGGGTCGAGCCGCCGGATCAGGGCCGCCTGCTCGGCCTTCATCGCGAAGAAGGCGCGGCTCGTCCAGCGTGAGTATGCGAGCCAGCGGAGGCCCTGAGCCGGCGACTGCGTGCGCCTGCTCCCTGCAGTGGGCGGCGCCCAGCCGTACTCGCTGCGGATGCGGGCGGACTGACGGCGCCACACGGCGCTCTCCGCCGCTGTGCCCGTGGGGAGCACGACGATGGGCTCGTCGGAGCCGGTGTATGAGAAGACATACGGGGCGCCCCGCAGACGGGGGACGATGCGCCGGATCTCGGCAAGCGCCGAGCGGCGGTAGGCCGGGTCGAGCAGCGACATCCGGCGGGTGGGCGCGGCCGTGCCGGGCTGGAACACGAGGCCGGTGGGCCTGCAGGCCTGTGGCCGCCGGGGGAAGATGCAGAGGGCCTCCTTGGCGGCTCGGGCCTCGACGTTGACATCGAAGGACAGGCCGGTCTCCCGGTGGAGCCGCATGACGTTGACGGGGTTGCGCCACGACGACGGCTCGCGTGGCGACACCGGGATGTCGAAGGGGAGGGCCCCGAAGCCGCTGAACCACAGGTTGCCCCGGCCAGCGGCGCCGAGGATCCCGTCCACGGTGCGCAGCCAGCGCGCCCCGGACATGGGCATGGGGCCAGTGGCCCGCCACCCCGGATGCTCCTCCAGGTTCAGTTCGTGGCTCCAGTCGAATACATGCCCCATGGGCCGCGCAGAGGCCTCCACGGGCAGAGCGACCAGGGCGGCAGCGAAGGGGAGGAGCACGAGGAGGGGGGCGAGCGGGAGCGAAGTGCGCATCGCAGGGGTCCTAGATACCGGCTCCGTCCACGTGGCCCATCGGGTTCATCGTGAACAGCGTGTCGGAGCGCAGGCCGAGGCGCAGCGTCTCGAGGGGGATGACCTCATCCGGGGGGATGTTCCCGAGGTTGACGTTCGTGCCGAACCTGCGGATGAACCAGACCTGCTGCGACTTCTGGGGGGCCTCGAACAGCAGGCTCTGCGGGTCGATCATGTGGACGATCTCGTCGATCAGACCCATCCGCACCTCGCCGTCCCCGCGGAATACACCGGCGGTGCCGCTTTCGCGTGCCTCGGTGATGACCTTCCATGCGCCCGCACGCAGTTCGGCATCGATCATCTCCACCCAGCGGTACGGCGCGATGACCACGTCGTTGTCCTTCGACCCGACCTCCGACAAGACGGTGAAGTCCTGTGCGTACTCCTCGATGAACTCGAGCTTCTGCTCGTGGGGGAGGGCGATGGTGCCATCCGAGACCTCGACGTGGCGAAGCCCGAGATTGCCGACGAAGTCCTTCCACTCGTCCAGCCTGCCCTGGGCGAAGCAGACCTCCCAGAAGGTGCCGCCGAGCACGACCGGGACGCCGAGCGACTCATAGATGCGCATCTTCTCCCGCAGGTTCATCGTCACGTACGCGGTGCCCCACCCCAATTTGACGATGTCGATGTAGTCACCACTGGTCGCGAACAGGTCCTCCACCTGAGCCGGGGACAGGCCCTTGTCGATGACATGCGTGAGACCGACCTGCCGAGGCTTCGGCGGACGCGCCGGCACGGTGAGGAACCCGGGGTCGGTCACGACAAGGCCTCCCGCGCCGCGGCCGCGCCTGCGATGCGCCCGAACACCACGGTGTCGAGCAGCGAGTTGCCCATGAGGCGATTGGTCCCATGCACCCCACCGGTGATCTCGCCGGCCGCGTAGAGGCCATCGAGGGTGGTGTGCCCGTGCTCATCGATGACGAGGCCGCCGTTCCGGTAGTGGAGGACCGGATGGACGAGGACGCGCTCCTTGGTGATGTCAACTCCCTGCGTGAGGTACCGGTTGTGGACGTAGGCCAGACGATCGGCAGTGAAGCCGGCACCGTTCACCCGGTCGATGGCCGTCGTGTCGAGCCAGACGCCCATCGTGCCATCCGGCGCGGGGGCACCCCGGCCCTCCTCGACTGTGCGGATGATGGCATCCGCCACCACATCACGCGGTGCGAGCTCGTCCACGAACTGCTCGCCGGAGGCTGCGTGCAACGTGGCGCCGTACGAGCGCGTGGTCTCGGGCAGGGCGTAGCCCCCGAGACCCGGTGGCCAGATGGCGCCCGTGGGGTGGCGCTGCCATGAGTCAAGATCGCGCCCGGTTGCGCCGAGGGCGAGGGCCATCTCAAGGACCTCGGGGGTCGCGTCGGAGTGGTTGGTGGACTTCACACCGATGCGCGCGGCCTCGCCGCCCATGCCGCCCCCCGCGGCGAGGAGCACCGTCGTGGCCATCACCTCGCTGTGCGAACCATCCTTGGCCAGGGTCGTCGCCCGCCAGCCGCCCGCGACGGGAACGAGGGACATGAGGGCGGTGGACTCCCGCACCCGGGCGCCGCTGGTGCGCACGGCGGCCCGCAGCGCCCTCACCATCTCGGCACCTGTCCGCTCGCCGGCCTGCAGGAGTCGCGGCCGACGCGCGCCGCCGCAGCGGATCACGCGCAGCTCGTCGCCGTCACGCGTGAACGGGACGCCGATGGACGCGAGCCACTCGATCGCCCCGGGTCCACCCTCGACGAGGGTGCGCACCAGAACCGGGTCGCCGTCATCGTGCCCCGCCGCGAGGGTGTCCTCGAAGTGGGCCTCGGTGGAGTCCTCCGGGCCCAGCGCGGCCTGGATTCCCCCCTGGGCCCGACCGGTGTTGGATGCGCCCAGCGCCGCCTTCGTGATGATGATCACCGAGGCGCCCTGCTCGCGGGCGGCGACGGCAGCACTCATCCCCGCCCCGCCGGATCCGACCACCAGGACGTCGCACCGCGTGTCCGGGGCGGTCACCGGCGACCGCGGCGTGTGGCCGGCTCGCGTGGAATCAAGTCGCCCAGGTGAACACGGGCATGCGCGACGAAGCCCTCGCTCACCCGGCTGGGGGTGCGGCCGGCGTGCCGGACCAGCGAGAAGTCGCGCGCAAGGACGGCACCCTCAACCCTCACTGCTGAGAGGCGGCCCTCCTGCACGTCGCGCTCGACCGCGAGGCGCGAGATGACGGTGATGCCGAGGCCGTCCAGCACGGCGACGCGCACAGACTGCTGAAGCCCCAACTCCAGGGCCACATCAATGTCACGCATGCGGATGCCCTCGGTCCGGAACGCCGCCTCCAGCACCGCGCGCACGCCGGAGCCCCGCTGCTGCAGGATGAGCGGGTACAGGGCGAGGTCGGCCAGCGCCACGGTGCCGGCCGCGGCCAGCGCATGGTCCGTCGGACAGATGACCACCAACTCGTCGCGCACGAACGGCTCGAACACCAACCCCCGATGCGGCCGGGCCGCGCCCACGACGCCGAGTTCGATCTCGTCATCGAGCACGCGGTCGCACACGGCCTGCGTGTCCTGCACCACAAGCGACACCTGCACGTCGGGGTTCTCGCGCTTGAAGCCGCCCAGCAGTTGCGGGAGCAGCAACTCGCCGGGTCCGGTGGATGAGCCGATCACCAGGGGCCCCGACAGGTGATCGGCCAGTCCCGCAACGTCGCGGAGCATGTCCTCCTCCAGCGCCAGCATCCTCCGCGCGTGGGCGTCCACAACCAGCCCGGCGTCGGTGAGCGTCACCCGCCGCCCACTCCGATCGAGCAGCCGCTCGCCGATCCGCTCCTCCAGCGACCGGATCTGGAATGACACCGCGGGCTGCGAGATCCCGAGTTCCTCCGCCGCGTGGGAGAACGACCCCTTGTCAACAACCATCCGAAGGGTGAGCAACTGCCTCAGGTCCATAAGCGGAGTTTATACCGAAGGTGCCAGGCACTTAACCGAACGTCGTTATACCGAAGGTGCCAGGCACTTAACCGAACGTCGTTATACCGAAGGTGCCAGGCACTTAACCGAACGTCGTTATACCGAAGGTGCCAGGCACTTAACCGAACTT
>CAMAVU010000046.1 GCA_945861935.1 Bifidobacterium breve | reverse complement strand
TGGGGACTGTCCCCGGACGGGGACTGTCCCCGCGGTTGGGTTGGGGGGTGGGTTTGGGGTGGGTTTGGGGACTGTCCCCGGACGGGGACTGTCCCCGCGGTTGGGTTGGGGGGTGGGTTTGGGGGACTGTCCCCGGATGGGGACTGTCCCCGCGGTTCAACCCCCGCGGTTCAATGCGGGAAGAGGCCAGCACGTCCGAGCAGGCCCGCGACATCGCCGAGCGGCAGCCCGATGACGGTGGATGGGTCCCCGGTGATGCCCGCGACCAGCGCAGCCCCTGCGCCCTGAATCGCATAACCGCCCGCACGACCCTGCCACTCGCCCCGGTGCAGGTACCACGCCAGGACCGCATCGTCGAGTGGCCGGAACCGCACCTCTGCGAGGGAAATGGCCTCGTACTCCCCGCCGGCTGTGACCAGCACGACCCCCGTCATCACCTGGTGCGCCCGGCCGGAGAGAGCGGTCAGCATCGTGCGGGCCTCATCCGCGTCACCGGGCTTGCCGAGTGCCCGGCCATCGAGGACCACCTCCGTGTCGGCGGCAAGCACCCCGCAGGCCCCGGGCACCGTGCTCCGCCCTGCCACCTCGCGCGCTTTCCCGCGCGCATGTGCCATCACGCGATCGCGGGCCGCGAGGGTACGGTCGGCGTCTTCCTGCTCGTACGAGGCGACGACGGTGAACGGGACGCCCAGCGACCCGAGGAGCCCGCGCCGCTGCGGCGAGCGCGAGGCGAGAATGATCAGCCGATGATCTCCGGATCGGTGAAGTGGATCGCGATCTCGCGTGCCGCCGACTCACGTCCGTCGGACCCGTGGACGGCGTTCTGGCCCAACTCGAGGGCGTAGTCACCGCGGATGGTGCCCGGAGCGGCGTCCTGCGGGTTGGTGGCACCCATCATCGTCCGGCACGCGCCGATAGCACCTTCGCCCTCGATGACCATCATCACGACCGGTCCCGAGGTGATGAACGTGACGAGTTCACCGAAGAACGGCTTGTCCCGGTGCTCGGCATAATGCTCCTCGGCCGCATCACGGGGCATCACGCTCTTCCTGAGGGCGAGCACGGCGAGGCCGCGGCGCTCGAAGCGGGCGATGATCTCGCCCGCGAGGCCACGGGCCACGGCGTCGGGCTTCACCATGACGAAGGTGCGTTCGATCATGAGATGCGGGTCTCCTCGGCAGCGCTGCCGGTCTGGGAATACGCAGGCGTCGCGCAGTACGGGCAGACGTGCCAGATGGGGTCAAGGGGTTCGGAGCACCGTCGGCAGGGTTCGCGCAGGGGGGCCGTGCACATCGGGCACACCAGAAAACGTGAACCCACGACGGCCTCGCACTCCGGACAACGCAGGCCACCCACCTGGGCCTCGAGCGCGAGCGTCTCCATCTCACGGTCGTGGGCGTCGGTGAGGTACTCCGGTGGCCGGATGAACAGGTAGATGAGCGGCCCCAGCAACGGAATGATGAGCGCGATGGCCGTGGACCCCGTAATCGCGCCGGCATTCTCGAACCGGCGGCGGGAGTCCTGGTACACCCAGTACCCGAGGGCCAGCCAGAGGGCCACCCCGAAGATCTGGATGATGATGAGCAGTGCGGTCCACGTGGTGGACCCGAAGAAGTCGGACAAAGCGTTCAGTTGATCACTTCCGGAAGTCGTCGAGCCGCCAGACCGTAGCCATCCGGTCATGC
Organism: Bifidobacterium breve; assembly: GCA_945861935.1. Classification (GTDB taxonomy): domain Bacteria; phylum Actinomycetota; class Thermoleophilia; order Miltoncostaeales; family Miltoncostaeaceae; genus SYFI01. The sequence continues at coordinate 9,707 of CAMAVU010000046.1, read as the reverse complement.
GGCCCCGGGGCGGCGGCGAGTGTACCGGATGTGCCCAACGCGACGGCAGCCAGATCCGAGAGCAGGTGCAGGGATCCCGCCACCAGCACGGCTCCCGCTGGCCCGGCGTCGGCCTGCGCCTGCTCGAACGCCCGCACGGGACCCGCGATCGCGACGGCGTCCACACCGCGGTCGCGGAGCATCTGGGCAATGGGCTCGGGGCGGAGGGCCCTGCCGGACGACGCCCTCGTGGTGTACGCGCTGCGGATGCACGGGGCGAGCGCATCCAGGATGCCGTCGACGTCCTTGTCGGCCATCATCCCGAGGACCGCGACGGGACGGATAGACCCGAGGATCACCGGGAGCGCCTCCGCCAGGGCGCGCGCGCCTGCGGGGTTGTGGGCGCCATCCAGCACCACCACCGGCGGCCCCGGCACGACCTGCAGCCGGCCGGGGTTCGCGATGCCCGCGAGTCCCAGAGCCAGGGCGTCCTCGTCCAGACCCCTCCCCAGCATGCGCTCGGCCGCACCCACCGCGAGCGCCAGATTCGCCCGCGGGAAAAGGGCTGGCATCCCGGCATCCACCCGGAGTGGCCCGTTGGGAGTGCGAATGATCATGGCTCCCCCGATTCCGGGTTCCACGACGATGTCCTCCCCCACCCACCATCCCGCCATGCATCGTGCATCCACGGCAGCCCGCACACCCCGCCGCGATCCCTCCGCCTGCTCTCCCACCACGAGGCCGGTGAAGCCGGGAGGTGCCACGCCCAACTTCTCACCGGCGATCGACGCGACATCCTCCCCCAGCAACTCGGTGTGGTCCAGGTCCACGCTCGAGAGCGCCACCACGGGTGCGTGGATCACGTTCGTCGCGTCCAGGCGCCCGCCGAGCCCGGCCTCGACGACGATCACCTCAGCCCCGGCGGCTCCCAGGGCATCCAGGGCCAGGGCCGTCAGCGCCTCGAATTGCGTAATGGCCCCACCCGGAACAGACGCCACCGCTGAGTGAACGCGCGTCGCCGCGGCAGCGAACGGCACCGGGGGGATCGGGACGCCGTCGAGTGCCACGCGCTCGCGCCACCCCAGAACGTGCGGGGAGGTGTACGCGCCCGCGCGCACACCGGACGCCGTCAGCAGGGCCGCGACCGTACGCGTGACCGACGTCTTACCGTTGGTCCCGACGACATGCACGGCGGGCCGGGCCCTGCAGGGGTCCCCGAGTGCGTCCATCAGGGCCTCCATGCGCTCGAGCCCGAACCTCATGCCCATACGATCCAGCCCGGCGATCCACCTCTCCGCGGCGACCGGGTCCATCGGGGTCACGTCAGGGCGTCGAGGCGGGCCAGCGTCGCCGCGATCTCGCCGGCGAAGCGTCCCGCCTTCTCACGCTCGGCATCCACGAGGCGGGCGGGTGCGCGGGCGGTGAAGTCCTCGTTTGCCAGTTGCCGCTCGGCCCGGGCCAACTCGCCGCGGGCCGCCTCCAGTGCTGCCTCGAGATGCGCCCGCTCAGCCGTGGCGTCCACCTCCGGCACCCGCACGAGAATGCGCCCGAAGGACACCAGCACGACCAGCGCGTCGTCGCCCGGCTCCCCCGCGTCGACGTTGGCAATGGCCTCCAGGGCGTCGAGGGGCAGTTCGCACGGCCCATCGGCCTCCACCGCCACCACCAGGCGCTCGCGCGGCGCGATGCCCTGCTCGGCGCGCACCGAGCGAATGGTCTGCACGACCTCGCGCACGAGGGCGATGGCCGCCTCCGCGTCGGGATCACGCGGCCCGGGTGCCCGCGCCGGCTCGTGGGTGAGCATGAGGCCTTCCGATCCGGGAAGCCGGCTCCAGCACTCCTCCGTGGTGAATGGGATCACCGGGTGGGCCAGTGCCAGTACCTGCTCGAGCGCTGCGCCCGCGAACTCCGGGGTGGCGAGGCCCGCCTTGAGCAACTCCAGATACCAGTCGCACAGATCGTCGAAGATCAGGTGGTACAGGCGATCGGCGAACTGGCTGAACTCGAAGCCCGCCACCAGACGGTCGGCCTCCTCGACAGCAGTGCCGATGACCGAGGCGATCCATCGGTCGCCGAGCACCACGGGCGGCGGCGCGCCCACACGGCCGCCGCGATCCACGACCAGGCGCGTCGCGTTCCACAACTTCGTGACCAGTTGGCGGCCCTGCCGGATCCGGTCCTCGCTGAAGCGGACGTCCTGCGTGGAGGTGATCATGAGCAGACCGAAGCGCAGCGCGTCGGCTCCGTCGCGGTCCACCACGTTGAGCGGGTCGATCCCCGTGCCGAGGCTCTTGCTCATCCGGCGCCCGTCGGGGGCCTGCACCACCGAGTGGATGTACACGTCACGGAATGGCACGTCGCCCATGTACTCGAGGCCCATCATCACCATCCGGGCCACCCAGAGGAAGATGATCTCGCGAGCGGTGGAGAGCACGCTGGTGGGGTAGAAACGCCCGAGTTCCTCCGTGCGTTCGGGCCACCCCAGCGTGGCGAACGGCCAGAGCGCCGACGAGAACCACGTGTCGAGCACGTCCGGGTCGCGCTCCCATCCGTCCCCGTCGGGTGGATCAATCCCCACATGCACGTCGTCACCCCGGTACCACACCGGCAACTGGTGCCCCCACCACAGCTGCCGCGACAGGCACCACGGTTGGATGTCCTCCAGCCAGTCGCGGTAGACGCGGCCCCATGTGGGCGGCGTGAACCGGACCTGCCCCTTCGCCTCCGCCTCAATCGCCGGCGTGGCGAGGGCCTTCATGTCGCAGAACCACTGCAGGGAGAGGAGCGGCTCCACGCGGGCGCCGGACCGGTGCGAAAAGGGCACGGAATGCACGTACTCCTCGGTACCGCGGATGAGGCCCGCGGCAGTGAGGTCGGCCAGCACGCGCTCCTGCGCCTCGACGACCAGCAGCCCCCGGTATACCTCCGGGGCCGCGTCGGTCATGCGACCGTCCTCGCCGATCACCTGAACGGCCTCGAGGCCGTGCCGGCGCATGATCTCGAAGTCGTTCGGGTCGTGGGCCGGGGTCACTTTCAGCGCACCCGTGCCGAATGCGGGATCCACGTGGTCGTCGGCGATGATCGGGATCGTGCGCCCCGCCAGCGGGAGCGTCACGGTCCTGCCCACCAGAGCCTGGTAGCGCTCGTCGCCGGGGTTCACGGCCACGGCCGTGTCGCCCAGCATGGTCTCGGGGCGCACGGTCGCCACGACAACCTCACCCGTGCCGTCGGACAGCGGATACGCGATCCGGACCAGCGTGTCGGTCACCTCGCGGTTTTCCACCTCGAGGTCGGAGATGGCCGACCCGAGGCCCGGGTCCCAGTTCACCAGATACGTGTCGCGGTAGACGTAGCCCTTCTCATGGAGGTCCACGAACACCCGCAGCACCGCGCGGGCGTAGGCGTCGTCCATGGTGAATCGCTCGCGCGAGAAGTCCATCGTGCAGCCGAGGCGTGTGAACTGCTCGATGATGCGCCCGCCGTACTCGGTCTTCCACGCCCAGACCCGCTCGAGGAACTCCTCGCGGGTCATATCGAGGCGGCGTATTCCCTGGGCGGCCAGCTCCTTCTCCACCACGGCCTGGGTCGCGATGCCCGCATGGTCGGTCCCGGTGACCCACTCGGTCTCGTAGCCCGCCATCCGATGCCGGCGGATCAGAACGTCCTGAATCGTGCCGTTGAGGGCGTGCCCCATGTGCAGGGCGCCCGTCACGTTCGGTGGCGGCACCGCAATGACGTACGGGGCGCGGGGGCTGGAGGGGTCGCCGCGGAGGCGACCTGACTGGTCCCAGGCCTCCACCCAGCGGGCCTCCACCTCGCACGGATCGAGGCGTGCGGGCCAGCCGCCTGCGGGCTCGGCGGCTACGCCGACTCCCCGGCCTCGGCGAGCGGCGGGTGCTCGTCGTCGTCGTGAGCCGCCTCGGTGAGCAGCGTGGGCGGCAGCCCGCGCTCGATGGTGTCCCGGGTGACAACGCACTTGCGAACGTCCGAGCGCGACGGCAACTCGAACATGACATTGAGGAGCGCGGCCTCGATGATGGAACGGAGGCCACGCGCGCCGATCTCGCGCTCGAGCGCCCGGTCGGCAATGGCATACAGGGAGTCGTCGCTGAACACCAACTCGGCATCGTCGTAGGCGAAGAAGCGGCGGTACTGACGGGTGAGCGCGTTCTTCGGCTCGGTCAGGATGGTGACCAGATCATCGCGCGTCAGTTGGTGCACGGCGGTGAGCACCGGCAGGCGGCCGATGAACTCGGGAATGAGCCCGAACCGCACCAGATCTTCCGGGAGTGCCTCGGCGAACAGGTCGTGCGGGTCCACCTCTTTCCCGCTGTTCAGATTGGCCGCGAAGCCCACCCCCTTCTTGCCGATGCGCCGGTTGATGACCTTCTCGAGGTCGGCGAACGCACCGCCGCAGATGAACAGGATGTTCGTCGTGTCGATGGTGAGGAACTCCTGATGGGGGTGCTTCCGCCCACCCTGCGGGGGCACGGAGGCCGTCGTCCCCTCGAGGATCTTGAGCAGCGCCTGCTGGACCCCCTCACCCGACACGTCACGCGTGATCGAGGGGTTGTCGCTCTTGCGCGCGATCTTGTCGACCTCGTCGATATAGATGATCCCGGTCTCGGCGCGCTTGATGTCGAAGTCGGCCGCCTGGATGAGTTTGAGCAGGATGTTCTCGACGTCCTCGCCCACGTACCCGGCCTCGGTGAGGGCCGTGGCGTCGGCGATGGCGAACGGGACGTTGAGGATGCGCGCGAGCGTCTGCGCCAGAAGCGTCTTCCCGCAGCCAGTCGGGCCGAGCAGCAGGATGTTGCTCTTGTGGAGCTCCACGTCGGAGTCCCCGTCCTGCGCCATCTGGATCCGCTTGTAGTGGTTGTAGACGGCGACAGAGAGGGTGCGTTTGGCCTCCTCCTGCCCCACCACATAGTCGTTCAGGACGTCGTAGATCTCACGCGGCCGCGGGAGCACGTCCGTGTCGAGGAGGGAGGTGGGCGGGACGACCTCCTCGTCGATGATCTCGTTGCAGAGATCGATGCACTCATCGCAGATGTAGACGCCGGGGCCGGCGATGAGCTTCTTGACCTGGCGCTGTGACTTCCCGCAGAAACTGCAGAGAAGCTGCTCGCTGGTGTCGTTCGTGGTCTCGGACATCTCCTGCCTTCGTGCGCGTGGGGAGCCGGAGCCCGGACCTACGTGGTGTCGGGCTTCTTCTTCTCCGCCACCTTCCCGGCGGCGGGGGGCTTCTTCGCCGCGCCCGACCCGCTCCCCTTCGCAGCGGGCGTTGCAGCCTTCCCACCACCGGACGACGCCTTCGCACTCGCGGCGGTGCCGCTGGTCGTCGCCTTCTTCACCGCGGGCTTCGCGGCCGCGGGCTCTGCCGCCTTCGCGGTGGTCGCCTTCTTCACCGGTGCCGGGGGAGGAGCAGCGGCGGCCTCCTCGCGCTTGGCCGCCTCCTCTGCACTGATCGGGGTCGCCGACTGGACAATGAAGTCCACTGCGCGCTCCACGCGCAGGTCCTGGCGCAGACTGTCCCAGCCACCGGAGGTGCGGAGCGCAGTGAGCAACTCGTCCACGTCGCGCCCTGCGTCTGCGGCGTCGGCCCGTACGCGCGCCTCCACCTCCTCGTCGGTGAGGGTGATGCCCTCCGCATCCGCGATCGCCTCGACGACCAGCTCACGTCGGATGGACATCTCGGCATCGGCCCGCAGCGACTCGCGCGCCTGCTCCACGGTCTGCCCCTGCATGGCGAGGAACTGCTCGAGGGTGACGCCCTTCGGGAGCTGGTGCGACGTGTCGTGGAGGATGCTGTCGATGCGGCGGTCCACCATGACGGGCGAGACATCGAAGGTGGCACCGTCCGCTGCGGCGTCGATCGCCCGGCGGCGATAGCGCTCCTCGACCATCTTCGCCGTGGCGCTGGCCAGCCGCTGGTCGATCTCGGCGCGCATCTCGTCGGCCGACGCGAACCCGACCGACTCAGCGAGAGCGTCATCGACCTCGGGCAGGACCTTCTCCTGGACCTTCTGGATGGTCACCGAATACTCCACCGTCCTGCCCCGGATCTCGTCGCGCGTGTCGTCCTCGGCGTACTCGACCGCGATCGTCACCTGGTCCCCGGCGGTCGCGCCGGCCAGCCCCGCCGTGAACTCCGGCAGGATGCGGTCGCCGCCCAGTTCGATCAACTGGCCACGCGTCGCGGCATCGGGCAGCGCCTGCCCATCCAGGGTGCCGTCGAGGTCAATGATCAGGAAGTCGCCATCGGCCGCAGGGGCGTCCTTGTCCTCCAGACGTGCGGCCTGCTCGCGGACGCGCCGGATCTCCTCCTCCGCCGCTCCCTCGGGCGTCTCGTCGGCCTCGCGCATGACCTCAAGGCCCTTGTACTCGCCCAGCACGGGAACCGGCGGCACCTTGATGGTCACGGCGAAGGTCACGCCCTGCTCGGTGGCATCCCCAAGATCGACGTCCGGTGACTCCAGCGGATCCACGCCGGTGAGCGCGAGCGCCTCGCGATACCAGTCGTTGAGCGCCCGGTCGATGGTCTGGGCGAACAGCCCCTCGCGGCCGATGCGGCTGATGACGACCCCGGCCGGGACCTTGCCCGGGCGGAAGCCCGGCACGCGCAAACGCGCCGATGCCTCCCTGACGGTGCGGTCGAACTGCTTACGCACCTCGTCCTCGGGGACCGTCACATCGATCCGGACCTGATCGCCCTCGAGGGTTGTGACTTCAGTGGCTACGGGCATGTCGTCTCGCGGTGTCCGGGGTGGTCATTGCAATGCGGGTGAGAGGACTCGAACCTCTACGGGTCTCCCCACCAGGACCTAAACCTGGCGCGTCTACCGGTTCCGCCACACCCGCATGGGCCAACAGGGTGAGCGATGGGACTCGAACCCACGACCGCCTGGACCACAACCAGGAGCTCTACCAACTGAGCTACGCCCACCATGCCACCGGGCACCGCCCGGCGACGGGGGAGGATAGCGAACGATCCTCCCCCGGTCGGCGGACTACCTACGCAATGCGCTCGTACGCGGGCAGCGTGAGGAATTCGACGAAGTCCTCGGACGCCGTGATCTCGTCGAACAACTCGGCGCCCTCCTCGTAGCGGCCGGCATCGCCGAACTGCGCCTGCACCTTCTCAAGCTCCTCCGCCAGCACCTGGTGGAAAAGGTCCACGTCAATGTCACGGCCGTCGTCCAGCCTGCCCTTGGGGGAGCGGATCCACTGCCACACCTGCGATCGCGAGATCTCGGCGGTGGCGGCGTCCTCCATCAGGTTGTTGATGGGCACGCACCCCACACCCACGAGCCAGGCACCCAGATACTGGATGCCCACGTTCACGTTGATGCGCAGCCCCTGCTCGGTGATGGGCCCCGAGGGCTCGAACGCCAGGAGATCCGCACCCGCCACCTCGACATCGTCGCGCAGCCGGTCCACCTGGTTGGGCTTGTCCCCCAGCACGGCATCGAAGGCGTCCATGGCGATCGGCACCAGGCCGGGGTGGGCCACCCACGTGCCGTCGTGGCCGTCGCCGGCCTCGCGCTCCTTGTCGGCGCGCACCTTCCCCAAGGCGGCCTCGTTGGCCTCGGGGTCGTTCTTGATGGGGATCTGTGCCGCCATGCCGCCCATCGCCTGCGCGCCCCGCTTGTGGCAGGTCTTGATGGCCAGCAGGGAGTACGACCGCATGAAGTGACTGGTCATCGTGACCAGCACGCGGTCCGCCAGCACGAAGTCCGGGTCGTTCCGGAACTTCTTGATGCACGAGAAGATGTAGTCCCAGCGACCGCAGTTCAGGCCGGCCGAGTGCTCCCGCAACTCGTAGAGAATCTCCTCCATCTCGAACGCGGCGAGGATGGTCTCGATGAGCACACAGCCCTTGATCGTTCCCTGCGGCACTCCCAGGTCAGTCTGGGCCTTGACGAAGATGTCGTTCCACAGGCGGGCCTCGAGGTGGCTCTCCATCTTCGGGAGGTAGAAGTAGGGGCCCGTGCCGCGGGAGATCTGCTCCTCCACGTTGTGGAAGAAGAACAGTCCGAAGTCGAAGATGCCGGCCGAGATCGGCTCGCCATCCACCAGCACGTGCTTCTCATTCAGGTGCCAGCCGCGCGGGCGCACGAGCAGCGTGGCGATCTCGTCGTTCAGCGCGTACTTCTTGCCCTCGGGCGACTCAAACGTGATGGTGCGCCGGACGGCATCACGGAGGTTGATCTGGCCGACGATGGTGTTCTGCCATGTCGGCGTGTTGGAGTCCTCGAAGTCGGACATGAACATCTTGGCCCCCGAGTTGAGGGCGTTGATGACCATCTTGCGCTCCACCGGGCCGGTGATCTCCACGCGGCGGTCCTGCAGGTCGTCGGGAAGCGGGGCGATCGTCCACGAGGGATCGTCACGGATGTGCGCGGTCTCGGGGAGGAAGTCGGGACGCTCCCCCGCCTCGAACGCCTTCTGGCGACCCGCACGGGCGGCGAGCAGTTCCTTGCGGCGGGCGCCGAATTCACGCTGGAGGCCGACGACGAACGAGAGCGCCTCCGGGGTGAGGATCTCCGCCATCTCGGGCGAGATGGCCTCGCGGATCTCGACACCTTCCGGAAGATGCTGCTCGGACATTGGTCCTCCCTGGCCGTGTGAAGGGAACCCGCGCCGCTCTGCGGGCGCGGATCGGAAACCCTACCCGGCTTCGGCTGGCGTGGGAGGTGGGATCAGAAGTCGATGACGACCTTCAGGGCCTCGCCGGTGCGGGCCAGCCGGAACGCCTCCTCCACCTCGTCGAAGGGCACGTGGTGGGTGACCACTCCCTCGGCCCGGATCCGCCCCGTGGCCAGCATCACGAGCGCATCCCGGATGTCGGAGGGCCCCGCGGAATAGGTGGACTGCAGTTCCACCTCGCGCCAGAAGATGGAACCCAGGTCGAGCGGTACCATCTCGCCGGGTGGGGTGGGGGCGAAGTACTGCACCACCGACCCCGGCCCCGCCAGGTGCAGCGCATCGTTCATGGCGGCGTGGGCATGCGTGCACACGATCACCTGATCGGCCATCCGCCCCCTCAGGGCGTTCCGGACCGGCCCCGGGTCGCAGGTGGGCAGCACAACCGCGCCCAGCGCCTGAGCGGCTCCCCGACGTGCCGCGTTGGGCTCGATGACCACCACCCGCGTGGCACCCAGCACCGGCGCGAGTTCCGCCTCCATCAGTCCCATTGCCCCGGCGCCGACGATGACGACCTGCGACCCCTCCCCCACCCCGGCCATCCGCTGACCGCGCAGGATGCACGCCAGGGGCTCGATCAGAGTGCCTGCCTCATCGGTGAGGTCGTCCGGCAGCCGGTGCACGTCGAGGGCCGTGTTCTCCGCCGGCACCCGGATCAACTCGGCGAGCCCGCCCGGGTCAATGCGGGTCCGACGGAATGTCTCGCACAACGTGTCCCGCCCCCGACGGCACAGATCGCACTCGAGGCAGGGCACGTGGTGGTGCACAAATACCCGGTCACCCACCGCAAAGGGTGCGCCGCGGCCCGCCTGAACGACATCACCCACCGGCTCATGCCCCAGCACCACGGGCGCCCTGGCGTCCTGATACCAGGTCATCAGGTCGGTGCCGCAGATGCCGCACGCACGGGTGCGGATGACGATCTCGCCGGGGGCGGCCTCGGGCTCGGGGCGCTCCTCGATCGCCAAGCGCCCCGCCCCGTGGTAGACCGCCGCGCGCACAACGGCGACTCTACCGCCAGT
>CAMAVU010000045.1 GCA_945861935.1 Bifidobacterium breve | reverse complement strand
CCACGCCTGACTACACCAGGCCCGAGCGCTCCAGCACGGCGGTGGGGTCCATGATCAGACCCACGAAGAAGGGCCCGAACGTGCCGAAGCGCGCCGACACCTCGTCGAAGCGCATCTCGTAGACGATCTCCTTCAGCGCGGCCAGGTCGTCGCTGAACAGGGTGACTCCCCACTCCCAGTCATCCAGCCCCGCCGAGCCCGTGATCAACTGGGTCACGCGGCCGGCGAACGTCCGCCCAAGCGTGCCGTGCCCCATCATCAGGGTCCTGCGCTCGTCGAAGGTGAGGGCGTACCAGTTGTCATCGCCCTCGCGACGCTTGCTCATGGGGTAGAAGCACAGGAGCCTGCGGACGGGCAGGTCGGGGTGCACCCGCAGTTCGCGGTAGTGGGCGATGCGCTCGCGCCAGTCGGCGACCTTCGCCTCGATGTCGTCCTCGCCCAGTTCGATGAGCCGGGCACGTTCGTCGTCCTCGGTTGCCCGGTACTCGCTCTCCTCCGTGATGGACAGGTACGAGTAGACGACCTCGACGGGACCCGACGTGACGCCCTTCACAGCAATGTCGAGGTGGTGCAGGTCGGGGGCCACGAGCATCAGCCCGAAGTCCGCGCGCCCGCCCAGCACGGAGAAGGCGCGTACCTGATTCTCCGGCGCCGCCTGACCGAAAGCCCGCAGCGCGCCCTGAATGCCCGTGCCCGAGCCCTCCCCGGGCAACGCGCGCAGCATCAGGTGGGCCACGCCCCAGCCGCTGCTGGGGACGACAGGTTCGGATGCCGGACTCATGGGCCGCACGGTACCCGAGCCCCGGCGGGTGCGACATGCGACGTGGTCCCACCCGGTACCGGCGCGCCCCGCCGCCCGAGCCCGCCCACGCGGGTACCGTGTGGGCGTGAGCGATCCGGATACGTTCGATCCAGGTCGGCGGTTCCGCGCCGAGGTCGAGGCCTCCCGCCTCCTCGACCCGATGCCGGGGCTCAACGTACTCGCCGATGCGCTCGGCATCCCCGTCGGGGACGTGGTGCACCATGTGCTGGTGCGCTGGTCGGGTGCGGGGTCGGAGGCACTGCTCGCCGCCCCGCCCGAGATGCTCGCCATGCTGCGTGACGCGACCACCGGCGGCGATCTGGAACGCGCCAGGGGGATCGTGGACGCTCTCCTCGCTGGCTGGGATCCGCCTGCCTGAGAGGCCGGGGGCCGCCGCCAGACGGGACTCCCCGGTATCGGTCCCGGCGCTACCGGACGATGCGGCGCACCACGCTGGCGGTCACCACATACAGGTTTCCGGCGCGGTCCTCGCCGAACGACGTGACCCCGCGAATGCGCCCGAGGTCATCGGTCATCGCCTGCGCCGGACCCGGGACCCCGGCGTCGATGGTCCAGGAGTGGCCGCTGCACCAGTCCGCATAGACGTAGCGACCGATGAGCGACGGGATCGCCGCGCCCCGGTACACGTACCCGCCGGTCACCGAGCAACTGCCGTCCCGGTGCCGGTACTCGGCCACCGGATCGGTCTCGCGCGCGCCGCGTGGGCCACCCGCGAAGTCAGCGGTGCCCTCGCGGCGGTTCCATCCGAAGTCGAGCCCCCCCTGCCCCGCCCGCGCCCCATCGACCTCCTCCCGTGCGTTCCCGCCCACATCGCCCATCCAGAGGTCGCCGGTTGCGCGGTCGAACGAGATCCGCCAGGGATTGCGGAGACCCGTCAGCCAGATCTCGGGGCGCGCACCCACGCGTGACGCGAACGGGTTGCCGGCGGGGATGGCATAGGGACGGCCCGTGCCGTGCCGGGAGGGGTCGATGCGCAGGATCTTCCCGAGCAGCGTCCGCGTGCTGGCGGCGTTGCCCTGGGGGTCACCGGCCCCGCCGCCGTCGCCCAGAGCCACGTAGAGCATGCGATCAGGCCCGAACGCCAGCGCCCCGCCGTTGTGGTTCGCATACGGCTGCCGCTGCCGGAGGACGAGCCGTGCGGTGCGCGTGAGCACGCGGTCCGCCCCGGGCCGGGCCCGGAACTCCACCACCCGCGTGGCACCCGAGCGGTCGGTGTAGTTCACATAGAGCCGAGCCGACCGCGTGTAGTCCGGGGCGAAGGCGAGCCCCAGCAGACCCTGCTCAAACCCCTCCGACCCGACCCTGTCACGGATGTCGAGCCAGGCCGGGCCCGGCCGCCCGTCGCGTGCGATCGGACGCACCACGCCAGAGCGCTCGACCACCAGCAGTCGCGCCTCCCCGGGTGCCTGGACCACGCCCACCGCCGACGCGAAACCACGCCCCACCGGTTCCAGGCCGAGAGCCGGTGCCGCGGACGGGGCACCGAGGACGGCAGCCGCTGCGGTGACGATGCCGGCAAAGCGCCTCACCCGACCACGCTACCGCGTGGTCGGGTGACCCGGCACACGGGTGGGTCTAGCTGACCTCAGCCGGCTCGATGACCGGCTGGACCACCCGGCTCACCGTGACCGGAAGCAGGCGCACGAAGGCGTTGAGCTCGGGAACCGATGCGCCGTCCTTGATGCCATTGACCAGACGCAGCAGCACAGCCACCTCGCGGGGGCCCAGATCAGCCATGACCGGTTCCAGGGCCTCGACGAGATCACCCCGCATGGTGGGGTCGATCCCGGCAAGGGCGATGTCCAACTCGGACGGCATCACATCTGACATGACCGGCATTCTATCCGACCGCCGCCGACCCGCAGGGGGTTCCCTCTCCCGGGACCGTCCGCATGCCGCCTGCAACCCGCGACGACGCTCGATAACCGCCTGATCCGTCTCGGAGAATGCCGTGAGCGGCGTGACGATGGGTCCGGGGAAGCCCCGTGGATCGTCCGTGCGGATGACCGCGGCGACGGCAGACCTCCGGTTGGGGTGGGGTGCCCGGGCGTCCCGACCGCGACGGCGCCAGGCGCCGGTCGGACAGGTCCACGTCCATCCGCAGGGTCGTGGCCCGGAACCTCAGGCTCCGGGCCGGCCTCCGGCCAGCCGACCCGTTCGGGCGGATGGGGATGAGCACCCTCACTCCGCACACCTGCAGCCACACGGAACCCGCGCCCAGCGGCGTGATGGGGCGGACCACGCGGTGCTCCCGGCGTGGGCCGTGCCACCAACGGCACCGCGCTCCCCGCCACGACGCGGTCGCTCGCCCCGGGCGAGCCCGCCATCGCGCCTCCCGCTACGCTGCAGGGTGCCGAGTTCCGGAACGTCCGCGAGGAGTCCGCATGACCCACCCCGAGCGTGCGACGGCCCTGTCAGGTACAGGACGATGAGCACGGGCGGACGCCTCGACATCGACGGCCGGTCTCTCGCCGGGCGGATGCCGGAGATCGCCGCGGCGGAGCAGGCGGTGGTCGTGATCGGTCGTCCGGTATGCCCCGCCTGCCAGGTGACCGGTGCCGGACTTGACGCCATCGCGGGTGCCCGGCCGGACGTCGTGGTGGCCTTTGTCGAGATGTGGGGGCCCGAGGACTGGCGGGCGCGACATGAGCCGGGCTGGCCCGCAGGGATGAGCGTGAGCCCGTCCGCGGTGCCCGCGCTTGCGTTGCTCCGCCGTGGCGAGGTCGTCGCAACGAGGTTCGGCGCCGTACCCGCGCACGACCTCGACTGCTGGATCGGCGAGCACTTCGGGCCTGCGGCCACACCGGTGCCGGAGGGCGTCACCCCGGCTGAGCAGGACGTGCTCGACCGCACCGCCGCACGTCGCGCCCAGCACGACGCCGTGAAGGGACGATGAGCCGGTGCCCCGGAAGGATCTGATGGGGGCACCGCTGGGGCGCCGGGGGCGCATCACCACCACGGGGCCCGGCGGGGATCACCTGCGCGATGCCGACCTGCCGCTGTTGCGTGGCCCGGAGCCCGACTTCGTCTCCACCGACCCGTGGCGCGCCCTGCGCATCCTGGGCGAGTTCGTCGAGGGCTTCGACCTTCTCGCGCGCGTCGGGCCAGCCGTCTCCCTCTTCGGCTCGGCGCGCACCACTCCCGACGACCCCGACTACGGGGCGGCTGTCGAAATCGGCCGGCTGCTGGCCCGGGAGGGCCGGGCGGTGATCACCGGGGGTGGGCCCGGTCTGATGGAGGCAGCGAACAAGGGCGCCGCCGAGGGCGGGGGGCTGTCGGTGGGGCTCAACATCGAGCTGCCGCACGAGCAGGGGCAGAACCCCTACGTGAATCTGGGGATGGACTTCCGCTACTTCTTCGTGCGGAAGACGATGTTCGTCAAATACTCCGAGGCCTTCATCGTCATGCCCGGTGGCTTCGGCACCCTGGATGAGCTCTTCGAAGCCCTGGTCCTCATCCAGACGGGGAAGGTGCGGAACTTTCCCCTCGTGCTGTACCGGAGCGCCCACTGGACGGGGCTGCTCGACTGGCTGCGCGGGACGACCCTCGGTGAGGGCTGGGTGGATCAGGCGGACCTCGACCGCATCCTCCTGGCGGACACGCCCGAGGAGGCCGTGCTGCATGCCTGCGGGGGAGTGACGTAGACCCGGTCGCCGGGAAGATGGACCGTCCTCCACCCGCGGCACGGGTTCGACAGCATGGACGAATGGGGGGCGCAGGAAGGACACCTGCAACCGCGACGCGGGCTGATTGCGGTCCAGGTCCACCCCCCGCCCCGGGCACGTCGCGAATGAGCACCACCGACGCGTACGGGACAGCCGTGTCGTGGTCGAGTGCCCACGATGTCGTGATTGCCCCGTGTCGTCCGCCAGGGGACGCCGTCCCCCGTCACCGGGGTGCGCGCGAAGCGGCACGGAACGGGGTCGGTCGGCAGTGGGGCCCTGTTATAGTCCACCGCCTGCCGCACCCGGGTCGGGCCTCGTGACGAGGCCCCCTGCCCTTCTGCGGCCGACTTTCCACGCACCTGAGACCCACACCGGAGGACCGGCGATCACCCCGTACCAGATCATGATGATCCTCAGCACCCAGGCTGATGGCGAGAAGCACGCGGAGACCATCTCCCGCGTCCGCTCGCTCGTCGAGGATGCCGGCGGCACCGTAGATGACGTCGCTGAGTGGGATCGCCGCACGATCGCCTACCCGATGCGCAAGGAGTCCGACGGCCTGTACGTGATCGTCACGTGCCAGACCACACCCGCGGTCATCGACGAGATCACCCGCGTGCTGTCCATCAGCAAGGACGTCGTGCTGCGCGCCATGCCATTCCGCCTGACGACCGCCCAGCTCGCGACCGTTCAGGCCAACGGCGTTCCGGAGCCCGTGGACGAGCGCCCCGAGCGCGAAGAACGCCCGCGCGGCGGTCGGCGCAGCAGCGGCCCCCGTCGGCGCGACCGATAGCAGCGCAATCCATCCCGAGGAGCTGACGTGCCCGCCGACCTCAATCGCGTGACCCTGATCGGTCGCCTCACCCGTGATCCCGAGTTGCGGCACGTCCCTTCGGGTGACGCCGTCGCTTCGCTGCGCATCGCCGTCAACGGCCGTAGCCGTGACGCGGGCGGACAGTGGGTGGACAAGCCGAACTTCTTCGACGTCAGCGTGTTCGGACGTCAGGCCGAGACCGTCGCCAACTACATGGCGAAGGGGCGGCGCATCGGCATCGACGGCCGTCTGCAGTGGCGCGAGTGGGAGACGCAGGACGGCAGCAAGCGCCAGGCCGTGGACGTGGTGGCCAGCGACGTCTTCTTCCTCGACTCACGTGGTGATGGCGAGGGCGGCGGCGATGGCTGGTCATCTCAGGCTACCCCTGCGGCACCGGGGGGCGACCTGCCCGTGGACACGAGCGACCTCTCCTCACCCGCCCCGGCACCCGCCGGGGACGACGACATCCCGTTCTAGGAAGCGACTGATGCAGGCAATCCTCCTCGAAGACGTCAAGGGTCTCGGCAACGCCGGCACCGTGGTGACCGTGGCCCGGGGCTACATGCGGAACTATCTCGGCCCGCGCAGGCTGGCCGAGGCGGCCACCCCCGCGCGTATCGCCGAGGTGCAGCGCACCGAGGAGCAGCGCACGGCGTCGCGGGTACGGAAACTGGCGGCAGACCGCGAGATGGTGGACCTGCTCGGGCGCACCATCCTCACCCTCAAGGCCAAGACCGGCAGCGACGGACGTCTGTTCGGTTCGATCACGGCCGCTGACGTGTCAGAGGCCATCGTCGCGGCACGCGGAGTGCGGGTTGACCGTCGCCACATCACGGTGGATCCGCCCATCCGCACGACTGGCACGTACGTGCTGCGCGTGGACATGGGCGAGGCCGGAATCGCCGAGGTCAAGACGATCGTCTCGCCGCTCGTAGACGAGTGAGTTCCGAGACCGGACCGGTCGCCCCTCGCCCGGCGGCGTCTCCCGTATCGGTCGTCGGCGGGCACATCCCCCCGCCCCAGAACCAGGCGGCCGAGGAGCTCCTGCTCGCCTCCCTCATCGACGGTCCCCAGAACAACCTCGCCGAGGCGATGGCTCTGGTGGGCAACGACGACTTCTACCGCGAGGGGCACCGGCGTATCTACAACGCCATCACCGGCCTCTTCGCGATCGGTGAGCCCATTGAGCCCATCACGGTCATCGAGCAGCTGACGAAGACGGGCGACCTCGAGAAGGCAGGCGGTCGGGACGCGGTTCTCGACCTCATGGCCACGCCCTACGCCGCCGCCTCGTACCGCTCGTATGCCGAGATCGTGCGCGACACCGCCACGCAGCGGCGCCTGCTGCAGGTCGGTCAGGAGATCGAGACGCTGGTGGCCGAGCGCGAGGGTGAGACCACGCACATGGTCCAGCGCGCCGAGGACCTGATCTACGACCTCACCCAGAAGCGCACCCGGGGTGATTTCCTCGGCACCAACACGCTGGTGATGAGCAGCATGGAGCGTCTGGTGGCCGCCAGCGAGCACGGCTCCGAGGTCACCGGTCTGGCCACCGGCTTCGAGGACCTCGATCGCCTGACCGGTGGCTTCCGCCCCTCCAACCTCATCGTCGTCGCGGCGCGCCCCTCCATGGGCAAGACGGCTCTGGCACTGGGAATGGCCGAGCACGTTGCTCTGGTTGAAGAGCAGACCGTCGCCATCTTCAGCCTGGAGATGAGCGGCGAGGAACTCACCCAGCGGATGCTCTGCTCGGTCGCCATGGTGGATGCCTCGCGCATGCGCAGCGGCCGGTTGTCTCCCGAGGACTGGCCCCGGGTGAGCCAGGCCGCCGACCGCCTGTCGAAGGCGCCGATCTTCATTGACGACTCGGAGGGCATGACCGTCACGGAGATGCGCACCAAGGCCCGGCGCCTGAAGGCCCGGAGCGGTCTGGGTCTGGTCATCGTGGACTACATCCAGCTGATGGAGGGCGCGCCCCACCTGCGGCGGCGTGACGAAAACCGGGTTCAGGAGATCTCGGCCATCTCCCGCGGACTCAAGATGATGGCCCGCGACCTCGAGGTCCCGATCATCGTGGTATCGCAGCTCAACCGTTCGCCGGACGCCCGCAACGACAAGCGCCCGATGCTGTCGGACCTGCGCGAATCAGGGGCCATCGAGCAGGACGCCGACATGGTGCTGCTCATCTACCGCGACGACTACTACGAGCCGGACAGCGACAGCAAGGGCATCGCCGAGATCAACGTGGCCAAGCACCGCAACGGGCCCACTGACCGCGTCAAGTTGGCGTTCATCGGCACGTACGCCAAGTTCGGCAGTCTGGCCGCGGAGCACGGCACCAGGTAGCCGCAGCCGGCCACGCGGGCGTCATCCGCTGACCCGGTTCGCCTATGATTCCGGCGCTTCCCCGACCCGCGACGTCGCGGGTCGCGTCATGCATGGACCCAACAGGCAAGGGATGCAAATGCCGGCGACGGTGGTGATCGGCGCCCAGTGGGGCGATGAGGGCAAGGGCAAGGTCGTTGACCTGCTGGCAGAGCGCAGCGATGTGGTGGCCCGCTATCAGGGCGGCAACAACGCCGGACACACGATCGTGGCCGGGGACCAGACCTACGCCCTGCACCTCATCCCGAGCGGCATCCTCTACCCCAACACCATCTGCATCATCGGGAACGGCGTGGTGGTGGACCCATTCGTGCTGGCGCAGGAGATGGACCAGTTGGAGGCCCGTGGCGTGGACACCTCCAACCTACGGATCTCGGGTAACGCCCACCTGATCATGCCGTACCACACCATGCTGGACACCCAGACCGAGATCCGCCTGGGCAAGCTCTCCATCGGCACCACACGACGCGGGATCGGACCCGCGTACATGGACAAGGCCGCGCGCATCGGCATCCGGGTACAGGACCTGCTCGACCCGAGCATCCTCCGCCGCAAGGTCGCCATTGCGGTCGAGATGAAGAATGACCTCCTCGAGAAGGTGTACGGCCAGCCGGCCCTCAACGCCGATGAGGTGGCTGACCAGGTCCTGGCGATGGCCCCGCGCCTGCAGCCGTTCATCGCCGACACCTCGCTGCTGCTCGATACCGCCATCCGGGACGGCAAGACCGTGCTGTTCGAGGGCGCTCAGGGCACTCTGCTCGACATTGACCACGGCACCTACCCGTTCGTCACCAGCAGCAACCCGACTGCCGGGGCGGCGTGCACGGGCACGGGCATCGGTCCCACGCGCATCGACCACGTGCTGGGCATCAGCAAGGCCTACACCACGCGCGTCGGTGAGGGGCCCTTCCCCACCGAACTCGACGACGCCGCCGGCCGTCACATGTCCGAGGTGGGCCACGAGGTGGGCACCACCACGGGCCGCGCACGGCGGTGCGGGTGGCTCGACCTCGTGGCGCTGCGGTATGCGGTACGGGTGTCGGGCATGACCCAGCTCGGGCTCACCAAACTGGACGTTCTGTCAGGGCTGCCCGAGGTGCGGTTGTGCACCGCCTACCGGAAGCCGAACGGCGAGGAGACCGCCGACTTCCCGTGGCACCAGAGCGACTTCCACGGGTGCACCCCCGTGTACGAAACGCTCCCGGGATGGGACGAGGACATCGTCGGCGTCACACGCCTCGACGCCCTCCCCGCACGCGCCCGGGACTACGTGGAGCGCATCGCCCGGTCGACGGGCATCCCGATCACCCTCATCGGCACCGGTCAGGGCCGACATGAGGTGATCGACAACGTGGAGCTCTAGGCGGCAGCGGCCACGAGGCCGATGGACCACGCCAGGGACGAGAACCCCAGCGCCCAGGCGGATGTGGCCATCGGGTGGAAGCGCCCCTCGTCCTTGAGCCAGAACCAATGGATACCGGCGATGACGACGACGCCGAGGCCGACCCAGAACGCGAGCCACGGGGATACGTCGCTGACCGTGGCGACGAGGCACACAACCAGCGCGGCGACGTCGAGTGCGAGGAGGGCGATGACGGAGTCGGGTGGAGGACCTGCGTGTTCGCTCATGGGGACACGGTACCGGACGGGCACGACGCCATGCTACGGCCGCAGGCGGTGGCCGACGCGGAACATCCGGATGGCCCACAGGGTGACCAGCGCCGCCGCCACAGCGGCCACGGCCACCGACAGCCACAGGGCGCTCTCATGCAGGCCGGTTACCCCCGCGCGCTCCGCATCCACCAGGTAGTAGATCGGGTCGAAGCGCGTGAGGGTACTCCACGGCTCCGGAAGGGACTCCACGCTGTAGAACACCCCGCCGAGCAGGGAGAGCGGCGCAATCACCAGGGCGGCGATGAACGCCTGCTGGTCGAAGGAGTCGGCCCAGATGCCGGTGATCACCCCGAGGGCACTGAATATGAGGCCCGTGAGCACCAGCACCAGGATCGAGAGCAGCCAGTTCTCGATGCCGCCGACGAACGGGGTCGCACAGGCCAGCACGATGGCCGCCGTGATCCACCCCCGGTACAGGCCCCCGATCATGTAGGACCACACCACCTCGGCCGAGCGCAGCGGCGAGGAGAGGACGTCGTCGATGTACCCCTCGTTCCGTGCCTGGTACAGACTGGTGGATGCATTGGCGAAGGCCTGGCCCGCCACGGTCGTGATGAGCAGTCCGGGCAGGATGAACCACAGGTACTGGATACCCGAGACCTCCCTCAACTCACCCCCCAGGGCGCCGCCGAAGACGGCCATGAACAGCACCGCGGTGACGGCCGGCGGCAGGATCGTCTGGGTCCACAACACGGTGACACGCCGCACCTCGCGCCCCGACAGCGCGAGAGCGCCCCGCCGGGACGCAGCGCGAAGCGCACGCTCGTCAAGCCGGGCATCGGCAGACGCGGGGACAGTCCCTCCTGGGGGACTGTCCCCCAGGAGGGACTGTCCCCGCGGTTTCATGGGGTCACCTCACTCACCGCGCCGTGCATCGCGCCATGCATCACGCGCAGATAGGCATCCTCCAGCCGCGGGCCGCCGAAGCGGGCGATGATCTCCTCCACCGTGCCCTCGGCCACGATCCGGCCGGCACGGATCATTGAGATGCGCCCGCAGAGTGCCTCGGCCTCCTCCAGATAGTGCGTCGTGAGCAGGATCGACGTGCGCTGCTCCTCGCGCAACCGGGTGAGGTAGCTCCACAGTTCGTGGCGTAACTCGAGGTCCACACCTGCGGTGGGCTCGTCGAGGATGGCGAGCCGTGGACGGTGCACCAGCGCGCGGGCGATCAGCAGGCGTCGGCGCATACCGCCCGACAGGCGGTTGGGCCGGGTGCCAGCCTTGCCCTCCAGATCGAAGATCGCCAGCATCTCATCGGCCCGCTCCCCGGCATCGGCCTTGGTCATGCCGAAGTAGCGGCCGTGGAAGACGAGCACCTCGCGCGCCGTGAGGAACCGGTCGAGGTGGACCTCCTGCGGGGCCAGACCCACCAAGGTGCGCACGCGACGCGGATCGGTGACGGCGTCGTGCCCGAACACCTTCACGTGGCCAGCGGGCGCGCGCACGAGCCCCGTGATCATGCCGATCAGCGTGCTCTTGCCCGATCCGTTGGGGCCCAGCAGCCCGTGGAACCCGCCATCCGGCAGGGTGAGCGACACCCCGTGCAGCGCACGGGTGCCGTCGTCGTAGGCCTTGTCGAGGTCGGTGATCTCGAGGGCCGGGATCATCCACCCCACCATAGCCCGCAGTGACAGGCGGGACGGGAGGTGCAGCCGTGACGTCCGTTGGTAGGGTGGCCCACGTGGCGCGACGGGCACTCGTGGTTGGCAGCGGCGGACGCGAGCACGCGCTTGTGCGCGCGCTCGCCGGGAGCGGCTGGAGTGTGGTGGCCGCACCCGGAAACCCGGGGATCGCCATGGACGCCGAGGTGCACGACATCCCCACCACCGATCACGCGGCTCTGGTGGCCCTGGCCATCTCGACGGCCGCGGACCTGGTCGTCGTCGGCCCCGAGGCGCCGCTGGTGGCCGGTCTGGCCGACGACCTCCGGGCGGCCGGGTGCGCCGTGCTGGGCCCGTCGCGCGAGGCCGCGCGCCTCGAGGGCAGCAAGGCCTTCGCGAAGGAGATCATGTGGGCCGCCAACGTGCCCACGGCCAGGGCGTC
>CAMAVU010000044.1 GCA_945861935.1 Bifidobacterium breve | reverse complement strand
GTCACGTTGGCGAGTGCGACCCGCACGATTCCCTGGGTCCTGCCCGCCTACCGCACCGGCCCCCTCACGCGGATGGTCTATGTGCGGTTCACCGGTGACGGGATCGACACGACCCGGACGTTCACCGACGACATCATCCTCGACACGGTCCCCCCCGCGGTTTCCCGTCCGGCACTGGCGCGTCCTGCCACCGCCCGGCCCTCGGCGTCGTATGTCCTTCGCATCACGGCGCGGGATGGTCAATCAGGCGTCAGTCAGGTGCAGGTGTCCACCGCCGCACGCAAACCACGGGGAGCCGGATCCCGGCGTACCACCACGACCTCCACCGCCAAGCAGCGCGTGACGACCGTGCGCTCCCGGGCACTTCCCCGCTGGACGCGTGCGAGCGATCGCGCAGGCAACTGGAGTCCCTGGGTTCGCGTTCGCTGAGGCGGTATGGCCCGACTCCGGTCCCTGCTGGGCCGGACCCCTTCACCGCGTCCGGGCGTATTGATTTCCACGTGCTGCGGCGGCGAACCCACGTCGCCAAGTAGGGTCAGAGGGGCTTTCGGGCCGTCGCGGTGTCCGGTCAGCAGCTCTCTGTCAGCGAGCCCGTCGTCGAGAGCGTCATTTGCTGAGCGAGGCCGCCGATTTCCGGACCCGCGTACCCGAGGGTGGCCGTGCCCGATCCGCCCAGGGCCCCACGGGTGACGATTCCCGACACGGTGACGATTGTCGATCCCGGGGATTGGACGCCGCCGGGCGAGAACGGGGCCTGCGCCCACGCTGACCCGTCGCTGTAGGTCCCAGCCGCGCCGATCGACCCGCCCGCCCCCTGTTGGACGAAGATGGTCCACCCCATGGGCTGCCCGATGATTGCGAGGAACTCGTTGGACACATACGGCCCACTTGCGCCCGGTCCGTCGAAGTACACGCACATGCTGCCAGCGGTGGCGCCGGAGGTGCCGGTGAGTGCCACCGGTGGCGACGGCGGTTGTGCAGAGATGGTTGTGCACGGGCCAAAAATAGGCGTCATCCACATACACCACGCGGTTGGTACGCCTGGTAGCGGACCCTGATGGGACCGGGCATCGAGCCGGGTGCCGGTGGGGGCGACCGCCGCGCGCATGCGGCGGCCCTCCAAGCCCACCAGCATGCTTGGCACCACGGTTCTTGCCCCGTGCAACAAGCGGCTTTGGGCGATGCGGAAACGGAAGTACAGGAACGCCGTACCTCCCGTCTCGGCTCCGGGCTGAAGCCGCACGGAGTCACTCGCGCGGATGGTCCGATTGCCGGCACGCAGGGCGAGCGTCCCCTTCAGCCGCCGGAGGGAGCCGTCAGGCGCGCGCATCGCATCGGCACCGGTCCCGCGGAGGGATATACGCGCGACGGCGGTGAACGTACCGGTGCCCGGGCCGCTCGACGGGTTGTAGATCTTCAGCATCTGGACGATAGGGGCGGGGGCGGCGCCGACGGCGGAGAGGGGCAGCACGAGGGTGCCTGCGAGGAGGGCGCTGAGCGGGAGACGGGGTTTCATGGTTCACCTCTCAGTGTTCAGGCGCGAGCCGCCGACTCGAAGTCACGATTGGCCACAACCGAAGGAATGAGACGTTACCTGACGCCGAGCGGACGAGAGGGCCAGTGTCGGGGGCGTGGGGGAGATGAGCCTGAAGCCGAGTAGCGGACTCGAACCGCTGACCCCTTCCTTACCATGGAAGTGCTCTACCAACTGAGCTAACTCGGCGTGATGCGCGCGGGAGTGTAGAGCAGGGGACCCGGCGCGGTGGGGGCGGTGCGTCAGGTGGTGTGGCCGCTCCGCTTGATGCGGCTACCCGCGCGCGGGGTGGCCGCGGTGGCCGCGGGGCCGCGCTTCGTCTCGCCGCGGAAGGTGCGGCTTCCGCGCGACGCGTACATCACCTTGGGCAGCGGGTCGCGGAACCCGCCGGCGGTCCACGCGGCCTCCTGGCCCAGTCGCTTGGCCATGCGGCCCACCTCGTCCAGTTGGTCGGGCAGCACCATGGTCACGGCGCGACCGGTGCGGCCGGCACGGGCGGTGCGGCCCACGCGGTGGGTGTAGGTGTCCGGCTCGTCCGGAGGGTCGAAGTTCACGACCAGGCCGATGTCGTCAAGGTCAATGCCGCGCGACGCCACATCGGTGGCGATGAGCACCCGCGTCCTGCCGTCGGCGAAGCTCTTCAGCGTCTGCTCGCGCACCGATTGGCTGAGGTCGCCGTGGAGTTCCTTCGCCGGGAGGCCCATCTTGTTGATGCGCTCGGTCAGGCGGGCGGCGCCGCGCTTGGTGCGGCAGAAGACCAGAACCAGGTCCTCCTCCTCCTTCACGAGGTCGATCAGCGCCTCGGTGCGGGCCGCGGGACTCACGGAGAGGAATGACTGCTCAAGGCGCTCGGACAGGGCGATGTCGGTGCCGGGGTCGTCGTCGGTCTCGATGAGGCCCGGGTTGCGTGTCATCGAGTTCGCCAGCCGGGCGATCTCGCCGTCCAGAGTCGCGGAGAAGAGCATGGTCTGACGGTCGCTCGGGAGGCCCTTGAGGATGGCCTCGACCTGGGGGATGAACCCCATGTCGAGCATGCGGTCGGCCTCGTCGAGGATGAGCACCTCGATACGCGAGAGATCCACCAGCCGCTGGCGCATCAGGTCAAGCAGTCGGCCCGGAGTGGCCACCAGGAAGTCGGCGACTGCGGCCTTCTTCGCCTGGCGGTCGAGCGGCACTCCGCCGTATGCCACTGCGGTCTTGAGGCCGAGCGCGGCGGCGAACGGTGCGATCTCTTCGCTGATCTGCACGGCGAGTTCGCGCGTGGGTGCCAGCACCAATGCGCCGGGGAAGCCATGCGGTTCGTGGAGGAACTCGATGGTGGGCAGCGCGAAGGCCAGGGTCTTGCCCGAGCCGGTCGGGGCGCGGACCGTGAGGTCCCGGCCCTCAAGCGCCTCGGGGATGACGGAGGTCTGGACGGGGAACGGGGCGATGAAGCCCTTGCCATCCAAAACGTCGCACACGGGGTCGCTCACGCCGAGGTCGGCGAATGTTGCTTCGGACATCTGGTGTGTTCTCCCTGCGGCATGCGCCGCGATGGTGAGGAACCTTCCACCATCAAACAGGGACACCGTGTCCGGACGGGGAGCTTCCTCGCGCCGCATAGCCGTTTGCCGTGCGGTCGGCGCCACGGTAGCACGGCGGTGCCGATGGTCCACCGCCGGTGGGCTCCATCCGGCGGTGGACCACGAATGCGTCGCGCGGGAATCGGCCGCAACAGGCGCGGCACTCCTGCCCGCGGGCGTCATCCTGCGATGCACCAAGGCCGTCGAATCGCGTGGGTTGGCCCCGGTGCGGGCCATGCCCGCTGGTACCCTCGCCGCCGTGCCCTCCTCATCACACCCGATACTCGACGGCGTCCGCGAGCGGTTCGCCGCGTCCACCGACTTCACCGTGGGGATGGAGGAGGAGTATCAGCTCCTCGATCCGGCCACCATGGGTCTGGTGCAGCGCTTCGAGGACCTCATGGAGACCGCCCCGGATGACCTCAGACCCCGTCTGGCCGGGGAGCTCATCTCCAGCGAGATCGAGTTCAGGACCGGGCCGCACGCCACCTTCGCGGGGGCCGCGCGCGAACTCGCAGAGGGACGCCGTGCGCTGATCGAGCACGCCGGGAGCCACGGGGTCGCCACCGCCATCAGCGGGTGCCACCCGTTCAGCCCGTGGCAGGAGCAGCACATCATCGAGACTCCCCATTACGAGCGGGTGGAGGGCGAGCTCGGCTACATCGCGTGGATCAACAACACGTGGGCCCAGCACCTGCACGTGGGGTTGAGGGATGCTGACCGCGCCGTCCGCGTGTGCACCGCCATGCGCAGCGTGCTCCCCGAGATCCTCGCGCTGTCGGCCAACAGCGCGATCTACCTGGGGCGCCTCACACGCCTGCACTCCACGCGCACGTCGCTGTTCACCCGGTCGTTTCCCCGGTGCGGCATCCCTGATCCGCTTATGGACTTCGACGAGTACGCCGACTTCGTTCGCCTGCTCGAGCGGACGGGTTCGATCGTCGAGAGCACCCAGATCTGGTGGTCCATCCGGCCGCACCACGCGTTCGGCACCATCGAGGTGCGCATCGCCGACGCGCAGACCGAGATGGGGGAGGCGCTCGCCATCCTCGCCCTGTCACTCGCGCTCATCGCCCGCTTTGCCGACGACCACGACGCGGGGCTGCCGCTGCCCGCGCACCCCGGTCGCCTCATCGAGGAGAACCTGTGGCGCGCGCAGCGCCACGGCCTGGATGGCAGGATGATCGACTTCGCCCGTGGGGAGGAGCGCTCCACCGCCGATGCGGTGCGCGCCCTCATGGAGTTCACTGCCCCGGTCCACGACCGGCTGGGGCTCGGGCCCTTCCTTGCGAGGATCCCGGTAATGCTGGAGGAGGGAAACGGCGCGCAGCGGCAGGCGCGCGCGTTCGCCTCCGGCGAGGATCTGGTCGCGCTACACGCACAGGCCGCCGAGCGCACCCGTCGCTCGGCGGAGGAAGCCCTCGAACTGATGGGAATGGAGACCAACGTATGAGCACGGACGAGCCGATGCCGCCGGAGGGCGGCGAGAAGGAGGAGCGCGAGCTCACCCGGGAGGAGATGGCAGCCGCGGAGATGCTGCGCCGGCTGATGACCACGCCGGTCCAGGACGTCGTCTTCCAGACGATGGCCACCTTCACGGACATGGCGGCTATCCGCATGGGCCTCGGCCCGCGGGGGGACGAGGACATCGACCTCCCCCAGGCCGGACTGGCCATCGAGTCGGTCAGGGCACTCATGGCGGTGAGCAACGCCATCATGGGCGAGGAGGCGGCTGAGCCCTTCGCCGAGCCGCTCTCCCAGTTGCAGTTGGCGTTCGCCGAGATGGTCGAGAAGATCAAGGCCGAGCGGGACGCCGCAGGGGGCGAGCCCGGCAGTACGTCGACCTCCGGCAGGGGTGCGGCTGCGGACGACCTGTGGACCCCCGGGGGTGCAGAGGGCGGCGGCAAGCTCTGGAAGCCAGGGGACCGGGGCTGAGCTCGGTGGCGGGGCCGAGCGCCACGATCGGGGTGTTCGGGGGGTCGGGCTTCTATTCGTTCCTCCCGCACACCGAGCAGGTGACCGTCACCACGCCGTACGGGGACCCGAGCGGGCCGATCGTCATCGGCGACGTCGGGGGGCGAAGCGTGGCCTTCCTCCCCCGGCACGGTCCCGACCACGAGTTCCCGCCGCACGCCATCAACTACCGGGCCAACGTGTGGGCCATGAAGCACCTCGGCGTCCGGCACCTCATCGGGCCATGCGCCTCGGGCAGCCTGCAGGCCGGCATCGGGCTCGGCGACTTCGTCGTGTGCGACCAGTACATCGACCGCACGAGCGCCCGCCGCGACACGTTCTATGACGGCCCGGCGGCCACGCATGTCAGCGCGGCGGATCCCTACTGCCCCGTCCTCGGGCGCCTGCTCGTGCAGGGGTGCCGGGATCTGGACATCCCGGTGCACGAGGGCGGAACGGTGGTCGTCATCCAGGGCCCCCGGTTTTCGACGCGTGCCGAGAGCCGGTGGTTCGCCCAGATGGGCTGGCACGCGATCAACATGACCGCCTACCCCGAATGCCATCTCGCCCGCGAACTCGGGATCTGTTACGCGAACGTCTCGCTCATCACGGACTACGACGCGGGGCTCGACGGCGTGCCCGGAGTGCCCCCGGTCTCGCTGTCGGAGGTGTTCGAGGTGTTCGGCCGGAACAACGATCGCCTCCGTGACCTCCTGTTCTCGGTCATCCCACGGATCCCGTCGGATCAGGACACCTGCGGGACGGCCTTGGACGGAGCGGTGATCAGCGGTCACTGACCCCGCCGCAGAGGGGCCACGGCGCCGCGTGGTCTGGTAGAAACCCGCCTCGCGTGCGCGGGCTCCGGCCTGCGCGAGCGCATGCCCGGCCACGAGTGCCGGGCCCCGGTTCCCTAATTCAGGAGACAGTCGTTGGCCGACTTCCTGCTGGACAACAGTGCATGGATCGCGCTCGCATGCGGGCTCGTCGCCATCGCATACGGCCTCGGCCTCGCGGCGTACATCCTCAAGCAGCCCGATGGCAACGAGAAGATGCGCGAGATCGCCGCGGCGATTCAGGAGGGCGCGAAGGCGTACCTCAATCGTCAGTACGCGATCATCGGCGTCGTCGCCGTGGTCCTGTTCGTCCTGATCGGCTTCCTCGGGAACGTGGCGGATTCCGCCCTTCTGGGTTGGAAGGCCGCGATCGGGTTCCTCATCGGTGCAGTGGCGTCAGCGGCCGCCGGGTTTATCGGCATGAACGTCTCGGTGCGCACCAACGTGCGCACGGCCGAGGCGGCCAGAGGCGGACTCGCACCTGCGCTCAGCATCTCCTTCAAGGGTGGGTCGGTCACCGGCCTGCTCGTGGTGGGGCTTGGTCTCATGGCCGTCGCCGGATACTTCCTCGCCCTCGGCGGGGGCGTCGACGACGTCGCCCCGCTTGTGGGTCTGGCCTTCGGTGGCTCACTCATCAGCGTGTTCGCCCGTCTGGGCGGCGGCATCTTCACCAAGGGCGCCGATGTCGGCGCCGACCTGGTGGGGAAGGTCGAGGCAGGTATCCCTGAGGACGACCCGCGCAACCCGGCCGTCATCGCTGACAACGTCGGCGACAACGTCGGCGACTGCGCCGGCATGGCCGCCGACCTGTTCGAGACCTACGCCGTAACGACTGTGGCCGTGATGTTCCTGGGGTCGCTGTTCTTCGTCGGTGGGGCCATGAACGCCATCCTGTTCCCGCTCCTTCTGGGCGCCGCCTCGATCATCACCTCGATCGTCGGCACCTGGGCCGTGCGCCTGGGCAAGAACGGCTCGATTACTGCCGCTCTGTACACGGGCCTCGGCGTGGCCGCTGCCCTCTCCGCACTCCTGTTCATCCCGCTCACGAAGTGGATGATGGACGGCGTGGTGCCGGGCGGCGCCAACGGGGTCATCCCCGGCAGCTGGGCCAACTACTACTGGGCCGCACTCGTCGGCCTGGGCGTCACCATCCTGCTGGTTGCCATCACCGAGTACTACACCGGCACGATCTGGCCGCCGGTGCGGAGCATCGCGAAGGCATCCCAGACGGGCCACGGGACGAACATCATCGCCGGCCTCGCGGTCAGCCTGAAGTCCACTGCCCTGCCCGTCATCGTCATCGTGGGCGGCCTCGTGTCGTCGTACGAACTGGCCGGGTACTACGGAATCGGTGTCGCTGTGATGGCCATGCTGTCGCTCGCGGGCATCGTTGTTGCCCTCGACGCCTACGGCCCGATCACCGACAACGCCGGCGGTATCGCCGAGATGGCGGACATGCCGGAGTCGGTCCGTGCGGTCACCGATCCGCTTGACGCGGTCGGCAACACCACGAAGGCCGTCACCAAGGGCTACGCCATCGGTTCGGCTGGTCTGGCCGCCGTCGTGCTGTTCGTCTCGTACGTCGAGGAGTTGAAGCACGCGCTCAGTCAGGCGGGCTCCGCGGCGGTGGACCTCTCGTTCGACCTGGCCAACCCGTTCGTCGTGGCGGGTCTGTTCATCGGCGGCCTCATGCCGTTCATCTTCGCCGCGTTCTCCATGGAGGCCGTGGGCAAGGCGGGCGCGCAGGTGGTCGAGGAGGTCCGTCAGCAGTTCCGCGACAAGCCGGGGATCATGCTGGGCACCGAGAAGCCCGACTACGCGCGCAGCGTGCGCATCGTCACGGCCACGGCGCAGAAGCAGATGCTCATCCCGGGCCTGATCCCGATCATCGTCCCGATCATCGTCGCCTTCATCTTCGGCGTCGAGAACGGACGCGTGATGTTGGGTGGACTGCTGCTCGGCGTCATCGTCACGGGCATCTTCGTTGCGATCTCCATGACCTCCGGCGGAGGCGCATGGGACAACGCGAAGAAGCTGATCGAGGACGGCGAGTACGGTGGCAAGGGTTCCGAGGCCCACAAGGCCGCGATTACCGGTGACACCGTGGGTGACCCGTATAAGGACACCGCGGGTCCCGCCATCAACCCGATGATCAAGATCGCCAACATCGTGGCGCTCCTGCTCATCCCCTTCCTGGTCTAGGAGAGGCGGAACGGGGACCCGGGCAGAACCCGGGTCCCCGCCACGCCCCGCCATGGACGGCAGGGAGGCAGCGACGGTCGTGCTCTCGGGTGCGCTCGTCGTTCTTGGGGTCGCACAGGTGGTCCGCGCCGCCGTGACGGGCGCGGGTCCGGTGGCCTGGATCGTCGGAATCGCGTTCATCGTGGCCGGCGCCGGCCGCCTGTGGGTGTGGTGGCGCCAGCGCGGGCGCTAGGGTGTCGGCGCTCACGCAAGGGAGGAATGGATGTTCGTCGTCGTGGTCGGGTGCGGGCGGGTCGGGGCCCAGGTTGCGCGGGACCTGATTGAGGATGGCCACGACGTCAACGTGATTGACCACAACCCCGAGGCGCTGCAGCGCCTGGGAGGGGACTTCCCCGGGGAGTTCATCCAGGGCCCCGCCCTCGAGGTGACGGTGCTCGAGGCGGCGGGTATCACCCGGGCCGACGCCTTCGTGGCCGCGACGAATGGCGACAACACCAACCTCGTCATCGCGCAGGTCGCCCGCGACCGGTATCAGGTGGAGTGCGTCATCGTGAGGGTGCTTGACCCCGCGCGCGCACGGCTGTATGCGGAGAAGGGACTTGTCACGGTGTGCCCCACCCGCACCGCGATCGAGCGGATGTCGGGCGCGCTGCGCGAGTTCGCCGCGGCCGGCACGGACGGCCGCTGATGTACGCCGTCATCGTGGGGGGCGGAAAGGTCGGGGCCAACGTCGGGCGGGCGCTCCTGCGGATGGGGCATGAGGTGACGATCGTGGAGGCGCGGTCGGCGCGCTTCGGCACTCTGGAGGCGGAGTTCGAGCACATGGCCCGGTACGGCGACGGCACCGAGATCTTCGTGCTGGAGGCGGCGGGCATGGCCCGCGCCGACGTGTGCATCGCCGTCACCGGGGATGACGAGGACAACATCGTCATCGGTCAGGTGGCCCGCGACCACTTCGCGGTGGAGAACGTGGTGGCCCGGGTCAACGACCCCCGGAATCAGCAGCACTTCGACCTCCTCGGCGTGGCACCGACGGTCTGCGCCACCGAGTCGATCCTGTCGCTGATCGAGCATGAGGTGCCGCAGCACTCGCTCGTCCACCTCTTTTCGCTCCGGCGCGAGAACCTCGACATGATCGAGATCGGCGTCGTGGCGGAGAGTCGGGCGGACGGCACGAGACTGGCCGACCTCGACCTGCCACGGGGAACGTTGGTGGTGAGCGTGCTGCGCGCCCGCATCGGGCGCGTGGCCAGGCCCGACACCGTTCTGGCCGCCGGCGATCAGGTGGTGGTCATCGCCGAGCCCGGGCATGAGCCCGCGCTCATGGAACTGTTCGCCGGCGAGTAGCCGCCGCCGGTGGTGTTACTCTGGACCCAATGGAAACCGCCCCTGCCCCCCGTTCCCGCCTGCCTCGCGTGCCACATGCCGCGAAGCCAGCGCCCGGTGAGCGAATCCTCAAGCAGACCTCCTGCGACTTGAACAACGGGTGGCTGGGTCGGCACGGCACGCTCTACCTCACGGATGACCGGGTGGTGTTCGTCCCGACGCTGCTCGACCATCTGCTGGGTGCGAAGCGACGCGAGATCCGCCTCGAGGACATCCGTGCCGTGGAGCGCTGGCCCATCTCACCGGGGGACATGCCGCGGGGTGGCAAGCGCCCGCGCCTCTTCGTCGACACGGCGGACGTGCGGTACATCCTCCTGCCGGCCGACATGGACGGATGGTTCGACCTGATCCAGTTGGTGTTCTACCGGCGCAGCCGTGAGCAGCCCGGGTCCGGGCGCCCGGAATTCCGCCGTACCGGGATGGAAAACGGCCTGCTCGAGACCGTCCAGAGCCTCGAGTCCGACTGACGCGGTAAACTCCCGAAACGTGACAGCGTTTCGGGGGTTTCGGTGATCAACGTGAGTGACCGCAGCCGGGTGGCCGTGCTCGCGATGGTCGAGCTTGCCGCTCGCGGTGGCGGCGCCCCCGTTCCGATCCTCGAGGTGGCCGAGTCCCGCGGGATGCCCGCTCATCAGGTGGAGCAGGTATTCGCCGCCCTTCGCCGGGCGGGCCTGCTGCAGAGCCAGCGGGGCGTGAAGGGGGGCTACACCCTGCGCCGGGATCCGGGTGACATCTCGGTGCTCGCGGTCGTCGAGGCAGTGGACGGCCCCATCGGCGGACAGGACGACCCGGAGGGCTGCCCCGTGGCGCTGGTCTGGGCGGAGGGTGCGGCACACCTGGCGACCATCTTCCGCGACGCGACCATCGCCGACCTCGTGGCCCGTGAGGCGCAGCGCGACGCTGCGCCCATGTTCCATATCTAGGACGGTCGGCATGCCCGGACGGCCCCCGGTCATCGGAGTCGCGTGCGCCATCGTTTCTGCCCGCTGGGGCCCGTGGGATCAGGCGGCAGCGGTGGTGGCTGCCGACTACCTGCGGCAGGTGCAGCGAGCGGGGGGGTTGGCCATCGTGCTGCCGCCGCACGCGGGCGACCCCGATGCCGTGCTCGATCTGGTGGACGGCCTCATGCTGACCGGGGGCAGCGACATGGAGCCGGCCGCGTACGGGGCCACCGCTCACGCCGAGACCGAGGCCGCCGATGCGGAGCGGGATGCCTGGGAATGCGCCCTCGTCCGTCGTGCCATCGAGAGAGATGTTCCGTTCCTCGGGATCTGCCGCGGGATGCAGGTGATGAACGTCGCGCTCGGCGGAACGCTGGCCCAGCACCTGCCCGAGTCGGTCGGCACGACCACGCACCGGCGCAGCACAGGGACCTTCGACGGCAACGAGCACCTCGTGGACCTCACAGACGGATCTCTCGCCGCACGCGCGGCTGGCGAGTCCCCCCACCGGGTGCCCTCGCACCATCATCAGGCGGTGGACATGGTGGGCGAGGGCCTCGTGGTGACCGGCCGGTCCGAGGAGGACGGCGTAGCCGAGGCCATCGAGGTGCCGGGTCGCACCTTCGCCCTGGGTGTCCAGTGGCACCCCGAGGCCGATGACGGCAGTGGGGTCATCGCGGTGTTCGTGAACGCCGCCCGCGACTCCTGAGATCGGACGTGAGTCCCCTGCGCCACGGTGACGTGGCCTGTGGCGGCGGGCCCGCCCGCCGGGTGAGGAGGTCGTCGACCGAGGAGGGGCGATTCAGGTCGTGCGGGACGCTGGACCCTCACCACCACCGCGCGCACCAAAGCAGCGGTGATCGCCACCTCCACACGCACGGTCCGGGTGCGCTGAGCGGGCTCCGGCTCGCGATGGGTATGAGATCCCCCACCACGCCTGCCCCCACCGCTCCGGAGAGGATCAGGTGATCACGGCAGGCCCCGGCACTCGCGGGCGGCCGGGCACCG
>CAMAVU010000043.1 GCA_945861935.1 Bifidobacterium breve | reverse complement strand
CGGGGTGGGCCGGGGATTGTTAAGTGCCTGGCACCGGGGTGGGCCGGGGATTGTTAAGTGCCTGGCACCGGGGTGGGCCGGGGATTGTTAAGTGCCTGGCACCGGGGTTTCCGGGGTTCCTAGTGGGTGCCCGTCAGGTTCAGCACGATCACACCGCCGATGATCATTGCGATGCCGAATATCCGGGCGAACGTTGCGGGGTCGTGGAACACCCAGATGCCCAGTGCCGCGGTGCCCGCTGCGCCGATCCCGGTCCAGACGGCGTAGGCCGTGCCGATGGGCAGGTAGCGCAGTGCCCACGCGAGCATCCCGAAGCTCAGGATCGCGCAGACAGCGAACCCGATGGTGGGCCAGAGACGCGTGAAGGTGTTCGAGAGCTTCAGCAGGGTCGCGAACGCGATCTCGAAGAAGCCCGCGACGATGACGAGAAGCCACGGCATGCGGAGCCTGATCTATCAGCACGGCGGGTTTGCCGCCCCGGCGCCGGGAGTACCGTTTCCCGCAATGGCGTTCGACATCACGCGGCTCGTGGCCGATCGCGCCGGCGAGAACTACGAACTGCACGAGCGATATGTGAACCCCACGCTGGTGGACGTGTTCCGCACCATCGGGTTCGATCGGGTGTACGTGCGCGGCGAGGGCGCGTACCTCTGGGATGACCGCGGTGAGAGGTACCTCGACATGCTCGGGGGGTTCGGCGTCGCGGCGATCGGGCGCAGCAACCCAGTGGTGGCCGGCGCCCTCCGCGACGTACTCGGCATGAACCTGCCGAACATGGTGCAGATGGACTGCGCGCTCCTGTCCGGCGTTCTCGCCGAGGCCCTGGTGGAGCGCACTCCGGACCATCTGAACGCCGTGTACTTCTGCAACTCCGGCACCGAGGCCGTCGAGGCCTCGCTGAAGTTCGCGCGGGCCGCCACCGGGCGCGACCGCTTCGTGCACTTCCGCGGCGGGTGGCACGGGCTCACCCTCGGGTCGCTCTCGGTGATGGGCGGGAATGACTTCCGCGAGGGGTTCGGGCACCTGCTCCCGGGGGACGAGGTCGCTGTGGGCGACCTGGAGCACCTCGAGCGCATCCTGGCCCGTGAGGACACGGCAGCGGTCATCACGGAGTGCATCCCGGGCCACAGCGTGCGCCTGCCCCCCGAGGGCTTCCTGAATGAGGTGCAGGCGCTCTGCCGTCGCTACGGCACGATGTTCGTCTGCGACGAGGTGGCCACGGGTTACGGGCGCACGGGCAGGATGTTCGCGTTCGAGCACTTCGGGCTCGAGCCCGACATCATCGCCACCAGCAAGGCCCTGTCGGGGGGATACGTGCCCGTGGCCGCGATGATCTGCCGCCGCGAGATCTACTCCGCCGTGTTCAACCGCATGGACCGCTGCTGGGTGCACTCATCCAGTTTCGGGCGCAACGCCCTGGCCATGGTCGCGGGGCTGGCCACGCTCAGCGTGCTCGACGACGGCGACATGCTCCGGCGGAGCGCGGAGCAGGGCCAGAGGCTCGTTGACGCCATCAACGCCCTGCGTGCACGCCATGACGTGCTGAAGGAGGCCCGCGGCCTCGGGTGTCTGGTGGCCATCGAGCTGACGCAGCCGTCGGGAGGGGCCAAGAAGGTGGCATGGGACGCCGTGCACGCCATCCACGAGAGCCTGTTCCCGCAACTGGTCGTCATGCCGTTGCTCTCGCGGCACCGGGTGCTCACGCAGGTCACCGGCAGTACCGACCCCATCATCCGCCTGATGCCGCCGTACGTGATCTCGGACGACGACATCCGGTGGTTCGCCGACGCCCTCGACGATGTCCTCGCCCGCAGCCACCGGCTCCCCGGCCCGATGCTCGAGATGGGCCGGAACGTGATGAGGGCGAAGTTGCATGCCCGTCGGGGTCGCGGGGCGGCGACCGTGGAGGCCGAGCCGGTGGTCACGCGGGTCCGCTGACACACCTGAGCGGTTCGCGGACGGTTCGCGGAGTAATGTGTCGGAAGGACAGCGGATACCGGAGACACCGTGATGGGCCACCCATCTGTGGCGCTCGCAGTACTCGTCCTGACAGCGGCGACCGCAGGTACTGGGGCGGCCGCGCCACCCGTCACGGGCACGCTCAGCACGTCCGGCTACACGGTCATCGCGATCTCCACGGCTAACGGCAAGAGCACGACCGCCGTGCACCGGGGGCGGACGTTCACGGTGCGCTCACCCGGAGCGACCATGACCCTTCAACTGGTGAGCCCGAAGGGCTCCTACGCGGGGCCCATCGTCGTGGGGGGGACGGACACCAAGGTCATCTTGGGCGTGCGTGCCGGCGCCGTCCTTGGCAAGGTCACGGTCAAGCGGGGCTACGCGGTCACCGCGCGGGCGCTTGCCAAGCGGTACACCGACCCCCGGCGCACGGCCACGGCGAAGGCGGGAGTCCCGGTAGGTGCGAGGTCCTACGGACTCGTGGCACGGGCCGTGGGGCACCACGAGAACGCCCGCGACGCGCAGGGTCCACCACCACCGTCGCCGGGCGGAGGTGACGGGCTCGATACCCACAGCGCGGGCGCCGATCCCGACAAGGACGGCGTCCCGAGCGCCATGGACATCGATGCCAACGGCAACGGGGTCATTGATCAGGTGGATCCCAACGCCCCGCGCCCCTCAGGGGTCCGGTCGTTCACGAACCTGTTCCTCGGTCTCGGCGAGACGGTGAACGTCAACGCCGACCCCACGAGCGCCGCGGGCGTTGACGCCATGATGCGCCGGTCCATGGAGCTGGTGTTCATGAACGTCCCCACGGGGGCGACCCTCGACTGCAACGGACTCATCTGGTGCTCGCCGGGCGGCACCGGTCAGATCCAGCCCGCCGGTCCGGGGCTGTGGGAGGCCTTCGGCGCCACCAGCGCGTTCCCCGCGTGCTGCGAGGAGGGTGGCTTCGGGCGCATCTCGGGGACGAGCTTCGGTTCCGAGCGGGGGCAGTTCCACATCTTCCCGCGCGCGAGCCACACCCAGGTGAAGTCCGGGGACATGCTGGTGATGCGGGTACCCGCGGGCACCG
Organism: Bifidobacterium breve; assembly: GCA_945861935.1. GTDB lineage: Bacteria > Actinomycetota > Thermoleophilia > Miltoncostaeales > Miltoncostaeaceae > SYFI01. Next base: position 9,228 of record CAMAVU010000043.1, on the reverse strand, counting down.
GCGTCTCGGAGATCCCCGGGGCGATCGGGTTCGTGTTCACCTCGGTCCCCGCCGTTGCGTCGTGGAGCAACGCCATGGGATCGACCACCATTGACTACCCAGTTGCGGCAGGTGGGCTGGGAACCCAGCACAATCCGTTCCTCCTCAGCGCCGGTGCGATGAAGATCACGCTGCGCTTCTGGCGTCCGCAGCGCGCGTCCATCCCCGCGGCCGGGGAGCCCGAAGGCTTCATGGACATCGGCAACCTGCGCTACATGATCCAACTCCCCGACGCGCCGGGTCGCCTCGCCGACGCACCCTTCACGCAGCCGCAGTGCCCGGACTCGACGCTGTCCACCACCGACCCGAGCCTCAGCGCCGTGAGCGACGACGTATGGGACGGGGTCCTGCGTGATCTCGCGCGTGACCAGCCGGCGAGCACGGCGAACACCCTCTCCCTCACGGTGGACACCGGGGCCTGCATCACGGGCAAGTCCGGGTCACTCGCGCCCGGGGGCGTATTCCGTCTCCACCTCGAGGGGATGACCCCCACAGGCAGGGATCACGCCAATCAGGACCTGTTCTTCCGGATCGTCAACCCGACGTAGGGGCAACGGCGCGCGGGGTGATGTGAGGCCCCCCACGTTCGTCCAGGCCTCTGCCGTAGGCGCCGGATTGAGGACGCATGCGGAGGATCGTGTGGTGGCGTCTGCCCGCCCGGACGGCATGGAGGGCATCCGGCGTGTGCTGCCCCCGCAGGCACGTCATGTGGCACGACGACGGGGACTCAGATGCACCCGCACCGGACGACCCGGGGGTATGATGGATTCCCCCAGCGTCGGATGGAGTTCATTGGCATGCGCCGCCGCGTTCCCGTCATCGGCCTCATCGCCTCGATTGCGGTTTCGGTTGCGACGGCGTCCGCGGTGCCACCCGTCACGGGCACCCTCAGCACGGCGGGCTACACGGTCATCGCGATCTCGACGACCAACGGCCGCACCTCCACCGCCATCCACACGGGGAAGAGGTTCACGGTCGCGTCGCCGGGACCGCGGATGACCCTCCAGTTGGTGAGCCCCAAGGGCTCGTACGCCGGCACCGTCGTGGTGGGGAGGAAGGGCGCGAAGGTCATCGTGGGCATCCGGGCCGGCGCGCGTCTGGGGACGGTCCGCGTGTACCGCGGCTACGCGAAGCCGGTCAAGCCGCTCGCCGCCAAGTACATGGACCGCTCCCGGACCGCGCTGGCGAACACGGCGGGGGTGCCGGTGGGCGTCCTCGCCTACGGCCTGGTGAAGCGCACCGCCACCGAGATGTCACGGGAGGCGCAGACATCACCCCCGCCCGGCGGTGCGAACACCCCCAACACCGCGCAGGCTGGCGCTGACCCCGATCAGGATGGCGTGCCGAGCGGCATGGACATCGACGCCAACGGCAACGGGGTGATTGATGCGAACGACCCGGCGGCCCCCCGGCCCGCCGGCTTCCAGACGTTCACCAACCTCTTCGTGAACCTGGCCGAGACGGTCAACGCCGCTGCCGAGCCGGGCAGCACCAGCCGCATCGACTCGCTGATGGTCCAGCGGCAGGAGCTCGTGTTCCTGAACGTCCCGTCGGGCGCGACGCTGGACTGCAACGGGCTCACCTGGTGCTCGCCGGGCGGCACCGGCCGGATCCAGCCTGCGAGCGCGGGCAATCAGCCCCAGCCGGGTGGGACGACCACCCCGTTCCCCGCCTGCTGCCTGCAGGGTGGCTACGGGCTGATCTCGGGTACCAGCCAGAGCGCGGGGGACGGCACGGAGTTCCGCATCTTCCCCCGGGCGGGGAGCACCGGGCTGCGATCCGGCGACACCATGGTGATGCGCGTTCCCCAGGGGTCAGGGGTCCGGGAGGTAGCGGGCGCCATCGGCTTCGTGTTCAACACGGTGCCCGCCCTCAGATCATGGTCCGCGGGTACCCGCTCGGCCGCCATCACCTACCCGGTCGCACCGGGCGGGGTCGGTGCCTCCATGAACAACCCGTTCCTCCTCGACCGCACATCGCTCAACCTGACGTTCACGCTCTGGCGTCCGCAGAGGTCCGCCATCACCGCCGCGGGCGAGCCCGCCGGTTACATGGACATCGGTCACCTCAGGTACCAGATCCAGTTGCCGAACGCGCCTGGCTCCAGTCTGTCCACGGGAGCCACGGGTCCCGTCCAGTGCCCGCAGTCCACGCTGTCGAGCACCGATGCGAACCTGGTGGCCGGCAGCGGCAGCGATGTGGGCGAGGTGAGGGACCAGACCGACGACCAGCCCGCGAGCCCCGCGAACACGCTGGCGTTCACGCTCGACCTGGGCGCCTGCATCACGGCCAAGGGTGGTAACACGGGCCCGGGCACTCCGGCGTTCGTACTGCACCTCGAGGCCATGACGCCCTCGGGCAGCGATCACGCCAACCAGGACCTCTACTTCAGGTTGTCCTGACCCGGGTCCGCCCGGCGTCGGGCGAGCACCCATGTGAACGGCTGGCGCACACCCGGTGGGGTCACGTGCACCTCGTGACGGGCCTCCACGAGGACCAGATCGTCCCCGAGCGCGCTCATCAGTTCGCCAGCGGTGTAACGCATCACCGGCAGGCCTGAGCACGTCGGCGGCCCGTCGGGCGCGAACGTGGCGACGATCACATGACCCCCGGGGCAGAGCGCCGCCCGGAGCACGCGGACGTAGGCTGCCCGGTCCGCCGGATCAGCCATGAAGTGGAACACCGCCCGGTCGTGCCACAGGTGCCAGGTCCGGTCAGGCGCCCACGAGCGCAGGTCCGCGGTCACCCACCGCACCTGCCCCGCGCGTGCGCCCAGCGCACCGCGGGCCGACCCCAGCGCGGAGCCCGAGACGTCCAGGACGGTGATGTCGCGGAGTCCCGCGGCGATCAACTCCCCGGCGAGCGTGGATGCCCCGCCGCCGATGTCCACGACGCTGCCGGGAGCCTCGGGGAGGCTCCCGATGAGGGTGAGGCTCGGCGACTGGTCGGTGCGGAACCAACTGACGCCGTCTGGTCCCAGCCGGGCGTAGGCCTCGTTCCAGTGGTCGGCATCCACGGGTGAAGGGTACGACCAACGGGGCGGATCAGGCCACAGGGCCGCCGATCGCCACCGGCGCGCCGGTCCGGAACGTCGTCGGTGTTCCCGTCCTACCGATGCCGGGCCATCGTTCATCCCGCATGGCACATTCCCGGCCATGGGAAAATTCAAGGAGTTCGTTCCGGTTGTGGGCGCGCTGATCGTCATCGCCCTCTGCGCCCTTCTCCCGCTTGCTGTGGGAATGGGTGATGATGGCCTGTCCGGGGTGAGGTCGGCCACTGCGGCTCTGGCCATCACCAACACGGAGGGTCAGACGCTGCAGGTCGCTGCCCAGCAGGAGCAGGTGGAGTTGACCAACGCGATCGTGGCTGCGTCGAAGGACGGCAAGACACCCGAGGAGATCGCCAAGGCGGTCTTCTCCACGGGTGCCGGCACGCTGGTGCAGGCCGAGGTCCAGGCTCTGCAGGGTGTACAGAGCATCCTCGCGCAGGCCGCGGCGCAGCCCCAGGTCCAGCCCACGCCGTAGCGGCGCTTACATCAGGGACGGCAAGGGGGGCCCGTTGGGCCCCCCTTGCACGTTCGCCGCTGGCCCGCTCGGCTACTGGGTGCGCGGCGGCTTTCCGTCGTGGTCGCACAGGTCCGGGTGCCAACGGTGGAAGTGGTTGGCGTGCTGGCCGCTGTACGCCCCCTCGGGGTAGTACTGGTCGTAGAAGTCCGTGTCGATGTGCTGGACCTGCGTGGTCAGGCGCTGGAACATCGGGTCCATGGCCACCGGGAAGCGGCCGTAGGTGTCGAAGGCGTACTGGCAGTACGCCTTCACCATCTCGATCGTTTCGTCATGCGGGCGCGGGATGGCCGCCGTGAAGGCCTCGTTCATCGAGTCGGTCCGGTACGGCTTGGAAACGTCGGGGTCCATCGCGCCCCACTTCATGGCCATGAAGGCATCGACCGCCTCATGCATGTCGGTGTAGTACGGCGGCACGAAGGCCTCGTAGCAGCCATCTCGGCCCACGGCGTATGTGTTACCGGCGGCATCCTCGTTGAACCGGAACCCGAGTCCCGGGACGTCGCCACCGCCCATCACGAACTTGGGCAGGTAGCCGGTGAAGGTCCATCCGCCGAGGCCCAGGGCCTGCATGGCCACGTTGAGGTTCTGGCAGATGAACGCCTGCTCCACGACCATCATCGAGAGCACGCGGTTCTCGAGCTCGATCATGCCCATCTTCACATTGGGATTGACGCGGCCGGAGTCGACCCACGTCTGGAGGCCGGCCGACCGGCCCCCGTTGCGCTCGTCCACGATGTTGAAGGCATATGAGCGGGCCAGATAGATGAAGAGCACGTTGATGTACTCCATCGTCATGTTCGTGATCGGCACGAACAGCGTGGTGCCCGGCTTGTTGGCGTTCCAGTGGTTGAAGTCGAACAGTCCCGGCAGCGTGGTGGGCAACTGGGCCCGGCCCTCGTGGAGGCGCACCTTCGCGCGGCGGGAGAGGTCCACGATGAAGTCGGCCTGCTCCTCGATGGGCCTGCCGGACAGCGTGGAGATCTCGCCGGGCTCCGGGACCATCCGGAAGATGTCGAGCCACCACAGGCCGTCGTCGTTGGTCCAGAAGAGTTCGGTCCCGTGGTTCGAGCATGCGCTCGGCCAGGTACGGTTGGTCCACTGCACCAGCGTGGACATGCCCCGCGCGGGGTCCAGATCGGCGAGCGCCAAGCCGTTCAGGCCGGTCGCGGCCATCACGAGGAGGGCCTCCTCCAGCTCTGAGAGCGGCACCGGCTCATAGGGCGACGAGTACTGGATGACGTCGCTCTCAACCGTCATCCCCAGCGCAACGCGACGCGACTTGCGATCGAAGACCGACTGGAAGTGGGGATACGTCAGGGCGTCGGTGAACCCGAGCGGCGCGCCGGCGACGATCCCCAGAGGGTCGGCTTCGGTGGTCATTCTCCTCACTCCTTCAGTCGGATACGGGGACAGCACACAGGTGGTGCCGGATGCGGCAAAGGATAGGGCGGATGGTGCAGTGGGGCCGCGGCGACTGGAGCGGCCCCACAGACGACCGCGGCAGACAACCGCGGGGACAGTCCCTCCCCGGGGACAGCCCCCGGGGAGGGACTGTCCCCGCGGTTGTCAGTCCACGATCTCCAGGGGGTGGCGCACTGCAACGTCCGAGCCCAGCGCATCGAGGTGGTTGCGGATCTGGATCGCGCACCCGGGGTTCGCCACGGCCACGACGGGGGCTCCGGTGGCGATGATGGCCCGGGCCTTCTGCTCGCCCAGCGTCGCGGCCATCCCGGGCTCGAGCACGGCGTAGATGCCACCCGCACCGCAGCACCGGCCGCCGTCACCCAGATCCACCGGGGTGGCCCCGGCGGCGCGCAGCGTGCGGTGCACCTCCGGGCCGATGCCCTGGGCGTGAAGGTGGTGGCAGGCGTCATGCACGGCCACGTAACCCTCCACGCGCCGCCCGGGCGGGGCCTCGAGTTCCACCGCGTCCCGCACCGCCGCCGCCAGCGCCTGGCCGCGGGCGGCCCATTCGGGGTCATCGGCCAGAAGATGGCCGTAGGTACGCATGTGCGCGCTGCAGCCGGCGCTGTTCACGACCACCACCTCCGCGCCCTCCATCTGGATGATGCGCTGCCTCGCCAGCCGTCGTGCCGATTCCACCTCGCCGGCATGCGCGGCCAGAGCCCCGCAGCAGCCGCTCCGCCCCGGCACCACGGCCCGGTAACCCGCGCGCACCATCGCATCGAGCGTGGCACGGTGCACGGGGCGGAAGGCGATGTCCATGACGCACCCTGTGAGCAGCATCGCCGTCGGACCCATGCCGGTGGAACGTGGCAGTGGCAGCCGCATGCCGCGGAACGTGATGCGGGGCGAGGCCAGCCGGAGGTGCCGGGGCATCAGGCGGTCCAGCCGCAGCAACTGGCCCGTCGCCAGCGCCCAGCCCGCGAGGCGCGTGAGGCGGTGGTGGCCGATGACCCCGTTGATGCCCGCCCTGCGCGCGGTGCGTTCGTGCGCGGGTCGGTTGGCCTCGGTCTGGATGCGGGCGGCTTCAATGAGGCGTCCGTATGGGACCGAGGAGGGGCATGCCGGTTCGCACGCGCGGCACGCGAGGCATTCGTCGGTGAACCGGGTGAACTCGCCGGTAACCGGGGCCTCGCCATTCTGGACGGCGCGCATGGCTGCGATGCGGCCGCGGGGTGATGACGTCTCGAGGCCCGTCACGCGGAAGGTGGGGCAGTGGGGGAGGCAGAGGCCGCACTGGACGCAGGAGTTCAGGTCGTCGTGCGTGGGCGCCGGAAGCCCGGGCGTCCAGCCGGTGCTCATGCGGGCACCGGCGCGGCGGCGGCGAACCGGCCCGGGCAGAGAATGCCGGCGGGATCGAACGAGGACCGGAGGTGCCGCATGATGTCGGCTCCGGCGGGGACCGGTCCGAACGGGTCGGCCCGCAGGGCGTCGTCGCCATCCACCACCTGAGCATGGCCGGAGTGGGATGTCGCGAGGTCCCGCACCGCGGTCACATCCGCGGCATCGTGCGCGATGACGTGGCAGATGCCCGTGCCGAGCCATGCCTCGAATGGGCGGGCCTCCAGAGACAGGTGGCGCACGACGGCGGGGAGCGCGGCCGGGGGCACGCCCATCTGGACGGTGCCCGGACCCATGGGTGCCACGGGCTCGCTCCCCTCGGCCATCCCGGGCGGGGCCACCATGTCGTCCGGCACTCCCGTCAGGCATACGTGCGCGGCTCCGGGCGTCAGGATCACCGCCGCGGGGCGGTGCCGGCCGGCCAGCACCCCATGGGCGATGGCGAGCATGTCCCCGTCGTCGCCGTGCGCGGTGAACCACTGCTCGGCCATGGGCACGGGCCACACCCGGAGGGTGGCCTGCACGATGACCCCCAGCGTGCCGAGCGAGCCGGTGAGGAGGCGCGGCAGGTCGTAGCCGGTGACGGTCTTGACCGTCCGGCCGCCCCCCTTGATGATGCGGCCGTCGCCGGTCGCCACGACGACCTCCAGCAGGGAGTCACGAACGGGCCCGTCGCGCAGGCGCCTGCGGCCGCTCACGGCTGCGGCCAGCACGCCGCCGACGGTGGCGGTGGGGTCGGCGGGCGCCTGCGGCCAGGCCTGACGGTGGCCCCCGATCGCAGCGAGGATCTCCGCGATGGTCACCCCACCCTCCACGGTGATGGTCATGTCGTCGGGGACGTAATCCACGACGCGCGACAGCCCCCGGGTCAGGATGGTGTCGTCCGGCGTGAACGGCCGACCCCGGCGGGAGTGCAGTCCGCCGCCCCGGATGTCGAGCACGCGCCCGTGGGCAGAGGCCTCCTGCAGCATCGCGGCGAGCTCGTCGCGTGTGGTCGGCGCTAGATCCATGTGCCCTCCGGCACCTGCGTGTCGGCCAGCCCCACCTCGCCGCACCGGGTACCCGTGGGCAGCACCTTGCCGGGGTTCATCCGGCCATCCGGGTCGAAGGCCCGGCGCACACAGGCCTGCGCCTCAAGGTCCCCCGAATCGAACACCAACGGCATGTACTCGCGCTTCTCAACGCCGATGCCGTGCTCGCCCGACAGCGTGCCCCCCAGGGCGATACACGCGCGGACGATCTGGTCGCCGGCGCGCATCGCCCGCTCGGTCTCGTCGGGGTCGCTGCGGTCCAGGGCGATGATGGGGTGGAGGTTCCCGTCGCCCGCATGGAAGACATTCAGGCAGATCACCCGCTCGCGTGCGGTGATCTCGCCGATGGCCTCCATGATCTCCACGAGCCTGGTGCGCGGCACCACGCAGTCGTGCAGGTAGTACGAGGGCCTCACGCGGGCGACGGCGCCGAAGGCCGTCTTCCGCGCCTTCCACAGGAGGGCCCGCTCCTCCTCGTCGCGTGCCACGCGGACGGTGCGCACACCGTGCCTGTGTGCCACGGCTTCCACGATGCCGGTCGCGGTGTCCACCTCCGCACGGGTGCCGTCCACCTCCACGAGCAGCAGGGCGGCCGCGTCGGTGGGAAGCCCGGCGTGCACGAACTCCTCCACCGCCAGCGCCATGTTGCGATCCATCATCTCGAGGGCGGCCGGAATGATCCCCTCGGCGATGATGGCCTGCACGGTGGCCGAGGCCTCCGCCACGGTCATGAAGTCGAGCAGCATCGTCCGGACATCCGGCGGCAGGGGCGTGAGCCGCAGCAGGACGCGCGTGACCACCCCCACCGTTCCCTCGGCCCCCACCACCACGCCACGCAGGTCGAAGCCGGGCGGGTCGGGCGCCTCCCCCCCGAGCACCACCACCTGACCGTCGGGACGCACCAGTTCGAGCCCCAGCACGTGCTGCACCGTCACCCCATAGGCCAGGCAGTGGGGACCACCCGCGTTCGTGCCGACGTTGCCGCCGATCGAGCAGGCCGCCTGGCTCGAAGGGTCGGGGGCGTAGTGCAGGCCCAGATGCTCCACGGCCATGCTCACATCCAGATTGAGCACCCCCGGCTGCACCCACACGCAGGCGTTCGCGGTGTCCACCTCCCCCATCTCGCGCATGCGCGCGAGTGAGATCACCAGCCCGCCCTCGAGCGGCACGGCCCCGCCCGCGAGTCCGGTGCCCGACCCGCGGGGCGTCACCTCCACCCCCGCCGCATGCGCCATCGCCATGCATGTGGCCACCTCCTCGGTGGTTTCGGGCAGGGCGACCATGCCGCAGTCCCCGGTCACGATGGACCCGTCGTGCGCGTACAGGTTGCGTGCGAGGTTGCCGTCCAGCAGGCGTTCGGGACCCAGGAGGGCGCGCAACCGGTCCGCCAGATGGCCGGCCCCGCCGGTCACGCCACGCCCGCCCGGTCGGCCGCGGCCTCGCCGGCCTCGATGGCGGTCAGCACCGTGCCCCCCCGCGCGAGTTCGAGTCCGTCGAGTTCGGCGAGCCACAGCGGTGCCCGTGCGGCCTCGTCCAGCCGCCAGGCCTCGACCAGGGGGTACGCCCGCGGGAGGCGCACGACCTCCAGCAGTTCGAACACCGATGGGTCGTCCACCCAGCCGAGGGGGTCTGCCATCGCATCGGCCACCGCCCGCCCCAGAGCCGCGTCGCCGAGCGACCACCACGGGTCGTCGGCCGCACCGGTTCCATAGACCTCGGCGCACAGGACCGTGCGGCCCCGGGGCGCCATGCCGGGGTCCCAGTTGGGGAACTCCGCAATGCGGGCG
>CAMAVU010000042.1 GCA_945861935.1 Bifidobacterium breve | reverse complement strand
ACCCCCGCCCTACCTCGGGGGTTGTCCCCGGGGTCGGGAGAGGAGGGAACGCACCCTGGCGGCGTCGGTCGGGGGCATGAGCGCCCGGATGGTCGTGCCCTCCGGGCCGGCGTCCTGAACCACGTCGCGTCCGTGGGCGTACACGGCCGAGATCACCTCGCCGCGCGAGTAGGGAACCTCGAACTCCACGCGCTCCCACCGCGCCCGCGCTGCGGTCATCAGGCGCTCGCGGACGTCATCGAGTCCCTCGCCCGTGACTGCTGAGGTCATCACGGCCTGCGGGTGGCGGCGCACGAGGGCGTCACGGTCCTCGGTGTCGAGCAGGTCCACCTTGTTGAGTACGAGCAACCGGGGAACGTCATCCGCGCCGATCCCGTCCAGCACCTCCTCGACTGCGGCGGCGCGCGCTGCACGCCCGTCGTCGTCCTCCGTGGCATCGGCCACATACACGATGAGATGGGCATCACGCACCTCATCGAGCGTGGAGCGGAATGACTCGACCAACTGGTGGGGAAGGTGGCGGATGAACCCGACCGTGTCGGAGACGAGGACCTTCATGCCATCCTGCGAGAACGCACGCGTGGTGGGGTCGAGGGTCTCGAAGAGGGCGTCGTTCACGTCCACCTGCGCCCCCGTGAGCGCGTTCATCAGGCTCGACTTCCCGGCGTTTGTGTAGCCCGCCAAAGCCACTCGCGTGACGGCCGAGGCCATGCGCTCCTCGCGCATCGTCTCGCGGCTCTTCCCGACCTCAGCGATGCGCTCGCGCAGCACGCCCATGCGCGCACGGATCATCCGGCGGTCCGATTCGAGCTGGCTCTCGCCCGGCCCCCGCGTGCCCACGCCGCCGCCCAGGCGCTCCAAGTGCTGCCACAGGCCCTCCTGGCGGGAGTACGAGTACTCCATCTGGGCGAGTTCGACCTGCAACTTGCCCTCGGCGGAGCGGGCGTGCAACGCGAAGATGTCGAGGATCACGCCGGTGCGATCCACGACCCGGATCTTGAGACGGTCCTCGAGGTGGCGTTGCTGGCCGGCGGTCAGGTCACCCTCGGATGCCACAAGGTCGGGCGTGTTCTCCTTCACCCACTCGGCCAGTTCGTCGAGTCGTCCCTTCCCCAGATACAGGCGCGGGTCCGGACGGTCACGATGCTGCACCACCCGGTGCACCACCTCGGCTCCGGCGGTGCTGAGCAGGTCGGTCATTTCGCTGAGCCGGTCCGCCTCCTCCACCGGCCGGCACGAGAGGGAGGCGATGAGCACGGCCCGCTCGGCACGCCCCACCTCGTGCAGGCCACGCCGGTCGTCCGGGTCGTCTTCGCGCCAGGCCCGGCCGCGGTAGGTGCGCTGCAGATCCCTAGCCACTGGTGATCGTCCCCTCCTCGTCCTCTCCTGCCGCCGCCTTGCGCATCAACTGGATGGTGCGCAGCACAGCCTCATCGTCCACAGGGCCCTCGGCCCGCACGAACAGCGCGACCTTCCCGATCACCACGCTGAGCGCCCGGGCGTCCGCCGACCGGGCGCCCTGCGAGCCCCCGTACTGCGACGGCGTCCACACGCTGCCGCCGGGCACGGCCGCGCGCGCAACCTCGCCCCCGATCGCCGCTGCCGCCTCGCCGTCGTCCCAGAGGGACGCCACGGCGACCAGCAGCGCGCCACCCGGCCCGGTCCAGTCGCGCACGGCCACCTCCCGCAGCCCACCGGCCTCTGCGCTCGTGACGAGGTCGGGCACCGCGTGTCCCAGAGTCGCCTGATCGAACCCCGCGGGACCCGGCGTACGTTCCGCGCCGGCGATGTCCAGACCCGGGCGTGTGGGCAGCACCCGCACGATGAACGCGGGGTCTGCCTCGAGTGACTGCTGCTCCACGCGTCCGCCGGCGGCACAGCCCGTGGTCACGGCGACGACGACCGCGAGGATGGCCGCGGCGAGGGCCGTGAGGCTTGACCGGGGCTGAAGGGCCTGTCGCCGGGAACGCGTCGTCACCACTCCTATACTGACACGCGTTCGGGGGAACCCCGCGATGCCGTTCCGGCCGGGAGGATCGATGGGCTCAGGCACGATGACGGCTTGGAACTACTTCAAGACCGCCATGCTGATGGCCGCCCTGACGGGAGTGCTCATCCTGCTTGGTGGCGTGATCGGGGGTGCCACCGGCCTGATCCTGATGGCCGGTATCGCCGTCGTCTTCAACTTCGCGATGTACTGGATGAGCGGGCCGATGGCACTGAAGATGTCGCGGGCCGTGCGGGTGACGCCCGAGCAGGCACCCGAGCTGCACGCGATGGTCGAACGCCTCGCCGCCCGGGCGGGCGTGCCAGCGCCGGGCGTGTACGTCACCCCGGACCAGCAGGCCAATGCATTCGCGTGCGGGCGGAACCCCCGGCACGCGGCGATCGCCGTGACGGCGGGCATCCAGTCCGCGCTGATTGCCCGCGAACTTGAGGGCGTGGTGGCGCATGAGATGGCGCACATCCGGAATCGCGACATCCTCATTGCCAGCGTGGCCGCGATGGCGGCCGGGGCCATCGCGGGCATCGCGAACTGGCTGCAGTTCTCACTGATCTTCGGTGGGGGTGACGACGACGAGGGCCTCGGGTTCATCGGGACCCTCATCGCGATGATCATCGCCCCGATTGCCGCCACCATGATCCAGTTGGCGATCTCGCGCGGGCGGGAGTACGAGGCCGATCGCACGGGCGCCATGCTGATGGGCGAGACCGAGCCGCTGGCGAGCGCGCTCGAGAAGATGCAGGCGGGAGCGGAGCGGGTGCCGATGGACCCCAACCCCGCAACGGCGCAGATGTACATCGTCAATCCGTTCGCATCGCTCCACCGCCGTGGCATCACACGGCTTTTCTCCACGCATCCCCCGATGGATGAGCGGATCCGGCGCCTTCGTGCCATGGATCCGGTGACCGCACCACAGGCCCGGGAGGCCCTCGCATGAGTATCAGGGAGACCATTGAAAGCCTCCTCACGGACGAGTCGGCTGTCCACAAGCGGCTGATCGAGTATGTGACCGGCCAACTCCGTCAGGGCCGCTCACTGTCGGACGTCCTGGACGACCCATACGTGACGAACCGTCTGGACCCGGTGCAGCGCCGCGCGCTGGTGGAGGAGCCCGAGATCGTGGCCGCTGCTCAGGGCGAGGCCCTCGAGGATCTGCGCGCACGCCTCGAGGGCATGGCTGCCTCCTGACGATCCCCGTTGGGGGGCTAAAGTCATCGGCCCCTCCGGCCTGACGTACTCATGGAGACCTTCTTTCAGCAGAACGACCACCTTCTCGTGTTCGTGCACGGGGTGGTGCTGTTCGCGCTTGGCTTTGCGCTGTGGTTGCAGCGCCGCCGCGCGACGCGCCTCACGCTGACCTCCTCGCTCATCTGGCTGGCGTCATTCGCGTTCATCGAGGCGCTCGTGGTGTGGGGGTATGTGTTCATCCCCATCCAGGCCACGTATCTGGCCCCCGAGGTCACCGAGGTGCTGGTGGTGGTGCGTGCCGTCCTTGAGACGATTGCCGGCGTGTTCCTGCTGCAGTTCGGCCTCCGGATCGTGCCGTGGACCCGGCGGTACCTCGTTGCGCTCACCGGGGTCTCCGTGGTGGCGTGGGCGGCCATCCTCGTGGTCGGGGCTCTCGGCGCGGCCAGCCAGGGGTGGGGTCTGGTCGAGTGGGATGCGACGACGGGCGCGATCGCGCAATACGTCTTCGTCGTCCCGGGCGCCCTGCTGTCGGCCTACGGAATGTGGGTGCAGCGTGCGGAACTCACGCGCGAGGGCATGCCCGGTATCCGGCCGTGGGCGGCGTTGGCCGCCGCGGCGTTCGCCGCGTATGCGGTGGTCGGCGGCCTCATCGTGCAGCCCGCCCCGTGGGCACCAGGCGGTCTGCTCAACGAGACCGCCTGGTTCCAGGCCACGGGTTTCCCGATTGACGTCCTTCAGACCGCCGTGGCTCTCGTCCTGCTCCTGGCTGTCGTGCCGTTGCTCGACATCTTCGAGGTGGAAGCCGCCCAGCGGGAGGACACCCTCGACCGCGCCCGTCTCGTGGCCGAGGAGCGCGCACGGTTCGGGCGCGATCTGCACGACGGGACGATCCAGTCGATCTACGCATCGGGTCTGCATCTCGAGGCCATCGCGCTGGATGCGCCCGACCCCGGGATCCGGGACGAGATCCGCCGGGTCGTCGGCAGCCTGAACTCCACCATTGATGGCCTGCGTGGCTACATCAGCGGACTGCAGACGCCCGATGGCGGCCCGGTGGGCATCGCGGCCGACCTTGATCGCATCGCGACCCAGTTCGCCGGGGACCCGGCCTTCAACGTCACCTTTCGGGTGACGGGCCTCGAGGCATGCGGCCCGCTGCCGGAGAACGCGGGGCAGGGGTTGCGGCACATCCTGCGCGAGGCGCTCGCGAACGTCGCCCGCCACGCGGGCCCCTGCGCGGTCGAGGTGTTACTCGCCTTCCGGCCGGATGAGATCAATCTGATCATCGCCGACACCGGGGACGGGCTTCCCGAGGCGGTTCCCGCCCACTCGGAGGACGGTCATGGGCACGGCCTCCGTAACATGCAGGAACGCGCTCGCCGACTCGGCGGCCGCGTGGTGATCGAAGCACGTCCCACCGGAGGCACGCGCGTCGTGCTCGCCGTACCGCTCGACGACGTCGGGCCCACGGAGATGCCGGCGACGCGCCCCGACATCCGCGATGAGGTGACCAGCACATGACGTCCCGTCCCACGGATCCGATCCGCGTCCTGATCGTTGACGACCACCACGTCGTCCGGTTGGGGCTCAGGTCGCTGCTGTCGCACACCGGGGGGTTCCGTGTGGTCGGCGAGGCCGGCACGGTGGCCGAGGCCGTCCAGATGGCCGCCCAGCTCACGCCGGACGTCGTGCTGATGGACATCCGGTTGCCCGACGGCAGCGGCGTGGAGGCCTGCCGCCGTATCAAGAAGGAAAACGATGGCATCCATGTGGTGATGCTCACCTCGTACTCCGATGAGGAGGCCATCGTCGGTGCGGTCATGGCCGGCGCGTCCGGGTACCTGCTGAAGCAGGCCGACGCCGAGCGGCTGACGCAGGCGATCCGCGACGCCGCGTCGGGTGCGTCCACGCTTGATCCACGGGCAACCGGTGCCCTGCTCAGCCAGTTCCGCGAGCTCTCGGCCAAGCAGGCCGAGGCCGAACTGGCGGGCCTCACCGATCGTGAGCGCCGGATGCTCACCCTCATCGCGGAGGGCTACACGAACCGCGCGATCGGGGAGGTGCTCCACCTCTCCGAGAAGACCGTGCGGAACCATGTGTCGCAGTTGTTGCGGAAGCTCGGCTTCCAGCGCCGTTCCCAGGCCGCCGCCTGGGCCGGCGAGCGGCGGCTCGAGCTCCCGCCCGAGTAGGGAGCACCCGGCCCGGCGCACGACGGGCCGGTAGCGCCGGCCTGCAGCCCTGGGGTCGGGGTGGTTCCCGCCGGGATCTGCGGGGCGCGGGGAAGAGTTGCAACAAGGCAACTTGATTCCTGTCATAAGTATCACTTGTATTCCATGCGATGAGTGATGGACCCGCACTGCGCGTCTCCGGGGCGTGCAAGACCTATGAGCGCAGCGACCAGGCGGCACTGCTGCCGACCTCGTTCCAGGTGGAGCGCGGGGAGTTCGTGAGCCTCGTGGGGCCCAGTGGTTGCGGCAAGTCCACTCTGCTCGGGATGATCGCCGGGCTCATCGCTCCCGACTCGGGCAGCGTGGAGGCACTCGGCGAGCCAGTGACCGGACCGGGCGCCGGCAGGGCGATGGTGTTCCAGGATGCGGCTCTGTTTCCGTGGCTCACGGTCTTCCACAACGTCGAGTACGGGCTCCGTGCGCACAGGGTGCCGAAGGCAGAGCGGCGGGAGAGAGTGCAGGACGCCCTGCGTCTGGTGCACCTGGACGACGTCGCCTCGCGGCACCCGCATGAGTTGTCGGGGGGCATGCGCCAGCGGGTGTCCATTGCCCGGGCGCTGGTGATGCGGCCCGGGATCCTGCTGATGGATGAGCCGTTCAGCGCCCTCGACGCCCAGACCCGCACCATTCTCACCGACGAGTTGCAGCGCATCTGGCTCGAGACGCGCCCCGCTGTGGTGTTCGTGACGCACAACCTCATCGAGGCGGCGTTCCTCTCCGACACCGTGCATCTGCTCTCGTCGGGCCCTGGTCGCATTGTCAAGACCTACGACGTGGATCTCCCGCGGCCGCGGGATGAGGCGCACCCGGCGCTCCTCGAGTTGCGCCACGACATGCTCGACCGTCTGCGGGCCGAGGTCGGCGGTGCCATCGCCCGCCGTGCCCAGATTGCCGAGGTAACGGCCCTGTGAGTGCGGCCGGAGGCGGCGGCACGGGGTCGGCCGGGCGCCTGACCCGGGCATCGCACCGGGCGCGGGCGCTTGCGCTCGAGGTCTTCCGCAAGGGCTGGTTCGTCACCCTCGTTCTCCTCGTATGGTGGCTCATCACTGCTGCCGGATGGGTGGACCCGTACAAGCTCCCGGCCCCCGGCGACGTGCTGTCGACCCTCGGCACCCTGTTCACGGAGCGCGCGCTCATGTCTGATCTGGGCGCCACGCTGCTGCGCCTCGTCGAGGGCTGGGCCATCGGCGTGGTGGCGGGCGTGCTGCTGGGGCTGCTCACCGGGGGCTCCCGGACTCTCGAGGACGGCATCCGCCCCGTCATCGCCGGGTTGCAGTCGGTGCCCACCATCGCCTTCCTCCCGCTCGCGATCCTCTGGTTCGGGTTCAGCGGGACCGCCGTGCTCGCCGTCACGGCCTTCGGCACGTTCAAGCCCATGGCGCTGGCCACCTACGGCGCCATGCACCAGGTGTCGCCGACCCTGCTGATGGCTGGCCGTGCCCTCGGGGCCCGCGGGCTGTTCATGCAGCGCACACTCATGTTCCCGGCCATCGTTCCGAGCCTCGTCACCGGGCTGAAAATGGGCTGGTCGTTTGCCTGGCGCGCGCTGATGGCTGCGGAGATCATCGTGACCGGCGCGGCCGGGCTGGGCGGCGTGCTGGAACTCGGACGCGAGATCGGCGCCATCGACGTGGTGATGGCGGTGATCCTGGTCATCCTGGTGGTCGGGATCGTCACCGAGCAGCTCTTCTTCACCCGCCTCGAGCGATGGGTGAACCGCCGCTGGGGACTTGTGGGTGCGCGCTAGCCATCGCTTCGCCGCGGCGGTTGCCGCTGCGGCCGCGGTCGTCCTGCTCCTGGCGGGGTGCGGGGGAGGCGGCGGACCCGCCGATGCAGTGCGCATCGGCATGCTCCTGAACATCACGCAGGGCCCCGGGCTCATCGCCGTCGAGAGCGAGTTCACCCACGGACTGGCGGGGCTGCCCGTAGAGGACTACCTGTTCGCCCAGGGTCCGGATGCGGCCAGCGCACTGCTCAGCGGATCACTGGATGCCGCTTACATCGGCCCGGGCCCCTACGTTCTCGCGGAGAGCCGGGCGCCGGGTCGCCTGCGCCTGCTGTCGGGCGTCGCCACCGGGGGTCAGGCCATGGTCGCGCGCCCGGGGACCGGTATCCGGTCTGTGGCCGACCTGCAGGGCCGCCGCGTGGCGGTGCCCGGGAACGGCAACACCCAGGACCTGACGCTGCGCCTGTTGCTCGACCGCGCGGGTCTGCGTGCCGCCGACCAGGGCGGGACGGTCGAGGTGGTGGTGATCAGCAACGCAGCCCTGGCCGAGGCCATGCGCCAGGGCGTGGTGGACGCGGCGCTCGCGTCGCCGCCCTTCGGCACACGACTGGTGGCAGAGGGGCTCGCCGTCCCCGTGCCCTCCATCGACGCCGTCATCGCTTCCTGGCGCATACCCGCCACGGTGCTGGTGGCCACAGAGGAGTTCGTGCGCGCCAACCCTGCGGCCACAGACGCTCTCGTCACGGCGAACGCGCAGGCGGTGGACCGTGCCCGCCGCGACCCCGCGACCGTGGCCCGGCGGTTCAACGACCTGCTGGCGGAGTCCACGGGCTCCCGCATCAGCACGGATGTGCTGCTCGCGGCGCTCACGGGTCTGCAGCCCGGCACCGGCATTGACGCCGTGGGCATGGAGCGGATCGTGTTTGCGGCCGACGTGGCGGGGTACCTCGGGGGTCCCGTGGCCCCGGCCGCACGGGTTCCGCGCCCCATGTGATCCGGGACCGGGAGGAGTCGGTCCCCGCACGTGGAAACGAGAGGCGCACCGGCACACTTCCTGGAGGGCACGAGATGACGCGTCAGGCGCGCGTTCTGGCGTTGGCGAATCAGAAGGGCGGGGTGGCGAAGACCACGTCGTCGCTGAGTCTTGCCGCAGCACTGCATGAGAAGGGCCAGCGGGTGCTCGTGGTTGACCTCGACCCCCAGAGCAACCTGTCCATGAGTCAGGGCATTGACGTCGAGAACCTCAAGGACGGAATGTACGACGTCCTGGTGAAGGCGCTGCCCATCAAGGACATCGTGCAGGTCCGCGAGGTGGACATCGCCCCCGCCGGCATCGAACTCGCCGGAGCAGAAATGTCCCTGTCGGCGATGATCGGCCGCGAGCGGGCACTGGAACGCGCGCTCGCGCCTGTGCGCACGCAGTACGACTACATCATTCTGGACACGCCGCCCTCGCTGGGTCTCTTGACCGTCAACGCGATGGTGGCCGCTCAGGGCGTGATCGTGCCGGTGCAGTGCGAGTACCTGTCGCTGCGCGGCCTCGCGCAGTTGACCCACACGCTCGAGCAGGTGCGCGAGCACCTCAACCCCGGGGTGTGCATCTTCGGGATCCTCCCGACCATGTACGACGGGCGCACCATGCACTGCCGCGAGGCCCTCGATGTGCTCATTGAGAACTTCGGCGACGTCGTGTTCCGCACTCGCGTGGGTAAGACGGTGCGCTTTGCCGAGGCCCCCGTGCAGGGGAAGAGCATCCTGGCCTACGACAGCACCGGGCAGGCCGCCCGGTGGTACCGGCAACTCGCGCGCGAGGTGCTGGAACGCGACGGCGTCTGGACCGATGACCTGGAGCGGGTTCGCCGCCCGGTGCGCGACGTACGGCCGCAGTCCGGACCGGGTCTTAGACTGGCCTCGTGAAGAAGCAGTCCATGCGAGAGGGTCCGCTCGCGGATCTGTTCCGGAGCACCACCCCGGGTGAGGGGGGTGCCCAGGGCTTGCAGTCGGAGAGCCCGGCCGAGACGCGCAACGAGGTGCCCATGCGTTCCGAGGGCCACGCGGTTGTTCGCGTGGTGGGCGTGGGCGGCGGGGGCTGCAACGCGGTGGACCGCATGATCGAGGCCGGTGTGCATGGCGTCGAGTTCATCGCGATCAACACCGATCGCCAGGCGCTCGACAGCAGCCGCGCCGACGTGGTCATCCCGGTGGGCGCCGACGTCACCCGCGGCCTCGGGACCGGGGGCGACCCCGCGCTTGGGGAGATGGCCTTCCGCGAGAGCGAGGAGCACCTGCGCCGCGTCCTCCGCGGCAGCGATCTGGTGTTCATCGCGGCGGGCGAGGGGGGCGGCACCGGCACGGGTGGGGCGCCCATCGTCGCGAAGGTGTCCCGCGAGTTGGGCGCGCTGGCGGTGGCCGTGGTCACCCGCCCGTTCGGCTTCGAGGGCAATAGGCGGGCCGGCACCGCCGATCAGGGCATTCAGCACCTGGGCGACGCAGCCGACACCGTCATCGTCATCCCGAACGACCGCCTGATGAGCGTGCTCGATCGCGGCACCAGCGTGGTGCAGGCGTTCGCAGTGGCCGACGATCTGCTCCGGCAGGGCGTGCAGGGCATCAGCGACCTCATCACGCTGCCGGGGCTCATCAACGTCGACTTTGCCGATGTGCGCACCATCCTCAAGGACGCCGGCACCGCACTCCTCGGCATCGGCTATGCCAGCGGGGGCAGCCGGGCCACCGACGCGGCGACCGCCGCCATCTCGTCCGCGCTGCTCGAGACGCCCATTGACGGCGCGAGGGGAATCCTCCTCGGCATTACGGGCGGCCCGAGCATGTCGCTCGTCGAGGTCACCGAGGCCGCTCAGGTTGTGGCCGATGCCGCAGACCCCGACGCCAACATCATCTTCGGCGCCACTATCGACGAGGACCTGGACGACCAGGTGTGGGTGACGGTCATCGCTGCGGGGCTGTCGGGGACCCCTGCGAGGGGCGTCGCGTCGTCGGTGTCGCAGACCCCCGCCACGCGCATCGAGCGCGGGCGCCGGTACCGTCCCGACTCCCCCGCGGCCTCGGCGCTCGGTGGACGCGCCGAGATCTCAGAGCCGCCGGAGGCCCCCGACCTGTCCGCTGGCGTCCCTCCGCCGCTCGCGCCAAGGGCCCTGTCTGAGGTCCCGTCCCCAGTCGTCCCGGCGCCCGTGCCCGACGCGCCAGGCGCCCCGTCCGACGAGGAGTCCACGCGATTGTTCGCCGTGGGGGAGGATCGGGGCTCCTCGGATCCGGACGACGGCCCGGCCGCATAAGACGCGGCGCCCGGCCATCTCGGGCGCAGTGGTGGCGGGTCATCTACTGGTGACGTGAGTGGATGCGCGGGGGATGGCCCGGGCGCGGCACTGCCGTGGACGCCGACATCGCAGCCGCGCTTGCGCCGACCGGGGTCGAGGTGGTGCTGACGTGCCCGGGGTTCCTGCTCGTCCGTCCGCGGGTGATCACTTCACGATGCTGTCGCGGGGAGCCCCTCGATCGCCGCGGTCGGGTCGGTGGGGTCCTACCGCATCCGGTCTGCCATTCTCATGGTCGTCGCCGGGATCGTGGACGCGGCAGCCGGGCCCGTAGGAGGGCGGCCGCGTATCCATCATGAGAGCGGCGGCGCTGCCGGGGTGGACGACGACGGGCGGGTGATGGACCTGTGAGCACACACATGGTGACCGTGGGGGAGCGGCAGTTCGAACTGCGGGCCGAGCCACCGCGTACGTCGCTGACCGACGAGGCGCACACGCTGTGGGGCTTCAACGTCGAGGTGCTCGAAGAGGGCCGGGTCGTCGCCATCAAGACATGCTTTGTGGGGCGCGTGAGCATGCAGGCACGCCATCCCGACGCGCTGCAGGGCACCGCTGAGGACATCGCGGCCGCCGTGCACGTCCTCGCGTACGCCAAGATCGAGGAGAGCCTTGCCCGAGGCGACGTCGGGGACGCGCTGGTGTTCGCCTAGGGCATCTGGGGCACCGGCCCGTGATGGGTCAGGCCCCCCCGTTGCCTACCGGATGCTCCGCATCACCTGAGACCTCGCGACCGCCACGGTCCCCGTGAGCGCGGTGGTGGTGATGGTCCAGCGCCCCCGGGTAAGTCGGGTGCGGCACGTGAAGGTGCGGACCGTCTTCGCGCCGACCTTGGTGGTCCGGATGGTGCACCGGCCCCCGGTGGTCCTCGCCTTCCCGACCCCGGGAGCGATGGTGGCGGTCTGGGTGATGCGCTTGGCACCTGCAGGCACCCGACCGGTGGTGGTGCACACGCCCTTGGTGCAGCGCGGGCCGGTGACCCGGAGGGCCCCCAGGGGCCGTACCGCGTTCGATGGGGCAGAGGCCCCCGATGCGCCCGCGCCGTTCGTCGCCGTTGCGGTGAAGGTGTAGGGGGTGCCGTTGGTGAGTCCGCTGACCGTGCAGTGGTGTGCGGGCACCACGACCGTGCAGGAGGCCCCGCCGGGTGAGGCCGTGAGGGTGTAGGTGGTGACCGATCCACCAGCAAGGGCGGGAACCGTCACCCGTGCCCCCGCGTCGCCACCCACGGCGGTCGGGGCCTGCGGTGGGATCGGTGCGCCGAGGTACTTCGCGGTGAATACGTCGTTGTCCCCGCTGCTCGTAAGCGTGATGGAGCCGAAGGTCGCGGTGTCACTGATCTCCCCGGTGACGACGGCCGAGCCATCGGGGAGGGCGGAGACCCCGTAGCCAGCGGTCATTCCTGTCCCCCCGGTGCTGATCGCCCAGGCGAAGGTTCCATCGGTATTCACCTTTGCGGTGAATGCGCTTATGGTCCCACCGCTCGTGAGCGTGGTGGAGCCGAAGGTCGCGGTGCCCTCGACATAGCCGGTGACGATGGCCGAGCCGTCGGGGAGTGCGGAGACCCCGGTGCCAGAGTCCGATCCTGCCCCCCCGCCTCTACTCGCCCAGGCGTAGGTCCCATCGGCGTTCACCTTCGCGGTGAATACGTCAGCGCCCCCGCCGCTCGTGAGCGTGGTGGAGCCGAAGGTCGCGGTGCCATTGAAGGTCCCGGTGACGATGGCCGAGCCATCGGGGAGGGCGGAGACCCCAGAGCCAACGTCCGATCCTGTCCCCCCGGCTCTGATCGCCCAGGCGTAGGTCCCATCGGCGTTCACCTTCGCGGTGAACAGGTCAGAGTTCCCGCTGCTCGTGAGCGTGGTGGAGCCGAAGGTCGCGGTGTCATTGAACATCCCGGTGACGATGGCCGAGCCGTCGGGGAGGGCGGAGACTCTCTGGCCACCGTCCAATCCTGCCCCGCCGGCTCTGGTCGCCCAGGCGTAGGTCCCATCGGCGTTCACCTTCGCGGTGAATACGCTCATGATCCCGCCGCTC
>CAMAVU010000041.1 GCA_945861935.1 Bifidobacterium breve | reverse complement strand
CAGAGTGGTGGTCTTGCCGCTGCCCGTTCCCCCCGTCACGAGGATGTTCCGCCGGGCCCGCACCGCTGCCTGCAGGGCGTCCAGCATGTCGCGTGACATCGCCCCGAGCCGCACGAGGTCCTCGCCCTGCAACCGCTCCCCGGGAAAGCGGCGGATCGTGAGGACGGGGCCATCAATGCTGAGCGGCGGCACCACCGCATTCACCCGCGAGCCGTCCGGCAGTCGCGCGTCCACCATCGGGCTCGCCTCGTCGAGCCGCCGGCCCAACGGGGCCAGCATCCGGTCGATCACGTGCAACAGGTGTGCGTCGTCGGCAAAACGGGTCCCGACCGGCTCGATGCGGCCAGCCCGCTCCACCCAGACACGCCCGGCACCATTGACCATCACCTCGGTCACATCGGGATCACGCAGCAACGGCTCCAGAGGGCCCAGACCGAGCGTGGCATCCACGACCGCGGTGACCACGCGGCGCCGGTCGTTGCCGTCCAGAATGTGCCGTCCCTCGTCCAGCGCGTCCTCCGCGAGACCGGCGACCACCTCACGGGTGGCCGTGCCCGGCACGAGCAGGCCGCCGCGTACGATTGCGTCCCGGATCTGCTCGACCAGAATCGCGTCCGGCGGGCCTGTGGCACCGGTCACCCCGGCACCAGCAGATGGGCGACCACACGCGCAAGTCCCTTCCCGCGCGCGGCACGTCCCGCGCGCACGTCGGGGGCAGCCCGTCCATCCCGTGGCATGGCGACAACATCCTCGCGGCCAAGCAGCCGACGTACCGCCCGCATCGCGATGGCATCCCCGCCCGGGAGGTCGGACGCAACCGGGGTTACCCCGGTTGCGTCCCCGTCCACCACCAGCGACCCGGCGCGTGCCACCCCCTCGATGCTGCGTGGGACCACCAGCACGACGGCCTGTGCGCGCACGGTGAAGGCACGGGCCAAGGCGGTATCCCCGCGCCCGGCATCGGCCACCCAGACACCGCGGGCCGCCACATGGCCGGCAAGCACCTCTGCGGCTGCCTCGCCCCAGGCCGCGGCGGCCCGGAGGGAACTGCACCCGCCCATCAGATCCACTCCGGACGGGTGCCGGTGGATGAGGTGCTCAACGTGTTCCCTGGTGATCCCCTCACCAAGAGCGAGAAGGTCGTCCAGGCGGCGTTCGGCGCGCAGGCCCCACAGGGTGATGGGTCCTCCGTGGTGCGGGTCGAGATCGACGAGGAGCGGCGGGGCCGTCGCCCCGGCGGCCTGCTCCAGCGCAAGGGCACACGCAAGGGTCGTGACCCCGCATCCGCCCGCGCTCCCCATCACCACGATGCCGCTCATGGCTCGCCTCCCGGGCGGATGACCACGCGCACCTCACGTGCGAAGTCGAGTGCGCGGGCCACCTCCAGGGCATCGTCCACACCCAGCCGCAACAGCAGGGCACCGTCGCCTGCGCCGTCGGCGCCGTCGCCCGCGCGCATGACCGCGAGGACCTCGGCGGCCGACACCACCACGCGGGTACGGCCGGCCAGGCCCTCGCCGTCGGACGCGAGCACATCCACGCGCGCGCCGGGCGGCGGAGCGGCCGCGAGGGACCCCGCTGCGCGCAGCGGCACCGCCACGGCCCGCTCGCCAGCCGCGAGCGGTGCGGGGGTCAGTCCGGGTGCCCCACCGAGCGATGCCTGCGTGATCGGCTCACCCGGGGCGATGAACGCCACGACACGGCGCCCGGCGCCCTCCGCCGGGTCGGTGAGCATGCCCACCAGGGCCAGATCGGCGGGAACCGGGGCGTGGCCCAGCAATCCGCCCGCTGCTGCCGCGTCCAGAAGGGTGCCGGCCGGAATCGGCCGTGCCGCCACCAGAACGCTCGCGGTGGAGTCGGGCGCGGTCCCGATACCGCTCGCCAACGTGAACGCCGCGGCCGCGAGGACGATCGACACCACGAACCAGATCCCCGGGCGGCGGATACGCGGCATCCTCACGCGCGCGCTCCCATGTCTCCGCACGCCGGGCAGGGCGCGCCCAGGGCTCCGTCATCGTGACACCACCGGCACGGGCGCCATGCGCAGTCGCACCACCGTGCGAGTGCCCCGGTGCCCATCGCCGGCACCTCCACGCCATCGGGTCCCCATGGCCGCATGGGGAGGTGCGCGGGTGCCATCCCGGCCAGACCGACCGCCACCTGAGCCCGCCGCCGCAGGGAATCGGGTGGGGTGGTGCGCGCCCACGCGCAGATGAGGCCTGCGGCCCACACGGCGGCCGGGAGATCCGCCGGCAGCCACAGCAGGTCGCGCCCCAGAACCGCGGCCACGGCCGCCAGTGGCGCGACGGGCGGATGCACCCACGGCGGCAGGGCCAGCACCAGCGCGCCGGGTCCAGCCGCGTGGAGCACGTCGATGATGGCCTCCGGGTCCACGCGAGCGGCTCGGCGACCCGGGGCCGCGACGGCGTAGACACGGTCGTCATCGACCAGCCCCGCGGCGGCGGCCACCAGGTGATCCAGCACGATCGAGGGGCGCCCGCCGTCAGGCATCGTCGGCGGCGAGACGGTATCCGAGACCCCACACGTTGACGATGTAGCGCCGTCCGCCGGAGGCGACAGCCAACTTCCGGCGCAGGCGGGATGCGTGGCTGTCGACGGTGCGCGTGCGCCCCATTGACTTGTAGCCCCACACGTCGCGGAGCAACTCGTGCTTGCTGACCACCCGGCGCGGGTCCTTGGCAAGCGCGGTGAGAAGGCCGAGCTCCTTCGCCGACAGCGGGATGACCTGATCACCCAGGGTCACACGTCGGGCTCTGCGGTCGATGACGATGTCATCCACGCGCAGCAGGCCCGCAGACCACTCCCCGTCGGCCCGTCGGATGAGCGCCCGCAGCCGGGCGAGCAACTCGATGTACGCGAACGGCGTGCCCACCACCTCATCCGCGCCGCGCTCGAGGGCCCTGACCACGCGGTGGGCCTCCCCCGCGCCCGACACCCCCAGCACCGGCATCGCAGCGTCCCACGGATCCTCGGGTCCTCCCTCCCGTACCAGCCCGACGGCCTCGAGGCCGCCGGAGGCCGGCATGTCGAGGTCAACGATCACCGCCGATGGGCACGCCCGGGCCAGAATGCCCCGGGCCTCACCTGGGTCAGCGGCGAGCAGTACGTCGAAGCGGTCGGCCTCGAGGTCGGCCGCAAGGCTTCCCGACGCGGGCCTGGGACCCACGAGCAGCACCGACCGGTGGGGGGCCTCCTGAGTGGTCATCGCATCCTCCGTTGATCGGGGGGAGCCCCATGCTCCCCACGACCGGACAACGCGCCGGGCGTACCGGTGCTCCCCCCATCCGTCGCGGCGGATTCAGCACCGTGCGGGAAAAGGCGGGCGCCCGTGAGGCTGACGCGATCACCCGGTCGCAGTCTGAGCACACCGCTCCCGGCTTCCACCACGGCGTGGGCTCCGGGGCACGCCGCGCCCCGCCGCGGCAGGGGATCGACAACCTTGAGGACCCGGCCGTCGGCGCTGAGGAAGGCCACCCCGATGGCCGCCCGCATGCCCACTCCATGAACGGCGGCGCATGGCACCAGCAGCAGGGCCTCGTCGCACGCAGGGTCCGGGGTGCCGAGCATCCCCACCAGACGGGCGCACGGGCGGTCGGCCACGCGCGCGCGGCGCGCGATAAGGCGCCCGTCCGCCGTCATCAAGGCGCCGGCGGGGCGCGCCGTGCGGTCCATCCTCAGCAGGGCCATACGCCCACGATGGCCGTCCACCCGTGGCCACGGGCGCCCGTCGTGTCACAAGGAGCGCGCCGGGGCGCACCACACCTCACTCAGGCGGACGCATGCTCCCCTGAAGCGCGGCCATCGCCCGGGCAAAGAGCAGCCCCATGGCGTCGGCGGCCTCGTCTGCGGTATCCATGGGCTTGAGCGCTCCCACCCCGGCCGCCGCCATGTGCGCGGCGAGGGTGATCACCTGAAACCGGTCCACCGGCGCGAGGTGCCCGCCGCCCTCGGCCTGGATCTCCTCCATGGCCTCGCGCTGGGCGCGCATCATCTCCTTCAGGCGCTCCTTGAACTCCTCTGACGCACCCTCACCGAACGCGAACCCGAACGGGAATTCCTCATCGCTCACAGGCGGATCTCCCTCAGTGGAGTGCGACTGAACATGTGGATCGTATCCACGAACCGCACCGTACGGGTGCAGAGGTCCATGACGATCGAATGGGTGCGGGCGCCGTCGCTGAAGTAGCGCACGCCCTTCAGGAGATTGCCGTCGGTGACGCCGGTGGCCAGCACATACAGCGGCTGGGGCGCCAGATCCCGCGCGGTCAGCACGCGGTCGGTGTCCCCGAGGCCGAAGGCCTTCAGACGCTCGCGCTGGGCGTCGTTCTTCGGCCACATCTTCGCCTGGATCTCACCGCCCAGGCACTCGAGCGCCGCTGCGGTGATGACGCCCTCGGTGGACCCCCCGATGCCCATGTACAGGTGGTCTCCGGTACCGCGCACGGCCGCCGACATCGAAGCCGTGATGTCGCCATCGGGGATCAACTTGATCCGCGCGCCATGGGAGCGGATCTCCTCGATCAGGTCCTCGTGCCGCGGGCGGTCGAGCACGAGGACCGACAGGTCCTTCACGCGGCGGTCGTAGCAGCGGGCAACGGTGTCCAGCGTGTCGCTGATGGTCGCGTCAATGTCCACGTGACCGCGCGCGGTGGCGCCCACGCAGAGCTTCTGCATGTACATGTCGGGGGCAGCCATCACCCCGCCGGGCGCTCCGATGACGCACACGGCGATCGCGCCGCCATCGCCGCGTGCCACGAGGTCGGTGCCCTCCAGCGGGTCCACGGCGATGTCGCAGGGCATACCGCCCGTCCCGAGCACCTCGCCCACGTACAACTCGGGTGCTTCGTCCTTCTCCCCCTCGCCGATGACCACCTCGCCCGTGATGGGCATCGCCCCGAACTCGCGGCGCATGGCGTCCACCGCAGCACCGTCCGCCCCGTGCCGGTCACCCTGCCCGACCCAGCGGGCGGAAGCGAGCGCAGCCTGCTCGGTGACGCCCAGGAACTCCGTGGCCGGCACGAGGAGGTGCCCCAGAAGCGACTCCGGCAGGGTCCCGGGCACGTCTCCCGAGGTCATGCGCCCCGGCGGGCCAGGCGCGCGGCGTGGTCCTCGTTGAACGTGTCGATGCCCGCCGTGGTGAGCGGGTGGTGCAGCATCTGATGAAACACCTTCGGCGGGATGGTCGCGATGTCGGCGCCCATCCGGGCGGCCTCCATCACATGCACGGGTGTGCGCACGCTGGCGGCCAGCACCTCGGTCTCGAAGTTCGAAGCCGCAAAGGCCTCGACGATCTCCGCGAGGCGGCCGAGGCCGTCCTCGTTGATGTCGTCGAAGCGCCCGATGAATGGCGACACGAACGCGGCGCCGGCAGACGCCGCCAGAATCGCCTGGTTGGCGGTGAAGCAGAGGGTCATGTTCACGCGGATGCCGTCGCGTGCGAGGGCCGAGGTGGCGCTGAGCCCCTCGCGGCTCGTCGGCAGTTTCACCACGATGTGCGGGTGGATGGCGGCCAGTCGTGTGCCCTCCGCGATCATCGTGGCCACGTCGCCGGCCACGACCTCGGCGGACACCGGGCCGTCCACGATCTCGCAGATGCGCCGGTAGATCTCATCCTCATCGCCCTCAACCTGTCCGAGCAGCGTGGGGTTGGTGGTGGCGCCGCTCAGCACCCCCCAGGATGCAATCTCCTCAATGTCGTCCAGATTCGCAGTGTCGATGAAGAGCTTCACGTGGGCTTCTCCGAGAGGCGGGTGGTCACCGCGGCGAGGCTACCAGCAACGGGCGCCGCCCCGGCCACCCGTCACGTCGCGATCCCCCCATGGCGCATCTTCCGTCTCCCCTGCTCCTCGAGCACGGCGCCGGCCAGGATCAGCACGGCGGCGCCCACGAACCACCACTGGCCGTTCCCGGTATCACCGATCGGCGTGAGGGTGAGGGTCGCCGGCACCCACGCGGCACGCACGGTCTGTCCCGGTTCACCGATGTCGTCGCCCAGATAGGACAGCCCCCGGGCGGCGATCTGGTCGGCGATGATCACGTCGCCGGTCCACGCGACCCGGCAGACTCTCGCGGCGCCCGTGCCGGTGCACCGCTCCGTGCGCTCGAGCGCGCGGAAGTCCACGATGGGCGCACCCTCCGCGGTGACGGGCACATCGGGCTGAGCGCAGCCCGCCCAGCCCAGCACCGAGCCCCCGGCAATCAGGAACCCACCCAGAATCACCTGTCGCAGACCGTTGGGACCCGCCATGGCGCGGAGTGTGTCAGAGGGCCGTGCCCGCCCTCCGGATGGCTAGGCTCGTCGTGTGCCGCTGCGTGTGTGCCTCCCTCTCCTGGTATTCGTCGCCGGGGCCGCCACGCTGGCCGCTGAACTGACGGGGGCCCGCCTTCTCGCGCCGTGGTTCGGGGCCAGCAACCTCGTGTGGGCGAATGTCATCGGGCTCACGCTCATCTACCTGTCGCTGGGCTACTGGCTCGGGGGCAAGGCCGCCGACCGCTGGCCGGAGCCACGGGTACTGGGCGGCGTGGTCATCGTCGCCGCCATCTCGCTGGCCATCCTCCCCCTGGCCCTTACGCCCGTGTTCCGGGCCGCGCAGGGGGCATTCGCCGACCTGTCCGCCGGTGCGTTCGTCGCGTCGTTCGCTGGCACCATGCTCATGTTCCTGGTGCCGGTCACCCTCCTCGGGACCGTCTCGCCCTGGGCCATCCGGCTGTCGGTGACGGATGTGCGGACGGCGGGATCCGTGGCAGGGCGGCTGTATGCAATCTCGACGATGGGCAGCATTCTCGGGACCTTTCTTCCCGTGCTCGTACTCATCCCGGCCATCGGCACCAGGCGCACGCTCATCCTGATCGCCGTGGTGCTGGCGCTGGCGGCGGTCCCGCTGCTCGGCCTGAGAGCCGTAGCCGCGCCGATGGTGCTCGCGGCGATGCTGGCATTGCCGGTTGGCACCACCAAGCAGGAGCCGGGCGAGCGCGTCGTGTTCGAAGCCGAGTCGCCGTACCAGTACGTCCAGATTGCCGAGGCCCCGGACGGTCGGCGCATGCTGCGGCTGAACGAGGGCTGGGCCCTGCATTCGGTCCTTCCCGCCGACGGCGGCACCCTGACCGGGGGCTACTGGGACGCATTCCTCACCCTGCCCCTGCTTACCGGCGGGCCCGACGCACGGGTCGCCATTCTGGGCAACGCGGGCGGCACGACGGCCCGGTCGCTGCGGCGCACCTGGCCCCAGGTTCGCGTGGACGGCGTGGAGATCGACCCCGTGGTGACCGACGCGGGCAACCGCTATCTGGACATGGCGGGGGATAACCTGACCATCCACGAGGCCGATGCCCGTTTCTGGCTGGCGGGCGACCGCGGCCCGTTTGACGCCATCATCGTGGACGCCTACCGGCAGCCGTACATCCCCTTTCACCTCTCCACCACCGAGTTCTTCGGCCAGGTACGCGCACGACTGACCCCCGCCGGGGTGGTGGCGATCAACGTGGGCACGCCTCCGGGCGAGGACGCGGTGGTCGGGCGTATCGCCTCCACCATGAGGAGCATCTTCCCGGCGGTGCTCAGCGCGCGTTACGGCGAGTTCAACAGCGTCGTGCTGGGTTTTATGCGCCCCACGGGGAGCACCGCCACCCGCGCCCGCCTCGCCCTGAGCGCCGGGGACGTGGCTGTTGCCGCGCAGAGGCTCTCGCATCTCCTCGCACCGGTTGCGCCCGGTGGAGAGGTATTCACCGACGACCACGCCCCGGTGGAGCAGATGACCGACGGGGCGATCCTCGACTACCTCAACCGGGGTGCGCCAGGAGCCTGAGAGCGTGCCGCGTGCCGGGCACGGGCTGGCGGCTCAGCCCGGGGCGCGCGCCAGCCGGGCGCCCTCCGCGCCCTGCCACCGTGCGCGGATGCCCGAGGGGGCGATGCGCTCCACGCGCACCTCGGCGGCCACGCCAGCACCCCTGAGCACCGACGTGGCGGCGGCGGCGATTGACGGTGCCTCCGGCACGGTGGCCCACAGAAGCATGCTCGGCCCGGACCCCGAGATCGTCACCCCCAGAAGACCTGGCATGTCCAGCCCCCGAAGCGCGTCGAGGCCCGGGCACAGGGGACCGCGGTGGGGCTCGTGCAGCCGGTCCACCAGAAATGCCGGGATCTCATCGGCGTGACCACGCTCGAGCGCGAGCAGCAGGCCCGCTGTCGCCGCGATGGAGTATGCCGCGGTCGTCACGGGCACGTCGGCCGGCATGGCACCGCGGGCCTCATCGGTGCTCACCCGCGACTCCGGGATGACCACGACGAGGGCGAGGCCCTCGGGCGGCTGCACGCGCATCGCACGCGGACCGGGCACCAACGCGGTGATGCCGCCTTCCAGACAGGCCGCGGCGTTGTCGCCATGCCCCTCAAGATCGATCGCCCGCTCGAGCATGTCGGCCGGGGTCCACCGCAGGTTGCCCAGGGCGTTGGCGGCCACGAGGCCAGCGCAGGCCGCGGCGGCCGACGACCCCAGCCCGCGGCTGAAGGGGATGCGGTTGATGCAGCGGATCTCCAGACCGTCCAGGTCCGGGAGCCCCATGAGCATGGCCCGGCACAGCAGGTTCGACGCGTCCGCCGGCACCTCGCCCGCACCCTCGCCCTCAACGTGAACGACGAGGGGACCGGGCCGGCGCTCGATGCGCACCTCGTTGGCCAGGTCCAGCGCCAGCGCCAGCACGTCGAACCCCGGCCCGAGATTGGCCGAGGTTGCGGGCGCGGTGATGCCGAGAACCTCGACGTCAGGCGCCAAAGATCGCCCTCTCGGCCACCGCGACGTCAGCCGGGATCGGGATGACCTCACCGCGCTGTGCGATGGCAGTGTCGGGATCTTTCAGGCCGTTGCCGGTCAGCACGCACACCACACGCTCGCCGGGTACCAGACGCCCAGCGGCGTGGGCCTTGATGAGCCCCGCCACTCCCGCCGCCGACGACGGCTCGCAGAACACACCCTCGGTGGCGGCCAGCAGCCGGTACGCCGCGAGGATCTCCTCGTCGCTCACGCTGTCCACTCCGCCGCCGGACTCATGCATGGCGACCATCGCCTCCTCACCGCGCACGGGGTTACCGATGCGGATGGCCGTGGCGACGGTCTCGGGGTTGACCACCACCTCGCCGCGCACGAGGGGAGCCGAGCCCTCGGCCTGAAAGCCCATCATCCGGGGCCTGAAGGTGGAGCGGCCCACGTCCCGGTACTGGGTGAAGCCCATCCAGTATGCCGAGATGTTGCCCCCGTTCCCCACCGGAATGCACAGCACGTCGGGCGCGTCGCCGAGGGCGTCGCACACCTCGAAGGCCGCGGTCTTCTGCCCCTCGAGGCGGTAGGGGTTGAGCGAGTTGACGAGGGTGATGGGGTGCCGGTCCGACAGTTCCCGCACGATGCGCAGGGCGTCATCGAAGTTCCCGTCCACCGCGAGGACCGTGGCCCCATGGATGAGTGCCTGCGCCAGTTTGCCGAGTGCGATCTTGCCGCCCGGAATGACGACAGCGCATGTGAGACCGGCGCGCGCCGCATAGGCCGCCGCCGACGCCGAGGTGTTCCCCGTGCTGGCGCAGATCACGGCCGTGGATCCGTCCTCGACCGCCTTTGCGATGGCGAGGCACATGCCGCGGTCCTTGAACGAGCCCGTGGGGTTGAGGCCCTCCATCTTCGCGTGGACGTCCAGCCCGAGGCGCTCCGACAGTCCGTCCAGCCGGATCACGGGCGTGGCTCCCTCACCCATGCTGACGACCGGGGTGTGATCCGTGACCGGGAGGAACTCGCGATAGCGCTCGATCAGGGGGGTGCCGCGCAGCGCCGCATGGTTCACGACGACGCCTCGCCGCTGCCCACCACAGTGATGACCACCGGCTCGGCGCGTACCTCGGGCATGGCGGCGAGGCGCCGCGTGGCCTCGCGGACCTGCGCCTCGGGGCTGCGGTGGAGGATCATCACCAGACGCGCACCCTCACCCTCACCCCGCTGCAGCACCGTGAGGATGGACACGCCGCTGTCGCCCAGCACCGACGATACGCGGGCCAGGACACCCGGCTGGTCGGCCACCTCCAGGCGAAGGTAGAACGCGCTCTCAAGCGACCCCTCGGGGGCGATGGGACGGCCGGCATCCACGAGCGCGCCTGCGAGGAACGACCCGGGGCGGCTCCCCAGAATCGAAAGCGCGTCGCTCACCACGGCACTCGCGGTCTCGGTGCCACCTGCGCCCGGGCCCGACAACATGATCTGCCGGACCATGCTGCTCTCGAGCAGCACCGCATTATCGGCGCCGGCCACCGCGGCGAGTGGATGGTTGCCGGGCACGAGGGCCGGGTGCACCCGCACCGACACCGCCCCGTCCACCAGACGCGCGACGCCGAGCAACTTCATCACGAACCCGAGTTCATGGGCGATGTCCACGTCATCCGACATGAGGTCGTCGATGCCCGAGTACGGGACGTCATCAATGAGCACCCGGGTGTGGAACGCGATGGATGCGAGGATCGCCATCTTCGCAGCGGCATCCGCCCCGCCGACGTCGTCGGTGGGATCGGCCTCGGCGTATCCGATCTCCTGCGCCTGCGTCAGGGCATCGGCATACGACATACCGGTGCGGCGCATCTCGCTCAAAATGTAGTTCGTGGTGCCGTTCACGATGCCCGTGACCGACTCGATCTCCGCGGCCAGAAGGGACTCGCGGAGCACCTTGATCACGGGAATGGCCGCGCAGACCGAGGCCTCGAACCGCAACTCTGCGCCGCCCTCCTCAGCGGCCGCGAGCAACTCCGGGCCGTGGCGGGCCAGCAGTTGCTTGTTGGCCGTGACCACCGAGGTGCCGTGCCCAAGCGCGCGCACGAGCCACTCATGCGTGGGGTCCACTCCGCCCATCACCTCGATGAGAATGTCAATGGAGTCGTCGCCCAGAATCTCCTCGGGGTCGGCCGTGAGCAGCGCGGGATCCACGCCGGGGCGATCGGCCTGGAGGTCGCGAACCAGCACCTTGGTGATCTCCAGGCGGTGCCCGGTGGCGCGCTCGATCGTGCCAGCGGTCTCCTGCAGGATCCGCACGACGCCCTGCCCCACCGTGCCGCAGCCCAGCATGCCGATGTGCACGACGTCACTCACAGGTCCCTCGCCACCAGATCCGCATAGGCCTCGCGGCGCACCACCAGCGTGGCCTCGCCGCCCTCGACGAACACCACGGCCGGGCGCGTGACGCCGTTGTAGTTGCTTGCCATGGCCACACCGTAGGCCCCCGTGGCCGGCAGACATACCAAGTCGCCCCGCGCGACCGGCGGCAACGTGGCCTCCTGGATGAGGACGTCACCGCTCTCGCAGTGCTTGCCCACCAGACGCAGGGTCTGAGTGGCCTCGGCCTCGGGGCGTCCGGGCAGGATGGCCTCGTACGTGGCGCCGTAGAGCATGGGGCGCATCAAGTCGCTCATCCCACCGTCCACCGCCACATAGCGGCGCACCCCGGGGATGTCCTTCGTCCCCGTCACCCGGTAGATGGTGAGGCCGGCGCGGCCCACGATGCTGCGGCCGGGCTCCACCATCACTCGCGGGCGTGGCAGCCCGACGGCGTCCCACTCGGCAAACACGCCCCCGATCACCATGTCGGCGTACTCCTCCACCGACGGCGGCGTGTCCCCACGCGTGTAGGCGATGCCCAGGCCCCCGCCCATGTCCAGGATGCCCAGATCGTCCCCGCCCTGTTCGCTCGCGAAGGCGGCCAGAAGCCCTGCGGCCATCCGGTAGGCGCCGAGTTCGAAGATCTGTGACCCGATGTGGCAGTGCAGGCCCACCAGATTCACGTTCGCAGCCGCACGGCAGGCGGCGACGGCCCCCGCGGCCAGACCGCCGTCGAGTGCGAATCCGAACTTGCTGTCGATTTGCCCGGTGGCGATGTATGCGTGCGTGGAGGGCTTCACGCCGGGTGTCACGCGCACCAGCACGTCCTGCACCCGCCCGCGCTCGCCGGCAAGCCGATCGAGGAGCACGATCTCGTCGAGGCTGTCCACCACGATCAGCCCGACCATCGCGTCGAGGGCCTCGCCGATCTCCCGGGCATCCTTGGCGTTGCCGTGCATCACGATCTTCCCGGCAGGGAAGCCCGCGTGGAGCGCCATGAACAACTCGCCCCCCGATGCCACATCCATCCGGAGGCCCTCCGCGTGCGCCATGCGCAGCAGCGCCTGGGCCCAGAAGGCCTTGCTCGCATAGATGACCTCGGCGCGGGGATCGTGCGCGCGGAAGGCCGTCACATACCGGCGCATGGTGTCGCGCAGGAGCCCGGCGTCGTAGATGACGAGCGGGGTCCCGAACTCATCCGCAAGCGCGACCAGATCGCACCCGCCGATGGCGAGGTGGCCCTCCGGTGTGGTCGCGGCGGACGGCGGGAGGACCTGTGAAAGCGGCTGCATAGGCCGCGGAACAGTAGCAAGGGGCATTCACGGGGAGGGAGGGGGGACTGTCCCCGCAAGGGGACTGTCCCCGCGGTTGGGGTTGGGGTGGGGACTGTCCCCGCAAGGGGACTGTCCCCGCGGTCGGGGTTGGGGTGGGGACTGTCCCCGCAAGGGGACTGTCCCCGCGGTTGGGGTTGGGGTGGGGACTGTCCCCGCAAGGGGACTGTCCCCGCGGTCGGGGGTGGGGTGGGG
>CAMAVU010000040.1 GCA_945861935.1 Bifidobacterium breve | reverse complement strand
CGCGTCCGTCTTCGGGCCGCCATCCCGCCTACTCGGCGGCGTCGTCCTCCCCGAGATCCCGTACCGGCTCGGGGTCGGGCTCGAACGAGTAGGTGCGACCCGCATCCGTGAGCCCCACGTGGTCGTCCCCGTGATCGTCCACGAGTGAGAACGGCTCGTCGAGGTCGAACTCCAGCAGGGCCGGGGCGCGTCGGACGGGCTCGATCTCCAACTGCCGGTACCGGCGCAGGCCGGTGGCCGCCGGGATGAGCTTCCCGATGATGACGTTCTCCTTGAGGCCCCGCAGGTGGTCCACCTTGCCCTCGAGCGCCGCGTCGGTGAGGACCTTCGTGGTCTCCTGGAAGGAGGCCGCCGACAGGAACGACTCGGTGGCCAGCGAGGCCTTCGTGATACCGAGGATCAGCGGCACGTACCGGGCCCTCGCCGCATCGAGCAGAACCTCGGTCTCCTGCGGCGTGCGCTTCACCTTCTTGCGGCTGCGCTGCAGGGTGTCGGCTGCCGCCAACCGCACACGCTGGTTCTCGCGGAAGAGCACCGGCTTGTCCACCAACTGCCCCGGGAGGAAGCCGGTGTCGCCCGGCTCCTCGATGCGCACCTTGCGGAGCATCTGACGCACGATGACCTCGATGTGCTTGTCGTTGATCTCCACACCCTGCGAGCGATAGACGTCCTGCACCTGGGCCACGAGATAGGCCTCGGTCTTGGTGGCACGGTCCCCCGTGCCCCATCCCGGCCCCGTGAGGAACTCGCCCTCGGTGACGTACATGCCCTCGACAATCGGGGGCGCCGGGCGATCCGCCGGCACCCGCAGGTGGCGGACCTGGACGCCCTCCTCGTCGCGCACCTCGACCTTGATGGTCCGGCTGCCCTTCTCAGTGCGACCGGCGACGACCGACACCACGACCCCGGTGATCCCGAGATCGATACCCGCCTGAGCGTCCAGGATGTCGCTCGGGAACGCGGAGCCGTCGGTGAGCATGTCACCGGCCTCCACCCATGCGCCATCCGTCAGGGTGCGGCGGACCTGCGTGCGCTTCGGCACCGGATAGGTGACGGGCTCGCGCACCGGCTCCTTCTTGCGACCGACCTCGATGGACACCGGCGCCTCGAGGCTGATGATGGCCCCGCCGGGACGGGACTCGTCGTCGTCGATGTGGATCCAGCCGTCATGCGCGGCCACGTGGGCCAGCGCCTTCGGCCTGCGGGCCTCGAACAGCTCCACGATGCGTGGAAGGCCCTGCGTGATGTCCGCGCCGGCGACGCCGCCGGTGTGGAACGTGCGCATGGTCAACTGGGTGCCCGGCTCGCCGATGGACTGCGCGGCGATGATGCCGACCGCGTCGCCCGGCTCACACAACTTGCCCGAGGCCAGGTTGCGCCCGTAGCAGTGGGTACACACGCCGACGGCGCTCCGGCACTTGAGCGGTGAGCGCACGGCGATGGTGGCCTTGGGGTGGCGCGTACCGAGGTCGGTCAGCTGCTGCAGGAGCACGCTGTCGATCTCGACCGAGCGGTGGACGTCCACGGCCTCGAGGTCGTCCTCGTCCGGCGCGTCACCGCGCAGGTCGGTGATGAGCTCGCCCGTGGCCGCGTCAACGACCGGCCCGATGACCACGCGCCCGAGCAGCGACGGGTTGGTGTGCCCGTCCCGGACCACCGCCGCCTCGATGCCCTCCGTGGTGCGGCAATCGCGCTCGCGCACGATGACGTCCTGCGACACGTCCACGAGCCGGCGGGTCAGATATCCCGAGTCCGCCGTCTTCAGGGCCGTGTCGGCGAGGCCCTTGCGCGCCCCGTGGGTCGAGATGAAGTACTCGAGGACCGAGAGCCCCTCCATGAAGTTGCTCTTGATCGGGCGCTCGATGATCTCGCCCTTCGGGTTGGCCATGCAACCACGCATCCCGGCCAACTGGCGGATCTGCTTGAACGACCCACGCGCCCCGGAGTTGGCCATCATGAAGATCGGGTTCAGGCGGTACAGGTGATCCTGCATCGCGGCTGCGACCTCGTCGGTGGCGTCATCCCACAGCGCCACCACCCGCTCGTGGCGCTCCTCGGCCGTCATGAGGCCCTCGGCGAAGAAGTTCTCGAAGCGGAGCACCT
Source organism: Bifidobacterium breve (assembly GCA_945861935.1). Lineage (GTDB taxonomy): Bacteria > Actinomycetota > Thermoleophilia > Miltoncostaeales > Miltoncostaeaceae > SYFI01. Next base: position 11,146 of record CAMAVU010000040.1, on the reverse strand, counting down.
CGGCGTCGTACTTCGCGAGGATGTCCGCCTTCTCGGGCGGGATCACCACATCGTTCTTCGAGATGGTGATGCCCGACTGGCTGGCGTACCGGAAGCCCATCGCCTTGAACGTGTCGAGCAGCATGGAGACAGTGGTGGCGCCGTACAGGTCCACTAGTTCCTCGATGAACTCGCCCAGTTCCCGCTTGGTGAACACGCGGTTCTGCCAGGGGTACGGGTGCGGTTCCGCGACGTGGGCCAGCAGTACGTCCAACTGCTCGCGCAGCGCGTGGTTGAACAGCACGCGGCCGGCAGTGGTGATCAGGCGCCCGCTTGCGTGCTCGGGGTTCTGGCGGATCTCCACCATGTCCTGCAGGTGGATGCTGCCGTGGTCCAGAGCGCCCAGCAACTCGCCATCGCCCCGGAAGGCGCGCGGCGCGGCCTGCGGGGCCTCCTTGAACGGGTCGGCCACCCAGTCCGTGACCCCCTCGATGCGCGCCTCGTGGCCCTTGGGGATGATGTACTTGCGACCCTCCGAGTCCCACAGGTCGATGGTCTCGATGGCCCGCCCGTTGCCCGAGGCGCCCTTCTCGCGCACATACAGCGTGGGGCAGTAGGTGAGGTAGTAGAGGCCGAGGATCATGTCCTGGCTGGGCACCGTGATCGGGCGCCCGTGCGCCGGCGACAGGATGTTGTTCGACGACAGCATGAGAATGCGCGCCTCGGCCTGGGCCTCCACCGAGAGCGGCAGGTGCACGGCCATCTGGTCGCCGTCGAAGTCGGCGTTGAACGCCGTGCACACGAGCGGGTGCAACTGGATGGCCTTCCCCTCCACGAGCACCGGCTCGAAGGCCTGGATGCCCAGACGGTGGAGGGTGGGGGCCCGGTTGAGCAGCACCGGGTGCTCGGCGATGACCTCCTCGAGCACGTCCCACACCTCGGGGATCATCGAGTCGACCATCTTCTTGGCCGCCTTGATGTTCTGGACCTGCTTCCGCTCGACGAGCCTGCTCATGATGAACGGCTTGAACAACTCGAGTGCCATCAACTTCGGGAGGCCGCACTGGTAGAGGCGCAGTTCGGGGCCGGCCACGATGACCGAGCGACCTGAGTAGTCCACGCGCTTGCCCAGCAGGTTCTGGCGGAAGCGGCCCTGCTTGCCCTTGAGCATGTCCGACAGCGACTTCAGCGGCCGGTTGCCCGGTCCGGTCACCGCGCGCCCGCGGCGCCCGTTGTCGAACAGCGCGTCAACGGCCTCCTGGAGCATGCGCTTCTCGTTGTTCACGATGATCTCGGGAGCACCGAGGTCGAGCAGACGCTTCAGCCGGTTGTTCCGGTTGATGACGCGGCGGTACAGGTCGTTCAGGTCCGACGTGGCGAACCGGCCTCCGTCGAGCTGCACCATGGGGCGCAACTCCGGCGGGATGACCGGAATGGCCTCGAGGATCATCCACTCGGGGCGGTTCTGCGAGTAGATGAACGCCGAGCACACGCGCAGGCGCTTGAGCGCACGGGCGTGGCGCTGGCCACGGGAGGTGCGGATGATCTCGCGCAGCGACAGGGCCTCGGCCTCGAGGTCGAAGTCGGCGAGCAACCGGCGGACGGCCTCGGCGCCCATGCCACCCTCGAAGTACTCACCGAACCCGAACGGTGACCCGAACCGATCGCGCATCTCGCGGAACAACTGGTCGTCGTTGATGACGTCCCGGGGCTTGATGGCCTTGAACTTCGCCCACGCCTCCTGGACACGCTCCACCGACTCCTCGGTGTACCGCTCGTCATCGCGGAGGAGGGCGTCGGTCTCCTTGCGCATCTCCGACTCGTGGGCCTTGCGCTCGGCATCGGAGAGCACTCGCGGGACGGGCGGTACGTCGGGGTTCTCCGGGTCGCGAGTGGTGGCAATGTCCTCCACCCAGAACTCGTCCTCCACGTCGAAGCCCTCGATCTCACCTTCGCGCAGCCAGTTCACCCGGCGCCCGAGACGCTCGCGCAGTTCCTCGGCGCGGATGTCGCGCTCCTGCACGTAGCCCTGGACGGCGTCCTCCACCTGCTCCTGCAGGATGACCAGATCGGCATCGCGCTTCTCGGTGTCCACGTTCGTGACGATGGACGCCGCGAAGTAGAGGACCTTCTCGAGTTCCTTCGGTGCGAGGTCGAGGATGTACCCGATGCGGCTGGGGACGCCCTTGAAGAACCAGATGTGGCTGACCGGGGCCGCGAGATCGATGTGGCCCATGCGCTCGCGGCGCACCTTGGCCCGGGTCACCTCGACGCCACACCGCTCGCAGATGATGCCCTTGTACCGGACGCGCTTGTACTTACCGCAGTAGCACTCCCAGTCCTTGGTGGGACCGAAGATCTTCTCGCAGAACAGCCCATCCTTCTCGGGCTTGAGCGTGCGGTAGTTGATCGTCTCGGGCTTGGTCACCTCGCCCGATGACCACTGCCGGATCTGCTTCGTCGAGGCGAGGCCGATCTTGATGGAGTCGAAGTTGTTGATGTCGATCACGTGCCGGCCTCCGCGTCGCTCTTGTCGTCACCGGCTGCGGCCGCAACCTTCTCGGCCTCCCGCGCCTCCTCGGCATCCCTCTCGAGTTCCTCCTCGATGGGGAGCGGGGCGCCGGACAGGTCAATGCCGAGTTCCTCGGCCGCCCGCAGGAGTTCGTCGTCCTCGCGCGCCTTGGTGTCGACACCGGACTCGCCCTCGATGCGGACATCGAGTCCGAGGCTCTGCATCTCCTTCAGGAGCACCTTGAAACTCTCGGGGATGGACGGCTCCTGGATGTTCTCGCCCTTGACGATGGCCTCGTAGGCCTTCACCCGGCCCACGGTGTCGTCGCTCTTGATGGTGAGCATCTCCTGAAGCGTGTACGCCGCGCCATACGCCTCGAGCGCCCACACCTCCATCTCGCCGAACCGCTGCCCGCCGAACTGCGCCTTCCCACCCAGCGGCTGCTGGGTGACGAGCGAGTACGGGCCGGTGGACCGGGCGTGGATCTTGTCGTCCACGAGGTGCAGCAACTTCAGCATGTACATGTAGCCGACGGTCACCTTGCCGTCGTACGGCTCACCGGTGCGGCCATTGAAGAGGCGGAGTTTGCCGCTCACGCGGCGGCCCTCGATCTCCTCCTCCTTCACCCGGAGGTCAATGGGCTCCCCCGCGTGGGCGCGCGACCATTCGGCGAGCACCCGGTCCACGTCCTCGGGCGAGGCGCCGTTGAACACCGGGGTGGCCACGAAGGTGCGCTGAGTCGAGCCGTCCTCGCCCGCCTGCCACCCGGTGGCGGCAGCCCAGCCGAGGTGCGTCTCGAGAACCTGACCGATGTTCATGCGGCTCGGCACACCGAGTGGGTTCAGGATCATGTCAATCGGGGTCCCGTCCTCGAGGAACGGCATGTCCTCCTCGGGGACGATCTTCGAGATGACACCCTTGTTGCCGTGGCGACCGGCCAGCTTGTCGCCCTCGGCGATCTTGCGGCGCTTGGCCACGTACACACGGACCAGATCGTTCACGCCCGCCGACAGGTCGTCGCCGGCGTTGCGGCTGAAGGTCTTGACGTCAATGACCTTGCCGCCCTCGCCGTGGGGCACCTTGAGCGAGGTGTCGCGCACCTCGCCGGCCTTCTCCTTGAAGATCGCCCGGATGAGCTTCTCCTCGGCGGTCAACTCGGTCTCGCCCTTCGGCGTCACCTTGCCCACCAGCAGGTCACCCGAGGTCACGTCGGCCCCGATGCGCACCACACCGCGCTCGTCGAGGTCGGCAAGCGACTCCTCGGACCGGTTCGGGATGTCCCGCGTGATCTCCTCAGCGCCCAGTTTCGTGGTGCGCGCGTCGATCTCGTACTCCTCGATGTGGATGGACGACAGGACGTCGTCCTTCACGAGGCGGTCCGACACGATAATGGCGTCCTCGAAGTTGTAACCCTCCCAGGACATGAAGGCGACGAGCATGTTCTTGCCCAGCGCCAACTCACCCTGATCGGTCGAGGAGCCATCGGCCAGCACCTGCCCGGCCTCGATGCGCTCGCCGATGCGCACGATCGGCTTCTGGTGGATGAGCGTGCCCTGGTTGCTGCGCACGAACTTCTCGAGGCCGTAGTCGTCGTGCTCGCCGCCCGCCACCTCGATGATGATGCGGGTGGCATCGACGGCTGCCACGATCCCGGCACGCCGGGCCACGATGACATCGCCGGTGTCCACAGCGGCACGGTGCTCCATGCCGGTGCCGACCAGCGGCGCCTCGCTCACCAGGAGCGGCACGGCCTGACGCTGCATGTTGGCGCCCATGAGCGCACGGTTGGCGTCGTTGTGCTCGAGGAACGGGATCAGCGCCGTGGCCACCGAGACGATCTGGTCGGGTGAGACGTCCATGTACTCGACGTCCTTCGCGACCACGATGATCGGCTGGCCGTTGCGGCGGCAGAGCACGTCGTCATCGGTGAGCCTGCCGTTCCGGTCCACTCCCGCGCTCGCCTGCGCGATGATGCGGTTCTCCTCCTGGGTGGCATCGAGCCACACGATGTCCCAGTCGCGGGCACCACCCTTCTGCAGCTTGCCGCCCTTCACCACCCAGTACGGCGTCTGGATGAAGCCGAACTCGTTGACGGTGGCGTGTGACGCGAGCGAGCCGATCAGACCGATGTTCGGTCCCTCCGGCGTCTCGATGGGGCACATGCGCCCGTAGTGGGTGGGGTGCACGTCGCGCACCTCAATGGGGGCACGCTCACGGGTGAGTCCGCCCGCGCCCAGCGCGGACAGGCGGCGGCGATGGGTCAGGCCGGCCAGCGAGTTGGTCTGGTCCATGAACTGCGAGAGCTGCGAGGAGCCGAAGAACTCCTTCATCGACGCGACCACCGGCCGGATGTTGATGATGGTCTGCGGCGTGATGGTGTCGGGGTCCTCGGTGCTCATACGCTCGCGCACGACCCGCTCCATGCGGTAGAGGCCGATGCGGAATGCCTCCTGGATCAGCTCCCCGACGGTGCGCAGGCGGCGGTTGCCGAAGTGCTCGTACTCGTCGAGTTCGTGCACCATCTCGTCACGCGGCAGCATCATGCCGTCAACCGCGAAGTCCTTCGACTCCTCGTCGATGCCGTAGCGGATCGGCAGGTCCACGAGTCGGCGGATCAGTTCCACGAGGTCGTCCCGCATGCCCGTGCGCGCGCCGGTAAAGCGCGGGTTGGCGAGCGTGCGGGTTGCGGTGGTGACCTCGGCTCCCAGGCGGGCATCCAGCTTGTAGCGACCCACCTTCGTGAGGTCGTAGCGCTTGGAGTCGTAGAACAGCCCGCGCACCAGATTGAGGGAGTTGACCTCGGTGGGCGGCTCGCCCGGGCGCTGCTTCTTGAACACCTCGATGAGCGCGTTCTGCATGAGGTCGCCCGCACGCAGGTCAAGGCGCTTCTCGAGACGCTCCAACTCGCCCTCGATGCGTGTCCGCTCGTCACCAGGAACAGTGTCAATGCCGACGGCAAGCGCCTGCATCTCCTTGGCGATTGCCTCGATCTCGAGCAGGGACTTCGCGCTTCCCGACGCCGCCATGCCCTCGGTGACGTCCTTCTCGAGCGTCATCTCGATGAACGGGTTGACCCGCTTCTTGTTCAGGGGGTGCGGGAAGAGATTGCGCACATCGTCGCGCGTGTAGCCGATGGCGAAGAGCAGAGTCGTGACCGGGAGCTTGCGCTTGCGGTCGATGCGGACGTTGACGAGGCCCTTCTTGTCGATCTCCAACTCCACCCATGATCCCCGGGCGGGCATCAGGTTGGCGATGAAGACCTGCTTCTCGCGGTCCTTGGGCTCCATCAGGTATGCGCCGGGCGAGCGGACCAACTGCGTGACGATCACGCGCTCGGTGCCGTTGATGATGAAGGTGCCCCAGTCGGTCATGAGCGGCAGGTCGCCCATGAAGACCTTCTGCCGCCGGATCTCGCCCGTCTCCTGATTGACGAAGGAGACCTCCATCGTGAGGGGCGCCGCGTAGGTCATGTCCTTCTCGCGGCACTCCTTGATGGGGTTGTTCGGCATGATCGCGTCGAACGGCATGCCGGGCTCCCAACCCCCGATGGTGTACGGGCCGAACTCCACCATGAGCGTGCCGGTGAAGTCCTGGATCGGCGAGATGTCATTGACCGTCTCGCGCAGGCCCTCGTTGAGGAACTGGTCGAAACTGGTGCGCTGGATGGCAATGAGGTTCGGCACGTCGGGCGTGCGCGGTCCCTCGTCCTGGGACCCATTGGGTCCTGAGAGAGGGAAGAATTCCCTATGCCGGGTGCGACGGGCGGTGGGCGTGCTCAAGTCGCAGAGCCTCCTGACGTGAGCTCGGTGGTGAACGGGCATGCGGCAGCGGGCGCCGCGGGCGCGAGGACGCGGAATATGTGGGCAGGCAGCGGTGCGAGCACGTCGTACGCGACCGCCGTGCACCGCCGCGCCGGGCGAATGGCGCAAGGGGCGGCGACGGCGGAACGACGATCATACACCTTTCCGCCAGCCTTGCCCATCGGACGGCGCGTAACCACTCTGGCCGCCATACTCACCATGTGCCGACGGACCGTGATCACACCGGAGGGGAGAACCCGGACGAGACCATCGCCGGGCGCCTCGTGCCCCTCCTCGACTCTACGCACCAGGTGTGGTCATCGCCACAGGAGCGACGCCGGCTGCGGGCGTTCGGCTTCCGACCCGCGGTCGAGGCGGGCGTGCTGAAGCGTGAGTGGCATGGCACCGGGGTGCGCGTCGGGCCCGACGCCCTGCGGGTGGTGGCGAACGACGGATCCGGCGTGCTCGCATGGTCACCGGTCGCCGGGCTGACCCTCGACGACGGCCCGTTCTCGCCAACCCCTCAGGGGGTTGCGCTGGCCGACGCGGTGAACCAACTGATTCAGGGCTACGAGCGCTGGGTCGAGGCGCGGGAGGGGCGGGAGGGACGCCTGCGCCGCGGGCACTGGAGTGCCGCGGACCGACGTCAGGTCAATGCGCTGGCCGAGACCCGACGGCTGCAGCGCCTGCTCTCGGCGCGCGGGAGTGCCACGCGGCCCTGAGCGGTCCCCCCCGCGGGAACCCGTCCGGGGGGGGACAGCCAGACCTAGCCCGGAAGTCCTCCCGGATCCCCGGTGCGGCCGATGATCTTGCCGCCGGCGATGTGCTGCAGATCCTCGAGCCAGATGCCGAGGCGCTCAAAGTCCTTGTCATCAGAGGCCAGGTCGGCGCGGGCAGCCTCGACCTCGGCGGCGACCTCGTCGACGTTGGTCTTGCTCGCGGTCGAGACGCGGTCCCTCAGCTTGCTCTTCACTTCACGATCGAGCGGCATTGCGTACCTCGTTGGGGAAGGGTGGACAGGGTGCTGGCGCGCTTCTGACAGGGGATTGTGCGCGATCGCGAAGGCGTGTGCCCCGGCGTCCCTCCTACGGCGCCAGGCGCAGCGGGCGCGTCGTCGTGCGGGTGTGGCCGACGGCGTCCACTGCGGTGACCGTCACGCGGTAGGGGCCGGGCAGGAGGAACCCGAGCGGAATCACCCGCTCCGCCGTGCCCTGAAACATGACCAGCCGGCGCACCTCACGCCCGTCTGACCCCGTCACGACGATACGAAGCCTCGACGCGCTCAGATCGCTGGCCGTGACCCGCAGGCGCGCGGGGCGGTCGCGCACGGCGAACAGAACGCCTCTCACCGACCCCCATCCCGCGCGCTCGATGTCCAGAGACCACAGGCGCGGAGGGGCGGTGTCCACCAGGATGACCCGCGTTCGGACGCCCTCGTTGCCCGGCCAGTCACGAGCACGCACCGTGAGTGTGTGCCAGCCGTCCGGGAGCAAGCGGCGACCGAGCACGGCGAGAGGTGCGCTCTCGCCCCAGTGCCGGATCACCACGCGCCCATCCACCGTGACCGACCACTCGGCAAGCCGGGAGGCGTCCTCCGCCGATGCCCTGAGCCTCACGGGGACGGTGGCCACGACCCGCCCGGGCCCGGTGGTGAAGGTGACCTCCGGCGCATCCACATCCACGCGCACGCGGCCCGCGCCGAACCGGTTGTCCGGTCCCGATGCGCCCAGGTCCAGGGCCTGGGTGGAAAGGAGATCGCCAAGGGCAACAAGGTCCAGCGGCGCCCCCGCCCGCCTGCGGGCGCCGATGAGCAGGGCGATCGCCCCCGCCGCGTTCGGCGCGGCATTGGACGTACCACCGATGGACCGGGGGCCGGATGCCGTGAGGACCCGGGTGTTGGTGGGTGCGGTGATGTCGGGCTTCAACCGCCCGTCGTCGGTCGGTCCCTGAGACGAGTAGGCCCTGAGCGAGTTGCCGGTCCATCCGACCGCACCGACCGTGATGGATCCCTCGGCATCGCCGGGGGTGGGGATGCTGCCGGGGCCGGAGTCGCCGAGGGCGTCCATGGCGACCTCACGCGAGAACAGGGTGACGGGACCCGAGGGCGGCGGGCCGGCGGTGAGCACAACCTGTACGCGGAACTCGCCGCCACCGACTGACGGGACGCCCGTGACGCGCTCGGCCGGACGTGCGCCATCACCCTGTGGATCACGCGAGGCGGCGACCTCGGCCCATTCGCCCGAGGTCGCGCGCCTCTCGACCACGAGATCGAGGTCGGTCACCTCGGCGCCATCGGGTTGGTCCCACGACAGGGCGAAGGTGATCGGACTGTTCGGCGCGACGTCGAAGGTCCACCCCGGCGTGCCGGGCCAGTCGAGAACGTCGTCGTCGTCCGCATCGGACCATGCGCCCTCCCAGTGACGCTGGGCATAGTTGCCGGCGGAGTTGACCCAGGCGATGCCAGCGGCCGCAGCGCGATCCACGGCCTGTGCCGCGGGGCTGCTGCCATCGAAGGGCCCCTCCAAAAAGTTGTTGCTGTGCACCACCACGTCCGGGCGGCGCTGGATCAGCCACTCCACGGCCGTCTGGAAGTCCTGCTCGGTGTGGTAGTTCACGAACAGGTATCCCGCCCCCGGTGCGAAGTCGAAGACCGTTTGGGCCACGAGTTCGCCGTGGTTCGTCGCGTTGCCGTAGGCGTTCCGCCCGTGGAGCCCCCACGCCGGATCAAAGGTGGCGGTTTCGAGCCGGGAGGAGGGCGGCAGTTCACGGCGGCGTTGCAGGTCGGCGATGCGGCTCGTGCTACCAAAGCCCAGGTCGAGGACGGCGATGAGCACACCCTCGCCATCGTGGGCGAGGGGCTTGAGGGCATCGGCCCCCACGCGCTCGATTCCCTCGGACTCGACGATTCCCTCCGAGGGCAGGAGGCCACCAGGGGAATCCTCGGGATCCTCGGCGGGCATGGACGATGCGGCCGCATGGGCCGTGACCACCCCGGGAAGCAACCGGAGGGCTGGCAGCCGGTCAACAGACGCGATCACCTGCATCACCCCGCGATCACGCCGCACCACACGAAGGGCGGAGGCACCCAGTGCCTGCGCCACGCCACCGGCGCACCCCGGGGCCGCCGTGATCGTGAGGGGAACGGGACCCGCCCCGGCCATCGCCGCGGGAGCAGGCAGGAGGAGGGCGAGCCCGGCCAGCGCCACGCTTCGGCGGGTCCGGGTCATCACCAGACCACCACGCGACGGATGACGACCTCGTTGCCGGCCATATCGACGGCGCGCGCCTCCAGGTGATTCCGCCCCTTCCGGAGCCAGAGGCGCTGGCTGAGGAACGGCCCGGGCCGTGTGCGCATGAGACGTCCGTTCAGGCGGAGTTCCACCGACGCCATCGTGCCTGTGTCGAATCCGTGCACGCGCACCACGGGCCGTGCCCCGTGCGGCACGGACATCCTCGCCCGAGGCGGAACGGTGTCCACCCGCACCATGCCGGCGCCCGTCACCGCGTCGGGACCGGCCACCCCCAGATCGCGGGCCCGTCGCACAAGTTCGGCTCTCAGCGATCCGGGGTCGAGCGGCTGCCCCGCGGCCAGGCGCTCGTCGCGGATGAGCGCCGCCGCGCCCGCGACGTGGGCCGTGGAGGCCGAGGTGCCCGCGATTCCCCGGAAGAGGGGGTTCGCCGTCACATAGGTGGGCCCGACGAGGTCCGGCTTGGCCCTGCCATCCTGAGTGGGGCCATGTGAGGAATACGGCTCCGGTGCCGTGCCCCGCCACGGCACCGCTCCCACCGAGAGCGCGCCGACGGCATCACCCGGCGTGGCCACGCTGCCGGCGGCCACCGCCCAGGTGCCGAAGCCGACCGTGCGGGAGAACACGTCCACGACCGCGTCGCCACCCCCGGTGGGGAGGACCAGAACCCGCCAGACGCCCCCATCGACGCCGACGGGCGGCGTGCGGTTCGCGGGATCGCTGCGTGTGACCTCCGCCCACGAGCCGTCGGGCTGCTGACGCTGCACCGACAGCACGGCCTCGAACCCCGGCGCGCTCCACCCGATACCGAACGCGAGGGTCTCGCCCGCTCGGGGCTCGATGGGGATCTCGGTCCCGGTGGGGGCGGGGATGCCACGCCAGTGACGCGCCGCGAAGTTCCCGGCCGAGTTCACCCAGAGCACCCCTCCTGCCGCCGCACGGTCGACTGCCCGGGCCAGCGCACCCGTGCCGTCGAACGGACCGCCGAGGATCGAGTTGGAATGGCTCACCACGGGGATCCCGTTCGCCGTGATCCATTCGGCGGCCTGCAGGAAGCCGTCGGTGCCGGCGTAGTTCACGAGCACCAGACGGGCGCCGGGCGCGACGTCATGCACGATCTCCGCCATCCGGGTGCCATGTTCGGTCGGAGCACCCAAACTGTCACGCCCCTCCAACCCGTGGACCGGATCGAAGGACCGTGTCTCCATCGCCTCACGCGCGGGTAACTCGCCAGCAGCGATGGACGCCGCGAGGCCACCGAACCCCGGGTCGAGGATCGCCACCTGCGTGTGGGCACCGTCAATGCCACGTGCCCACGCCGAATCCGCGCCGATGCGGAAAGCCCCCTGGGACACCACACCCAGAGCGGGCACGGCCCCGGCCGTCGCGATGGCGAGCGCCACGACCACGGATGGGATGAGGCGGTTCATGGATACGCAGGTAAGCAAACCCTGCGGTGGGGACGAAGCGGGGGGACGAACCGCGGGGACAGTCCCCTCAGGGGGACAGTCCCCCTCGCGAACTGCGGGGGGACGAACCGCGGGGACAGTCCCCTCAGGGGGACAGTCCCCCTCGGGGGGCCCAGCGGCTGGAAGTGGGGGGTCCCT